>JBBQKP010000008.1:0-35115 GCA_038326995.1 Tepidisphaerales bacterium
GCGATATGACCAGCGTCGTCACCACCACGTGTTGAAGTAGTACTGCGTAAAGAGCGTCTGAGTGACGCAAAGAAAAAGCAGGACTGACCAGACGAAACGTCCGCGCAAGTTGGCGGCGACGCAGGCGATCATGGCGGGGGAAAGGAAGAGCCAGACGCGCTCGGTCTCGAATGAGAAGAGTGTGCAAACGGAGATGATCAGGAGGGTGATGGCGAGCGTGACTGCAAGGGAGACAGATCGATCGCGACGGGGTTTATGAAGGAAACCGACTAACAGAAATGCGGCCGACAGTGCGACACCGCTGCCAAGTAAAAACGCGAAGAGGTTGCCGACGGACCATTGCGCCCAGAGTTGCAGTGATTCGTAGCCCGAACTCTGCATGGCGGAATGGTCGCGTTTCATGGCCGCTTCCACGACGGCAAGGACGTCGTAACCGACGAGCCACGCGACGAATGAAACTGCGAGAAACATCGCTGCGATGCCGGACGCCTTTAGAAAGGTTCGAACGCCGGTCAGCCGCTTACGGCTCATATCGAGAACGAGTTCAATCGCGACACGAACCGCCACTAAAATGGGCACAAGCACCACGGCAAATGTGAGGAACGATGCGAGCCACAATGAGATTCCCGCGCCGCCGATCAACAAAATCGCTGGCAATGTCTTGCGGCATTGAAACGCCATGAAACACAAAAAGAATGCCGATAGCTCGAACGTCAGGAACACCGCGTCCATGCTGGTTGCCCCGAATATTACCAGGCTCGGCGCGCAGACGTATAGCGGCAAAGCTCTGCGTGCGCCTGCTCGGCCGCCCGCGAGAAAAGCCAATCCGTACGCGGGAATGACCGCAAGCGATCCCACTACCACCGACCACCACGCCGCGACATCCACCGACGGGCCGAACAGCTTTGTCCCCGCCCACAGAAACAGCACAGCTCCGGGCGGATGCGTACCCGCGTGCAGCGAGAGTCTCGGGCTGATGTCTTGATAATTTCGCACGAACTTCAGCGGGTCGTCGCGCACGCGAGGCACGTCGCCGAAATATTCGAGCCGCGTGCGGAGATACGGCGCGACGAATGAATCTCGCCCGCGGTCGACGCGTGAGACCATGACGTTGGTCGCCAGAACCGCACAGAATGCGACGAACAGCAGCAGGCTTGATCGGCGAATGAATCGATTCGCAAGCACCAGCACGGCGATCGATCCGATCATCGTCACGCATGCGTAAATCAGATGTATAGCAGCGCCATCCGCGAATCGCAGTCGCGGCTGCATATAGACCGGCGTGGTGCGGCGAAGGTGGCCGGGCAGGGTGGACGTGAGCCACGGGATCGTCGCGTAGAAGTACCATAGAGATAACAAGGCGAGGGAGAGAGAAATGATCGCGATCGACAAAACTGTATGACGAGTCGAACGATGCATTGCCCGAGAGTATGTGACATTGCCAAACGCGTCACGCCCGTGCGCTACAACCGTGCGTCATACCCATGCGTCACACTGATTCTTTTGCGAAGTGGAACTGCGTGCTGCGATGAGTAACTGTTTGACGCCGTTTAATAAAAGGCCGCGATTCTCGTTCGAGAAGCGCGGCCTGCGATGGTCAATCCGAAATTACGTCGACTACTTCTTCAGCAGTGGCAAGACCGATTCGGGCGGGGCGACGTCCGCGTCAGTCAATTCGATGTTGGTCTCGACCTTGTTAATTTTGATCACGATTTCCTGCCCGGCAACGAACTGCCTGGTGAGGGTGGGAATAAGAATGCCGTCAAACGCCTTATAATCCTGCAACTTCGTCATCGCCGCAATTTCACCCATCTGGGTCGTGAGCAAAATTTCAGATTTCACTGCGAACCCGGTTTCGACGTCATAAAAGCTCGTCTGCTTCGTGCCGTCGGCGGCGATCATCAGAACCTTGTCTGCGGGTTTGCCTTCCACGTCCTCGCGGCCGATCAGCTGACGCGAGACGAAGAAGTCGCGTGCTGCCTTCTGGTCATCGAGCGACAATGTGCGTCGCAGCGAATCGGCTTCTGCGCCCTCGACGATACGAGCGGCGTTGGAAATGCCGTTGAACTCAAAAATCGTATCGCCCGATCGGCCCTGGATGACTTTACCCAGGCCTTCGATAACCAGCGTGACAAGCGCTGTCTTCTCATCCTTCTGCGCGACGGTCATCGAACCGGTGATGCCCTGCGCGGGGATCGACAATTCGCCCTGAATTTTTCGGCTTTTCACGGCGTCGTAAAGAGCCTGCCCGCCGGTCACTTCGATATAGCGGTCAAGAATTTTGTCGGCAGCGGTGTTGTCAATCACGGCCGGGAGGGTGGAAGCTGTTGCGGGTGGTACTGCGGTGGGAATGCTTGCCGGCTCCGCGAGAGCCATTGTTGTCGCGGCGAAAAGGATTGCTCCGGCAAAGACATAACCGGATGATGACAGGCGAGTGAGTGAAGGGTTTTTCATTTTCTCTTTCTGAAAAAGGTGAGTTGATTCGACAAAACTAACGCGTGATCGGAGCAGTTGTTGTGGGGAAGACTATTAGGGGGAGTGTAGCCGGAGATGTGGTTGGAACGGTTGCCGGAACAGTCGTTGAAGCCGGTAAACTGGGCGCATTAATCCATGAGATTGCAGCGTCGATCACCGGGTCGCGTTCTTCTGAAAGGGAATTTCGATCAAGCAGTACGTTCTCATCGGGAATGACACCCAGCCCTTCGAGTCGTTGGCCCTTCTCGCGAATATAGTCGGCGGTGGCATGCTGAAACGCGTCGCCGCTGGGAAGTTTGGTCACGATGCTCGGCAGTGCCAAGCCCGGCGTGGTTTGCCCGAAAACCCGCGCGCGGCCGATGTCCTGCAAACCGGCGGCAAAGATTTCGCTCGTCGACGCGGATCCCTCATCCACCAGCACCGCAACTTTTCCGATAAACCTGGGCGATTGCGGGTTGAGGACAAAGTTCAGTCGGCTGTCGCGTGTGATCATCGTGCCGAGTTTGAGGTTGGGTCTGTCGATGAGTTGATTGGCAATACCCATCGCCATCGCGCCGATACCGCCCGGATTGCCGCGCAGGTCGATGATCAGGCCTGGTGCATGCTGGTGTTCGACGATGAAGTTTCGATAGACGCCAAACACGCGTCCGGGATCGAAGAACGAGCCTAGCCTGAAGTAGCCGACGCCTTTGATGTCGCGCGTTTCAATATCGACAGCAATGGGGGGAAGGTTGCCGAATTTACTGACCGGAACGCTCGATGGCGCGGCGGCGAGCGTTAGCTTGCGGCCGTTGGATTCACCGCTTGAAATCAGGAGCGTTTTAGATTCACCCTCGTCGACGTCGAGTTCGCTTTGAAGATAAAGCAATTGGTAAGCACTCGGCAACTCGAGCTTTTCAATTTCGTTGATTCGGCGATTTGTGCGGGTTCTGCCGATGCGCTGAATGTGGTCGCCCGGCCTGATTCCCGCCTTATCCGCGGCAGAATTTGCTTCGACGCGGAAGACGATCGCCTCGCCCGCGATGATGCGAAGCGTGATGCCCAGCGTCTGCTCGGGCTGTACCGACTTCGTCGCTGGTTTGCTGGCAGGCTTGTCAGGGGTCTTGTCAGCAATTTTTCTAGTACTGTTATCAGCGCTTGTTTCGACACTGGCTTTGGAACTCTTCTTTTCACTTTGAGATTGCGGCCCGATGTCTTCGGGAATAAGGCCAAAGTGCGACTCACCAATGGATGCGATGAGCTGCTCGGTCAGGCCCCGCGCCACGTTCACGCTCGAAGCGGCTTCGACCTTGGGCCTGAGCGATTTATAAGTGTCTGTCCAGCCGATTCCGTCTGGCTTGGGGCCGAGCCGGGTCGGATTGAAATAGGTCTCAAGAACGATTTGATGGACCGCATCAAAACTTTCCACCTGTATATCTCGTGCCTCGGGCGACAGTCTTGATTTGCAACCGGCGATGAAAATCGCGACGAGTGACAAGGCGGCAAACGTCCGAATCGAATTGCGATTAATCATGTGATTTTTGAATAGACCGGAGGAGTGTCGAAGAGTTCAGTGCGAGTAGTTCACGTCAGCTCGGCCACAGCTTTGGCGATCCCGACGGGGTCGAGGCCCTGATAGCCGATTTGCTGCCACAACCCGCCAGAGCCTTCGCGATTTGTTCCGATGTGATTGTATTTGCCGCGATAACCCGCTTTCAGAAGCTCGCTTCCGAAGCGGCTGCCGATGCCAGTGGCGACGTTCAAGCTCTCGGCCACGAGTACGAATGGCGCATCTTTAAGAAGCGAAGTCGTGGCGGGGTCGCTCACGTTGAGGGTGCTCTTGTTGATGAGCCCGACCTTCGTGCCGGCCTTTTGAAGTGTGATGACGGCGTCGAGTGCGCGATAGGTGATGTCGCCGGTGGAGACAATGTAACCGCCGCCCGCGGGTGCGACGCGAATGACGTCATCCTTGCCGGGGCTAAATAAGTAGTCCGCGCCGTAGAAGGGCGTGCCGTCTTCCTTGAGCAAATCGGGGACGGCCGAGCGCGTGGAGAAAAGGAATCGCAGACCCGGATCGGTGATGATACGTTTCACGCAGGCGGCGAACTGGTGCTGGTCGGCGGGAAAATACAGACGAGTATTGTCTTTGCCGTCATCGGGCAAACCATTTGCGGCGAAGAGATTGTTGATCCCGAAGTGGCACGTGTTGTCGGCCATGTCATCACAGCCGCTGTGTGAGAAATGCGCAAGCACGTTGCAAAAGTTGAGCCGAGCCATGGTGATCTCACTCACAACCATTTCGAGAAACGCCGCGAACGTTCCATAGATGCCTTGCCTGCCTTTTTGGAACCCGAAACCGGCGGCGGCGCTAAAATTGCCGCGCTCCATAATTCCGGCATTGACGTAGAGCTCCGGATATTTCTTTTTGATGTGATGCAAACCGCATGAGCCTTCGAGGTCGTTATCAAAAACTCGCACTGTGGCGAGTCGATCTGCGGGGGAAAGCGCGTCGAGATAGGTGTTGACGAGCTTGCCGAAATCATCGCGATTTTTGCCTTGGCCGGTGCTGCCCTGGTAGGTGAGGGGCGACTTGCCGGGCTTGAGTGTTTTGAGATAGGCGGCCGCTTCGGACAGACCGCGCGATTCGAGGTAGGGGACTGCTTTGTCGACTTTTATCGCTTCGTGCCCGTGGGTGTGGCCTTCGACGCCCACGATTCCAGGAGCCATTTTCCGCTTGATACAGACGGCGATCGGCCCTTCAGTCGTGAATGCGCGCGACAAAGCGCCGTATAGAGCCACGAGGTCTTCGCCGTCGACGTGCTCAACTTTCAAGCCATGGCCCGCGAGTGTGTTGCCGACGCTGAAGCCCTTGAGATAGTTGCTGGGATGGCCGGCGATGGTGACGTCATTGTCGTCGACGAAAATTTTGACATTCAGATTCGCCGCGACCGCCAGCCGCGCGGCCTCTGCGTCATCGCCTTCCTGTTGTGCGCCGTCCGAGCCGAGCATTACTACACTCTTACCCGCTTCGGCCATTGCAATCCCGTTGCACAGCGCCCACATGTGCCCGAGCCTGCCGCTGCTGAATTTCACGCCCGGTGTGAGGCCGCGCTCGGGATGGCCCGGCAGGTGCGCGTTAAACTCTCGATAGTGGAGAAGCTTTTCGGGAGGCATTGCGCCATCGAGAACGGACAATAGATATTGAGTCGCAACGCGATGGCCGGCTTCGTCGAAAAAGACGTCGAGAATCGGCGCGCCGCCCGCGATGAACGCTCGGGTGATCATCACCTCGGGCACAGTGTCGAACGCGCCGCCCGTGTGGCCGCCCAAACCCTTTCCGTCTGCGATGGCGGTGAAAAAAACGATCGTGTCGCGACAAAGCTGAATGTTGAACTTCAAGATCGCAAGTTCATCCGCGCTCAATCCCGGCCGCTTCGGATCCAGCTTCAGCGGCTTGAGCTGTGACAGGTCAATGGGGAATTTCGTTGCAGCGGTTTCGGTTGACATAGCTCTATTGTGTAAAGTGAACGATGTTGATAGGCAAATGCGGACGCCATGTTCCGGTATTGTCGTGTCGGTTATGTTCGCTCACTCGTGCTGACACAGGTAAAGACCAACGGCGTTTCATTTCTCCGATCGCACTCGCTTGAGAGTATCGGGGTCCCGCACGGATTCTCGACACGAGTAGGTGGTGTGAGCACCGGGCCCTTCAGCTCGATGAATCTAGGTCAGGCGTCCATGTCGAACCATCAGGACGAACCGGAGAACATCGCAGAAAACTGGCGTCGATTTCAGTCTGCGATCGGGCTTGCCAATTATGACAGGGCGTCGGTGGCGCAGGTCCATGGCAGTGAAATCGTTGAAGTGGGCGAGAGTATGCCAGGAGCAGATGTTTGCGGGGATGCGGTGATTACGGTCCGGGCGAAAAAGATGCTGAGCATTCAAGTCGCAGACTGTGCGGCGGTGCTGCTGGCGTCGGAAGACGGCAAGGAAGTTGCGGCTGTGCATGCGGGCTGGCGTGGGGCGGTTCAGGAGATTGTTCGAAAGGCGATATCAAGAATGAAAGCCTCGCCTCAGTGCATCATTGCCGCGATCGGCCCCTGCATTGGACCAGACGCATTCGAGGTTGGCGAAGAGGTGGCGGTGGAATTTGATCGGGTGAACTTGTCGAAATTCGTTCGTCGCTCGGCGACTGAGAAGTGCCGGATCGACTTGTCCGGCTCGATCGAGAAACAGTTGCGCCGGGCGGGCGTCGTTCGCATCGATTCGACCGATGTTTGCACGTTCGGGCAAGAGCGGTTCTTTTTCTCACACCGACGTGACCGCGGCACGACCGGTCGAATGGCGGCATGCATCGCGACACGCGATTGAGACAAAATCCATGGATCAGCCCCAAGTCAATACCGCAGAGGATCAGGATACAAGTGCACGATCCCAAGGGTCGGAGCAGGGCCTTTTCGGCTTTGGCATTTTATTGATCGTGTTGATCGCCTTGGCGATGCATCGCATCTTCCTCAACGACTTCACATGGTTCGATGATCACATGAATCTGCATCAGAACCCGATGCTTAATCCAGTCGGTGTCGATACATTCAGACACTATTGGACCACGCCAGAATTTGGCCTGTTCGTGCCGATCACACAGACGTTTTGGGCGCTGATCGCATCGGTCGCGATGGTGGACTACCCGGACGCGGAAGGGATCCGACTTAACCCGATGCTCTTCCACGGCGGGAGTTTGTTGGTGCACTGCGTTACTTCGCTTTTCGTCATGAAGCTGTTGTACATGCTGATCCCGTCACGAGTAGCGGCCTTATTGGGTGCGGCGTTCTTCGCGATACACCCGCTGCAGGTCGAGACCGTCGCTTGGGCGGCGATGTTCAAGGATCTGCTCGCGTGGATGTTCTGCTCCATCGCGTGCGTGCTTTACGCGTGGCGAACCAAGGCCGCGAACTGCGCTATGCAAAGCGTGGATGGCGGTGCGGCGAATGAGTCGTTCACGAAAAATCGCTTTGATTGGGCAGGGCAGGTCGGGCTCACGGCCTTATTCATGTTGGCGTTTTTCTCCAAACCTCAGGCGATGGTGTTGCCAGCGGCCATCTTCGCGATCGGGGTGTTTGGACTGTCAGTTCAATGGAAAGATGTCCTGTTTCGCACGTGCATGTTGTGGATTTTGGTCCCGCTGATGATGGTGTTCGCCAAGCACGTACAAGATCCCGCGGTAGTGTACTCGCCGCCCTTATGGGCCAGGCCGATGATTGCGGGAGATGCAGTCTTTTTCTACCTGTCAAAGCTGTTCTGGCCGGTGGATTTGGTGGTGGACTACACGCGATATCCCGAGCGGGTGATGAAGGAGTGGTGGTTCTGGCTCACCTGGTTGGTACCGGCCGTGTTGCTCTTCGCGAGTTGGCGCATTCGCAGGCGATTTCCGTACTTGCTTCTTGGAGTCGTTCTCTTTGCTTTAGGCCCGGCACCGATGCTCGGATTCTCCAGGTTTCTGTTTCAATATTATTCGACGGTCTCGGATCACTACGTCTACTTCGGTCTTCTTGGCCCTGCTTTCATTGTCGCATGGCTCTGTTCAACCCGCCCGAAGATTGTCGTACCGGTGATGGTCCTCATTCTCATCGCTCTGGGGCTTCGAACGCACGACCAGTCCCGTCACTGGCAAAACTCGCGCACGCTTTTTGAGCACGCGATGAAAACTTCTCCCAATTCACTGCTGGCACTGAACAACCTCGGCGTAGCGCGATTCATGGAAGGCCGGTTCACTGAATCGATGGACCTTCTTAATCGTGCGACCAAAGTACGCAACGACACGAACGCGACGATCACCTCATTCAATGTCGTGTTGACTTACTTTGCCATGGGTGATTTCGCCGCCGGAGAGAAGGCGATGGACGAACTTTTGACGCTGCTGGACGCACCTAATTTCGGCGACGAAATTCAGCGGATTCAGTATCGGCTTCGACTTTCCGGTAATTTGCTGAACGCAAGACAGTATGGGCTGGCGAAGAAGTATATTGATCAATTGCATCAGATCGTGCCGGACGCTGCGCAGGTGTTGAGATTGCAGGCGGATTTGGACAAGGCGACGGGTACGCCTCGCGATAAATAATCTAATCGAGCAATCGAGCTCTTTACAGGGCAGTAACGGGGGGTCGTGAAGATGTCCATAATCGAGCGCACATCCGGTGCGGGTCGTTTTTAACTAAAAGGATTTCATCGCTTCTGTCCGAGTGGGATAGAGATCAAAAAGGCGGTCGAGGCTGGCGGTCCGGACGACATGCAACAATCGCGTCGGCAAGCCGCAAAGAACGACGGTGCCGCCGGTGCTCCTGACGCGGGTGCGGATGTTAATCAACAGGCCTAGCAGAATGCTTCCGAGGTAACTGACTTCGTGCAAATCAACCACGCACCGCGCCTTCGCTTCGGGTTGCCATTGCTCGACGATGAGCGTGTGGACGGATGCGAAAGCGTCGGGCTCGATGGCGGCCTGCATGTGCAGCGAAATGAGCCAGCAGTCGCTTTCGCGGACGAGCTTGACGTGAGGATTATTAGACGCGATTTGTGACAATTGGATTGAGATTTGTTGATGGTCGGGCGCGTTGGAAGTTGATGATAACGGACCTTGCCGTGATCCAGTGTTCGCTTCATGAATACTATCGAACGGAAAGCGATGCTTCTTCAAAGACGATATCATGGGGCGGAATTTCGACGGCCTTTCGACCGTCGTCTTTTAGAACGGTTCCCGCGACCCACGCGCGATGGCCGAGTGATTCGGCGATCCGCACGCACATCGCCGCGTCGGCAGCGTCGATATAGACCGCCCAGCCCACACCCATATTAAACGTGGCGAAGGCCTCGCGTTTGTCGATCGGCCCGGCCTGCATAATGAAGTCGAACAGTGCCGGTATTTTTCCCGGTTCATCAATGCGGTAAACCAAGGCTGCGGGTGCGCGCATTAGTTTTCGCCAGCCGTGCCCGGTCACATGCACAAAATACCGGGCTCGAAGACCCGCGTCCAGAATTTTTCGGCAAAACTTCGCGTAGATCACGCTCGGCTCGAGCAATGCCCTGCCAAACGTCGGCGCGAGCGGCGAATCGCCGATCGGCGTTTCAAAGCCCAGAGGCAAACGGTCTGCGACCGCGCGGCAAAGCGTCAGGCCATTGGTGTGAACGCCCGAACTCGCGAGAAACACGATCGCATCGCCCGCGCGAATGTCGCCAACGATGAGTCGACTTTTGGGCTTCACATGCCCGACGCAGCTCCCCGCAAGCACGATCGTGTCCGGAACGATCATGCCCTTAAGTGCGGGCGTCTCGCCGCCACCCCAGATCGCGCCGGATTGGAGACAACCTTCTGCAAAACCTTGTGCGAGTTCCTTCGCGCGACGGCTCAGGCCGCCATCCACGCCATCACTGCTGGCAAACCAGCGACCATCACCGACGGCCGCGTGCATGGCGACGCTTATCGGGTCCGCGCCGCACGTGATCAAGTCGTTGATCATTGTCGCAACCGTGTCGATACCAATCGCGCGGTAGTGACACTGACCTGTCGCCCGCTCGACCGCGTCGGCCACGAGATTCTTCGTACCCAGGCCTTCTTCAACATGAGCGAGATAGTGGTCGTGCCCTTCGAGCAAAAACGCGCTTTCGCCGCGAATTCCCGCGACCTCGCGATAGCCGTCAATGGTTTGTCCATCCAAAAGCGCAGCGCGAGTCGTAGCTGCATGCGCCTGACACGCCCGCTTAAATCCGTCAAGCGGCTCGTAGTCCACGCCCGACTGCTTGTAGTCAAGGTTGGCCATCAAAAATCCCGTAATAAACTGACTTTTGCGAAACGGATCACTTCTGCCGGAAGACGATTCTCGCGCGTTTCAGATCGTAGGGCGAAATCTCGATTTTGACTCGGTCGCCCGGCAAAATACGGATAAAGTGCTTGCGCATCTTTCCCGAAACCTGCCCTAAAATTTCTTCGGCCATACCGTCCACTTTTAAACGGAACATGGCGTTGGGCAACGATTGGGTGACGATCGCTTCGAGTTCAATGGCTTCGGTCTTTGGCATTCTCCCAATAGCTTAGGCGTAGCCCAGCGAATCGGCAAATGAGTTTTACGCGGTCGAAAGCTACGGTCAAAAAAATCAGCTTGTAAATGCCGAACCGAATCCCTCGCATCCCGTACGCTAGCTCCTTCGATCTCGCCTGGCCTGCATCCGTGCAGACAGCCATTGAACGGTCCAGAGCACCAGACAACTGCCGCACCATATCCAACCGATGACGCCGAAAATGTAATAGAGGACCGACATTAGTGCGATTGAAATTATCAGGCGTCATCATGGTTAGCTAGTCCGGCTTGATCAATCAGTCACCGTCGTACATAATCTAGATTAGTTCAGTACACCTCTTTCAAAAGGACCACGGATGGGTCAACGAGTTCATTGTCGTTTTTCGGTTTTGAAACAAATCGAACGCGTTTTCGTCGATCGCGCGACACTCGCTCGCTCGATTCGCCTGCGACTCGCCACGCCATGTTGCCTGGTATCGGTCGCACTGATGGGCGGATGCGCCTCGCTGAGCGATAATTCTACGCCTCCCTTGCCCATGATCTCGCCGCCGCCCGTCACCAACTGGCCCAACGCGCCGATAGGCCAGCCGCAGCTCGTCACGCCGGGCGAGTTGAAGGGTGATGCGGTAGAACGGGTCGCAAGTCGCACACAAAGTTACGCCGATTCCGTGTCGGACGTGATCGAGAGTCGAGCCAAAGCTCAGGAGCGAGCCAAAGACATTAGGGCCAATCAAATCGAGATGGAGGCCGAGCTGCAGGAGGAGCGTCGCCTCGCGTCAGAACTAGCCACCATTCGCGACAAGCGGAATCGTGAGATGTCCGTGCGTGGGCTGGATACAATCGATCTGACGCCGGCCGTTATCGATGATAGTTCGGACGTATCGGGGCCTGATTCTGAAATCGCCACGGCTTCGATCGCCTCTGAAAAGATTGTTCGCCAGAGACCCACTTTAGTCTCACCGCGAGCAGACGGGCCTTCGACTGATTTGACCGATTTGACCGATTTGACCGATTCGACCGATTCGACCAACGCCGCCAAACCGCCAGGACTCCGCAACACGCGGACAAACTCGCTGCGAAATAGTGAGGGACTTGCTCCCGAACAAACGCTTCCACAACTTCCCGCAGACTCAACAGGCGGTGCGTTGTCCATGAACGAGCCGCTCGACCCCGAAGCCATGCTGCGCGAAATGCAGGGCGAGCCGAACACCGTCGGCAACTTCGAACAGCCATCGCGCGTTGATCTCGTCCAGCGAGGTGCGGTTTCAAGCGATGCGCTGTCGCGATCACTCGATCAGCGTGCGCAGCAACAGCCCGATGACGTCTCCGCGCAACTCGACGCACAGCTTCTTAGGTATCTGCGAAATGAACCCGTGCCGCAGGTGGAAGAACTCGACAAAGTGACGCCAGAAGACCGCGAACTTCTCAGCGCCGTGCTCGATGGTTTGGTAAATTTCCGCAACACAATTCGCAGCAATCCTGACGCACTTAGCAGTGATCGTGCCAAACCCCTCATCGACATGGCCGAGCGGATTAAAGTCGGTGTAGACCTTCGCGTCGCGAACGTGACGCTGTGCAAGTCGGTCCGAGCGTTCGGTGTGTACGAGCCGATCGACCCCCGATTTGTCGCCGGACAGGTCGCCACCGTGGTTCTCTATAGTGAGGTGGAGAACTTTAAATCCGCACTGATGAACGACGGCAAATGGCAGACCAGGCTCGCCTTCGAAGTCAGACTCTACACCGAGCTTGGCATGGAGGTCTGGAGCGAGAAAAGCGAGAACGTGACGGATTCGAGTCGTCGCCGCCGGACAGATTTTTTCGTCAATAAGATGATTCGCCTTCCCGCCAATCTGACGGTAGGCCGATACGTTCTTAAGGCGACGGTTCGCGATCTTCAGGCGAATCGCGTCGCCGAGGCTTCTCTTCCGATTCAGTTCGTAAGTCGCCTTGAAGGGCTGCAGCCCGCAACGCCTGTCACCGAACCGGCCGCGGCGAATCAGGTGATCGATCGCAACAAGTAAGTCTGAAAATTAATCATGATCTCTCAAAACCAGCCGTCACGCCGCCCGACCAGGTATTACATCCCGATTTTATTGTCGGTGGTCGTCGGAGTTCTGACAGGCTGTGCGCCGACTCGTTCGTTCGTCATCACGGCAGAGCCGAAGGACGCACAGATTCGCGTCAACAGTGTTGTTCGCGGAAAAGGCGTTGTCCGATCGACTCTTTCATTCGACACGCCGCAGCGAACACACACGGTCATCGCCCAGCGCGTCGGGTTTGATAATGCGGTCATGACTCTCCAAGAGGACACGTCCGCCGAGGTCTCAATCAATCTGAAGCCCCGACGAAAGCCCATCGTTGTTCAGGTTCAACCATCCGCGGATAGCGTTACGATCAATGACAAAGTGGTGAGCGAAAAAACCGCCGTTGAAAAGGCTGGCAGCAAGTCAGGCGATATCGCAGTCGCATACAGCTCTGACCTGACCTACGACATAGGCAATGACGGAACGAGCAGGCCGCTCACTCTTCGTGTGACGCGGCTGGGGTATAAGCCGCAATCATCGACGATTGATTTCGACGATTCGCAAAGTGTGTATCCGATCACGCTCGTGCCGGTAACAAAGGATCTGCTGATCGACACCGTGCCGACGGGTGCGAAACTCTCACTCGACGGCAGAGAGATTGGCACGACAGGCATCGCGCCGGTTCGGCTGAAGGATGAATCTTTCGAGATCGATCTCTCGACCAATGAATGGATCGGCAAGACGCTGGTTGCAAGGCGAGCGGGTTATGCGCCCACGGAGTTGGTGATCAAATACGACCAGGGCCGAGTTGAGTATAAGCTGCCGCTTCAGGTCTTGGAGAAAACGGCGATCCTTCGAACTGAACCCGCTGGCGCGGCCGTCACAATTTCGGGCGAGACTAAAATCGCCGACAAGCCGCTCGATTTGCCGCTTCGCTTCGTTCCCGTAGACGAACGCGGCACGCTGCCGACCTATCAAGCCCGGGTCACGCTCGATCGGCCCGGTGAGAAGTGGGCACCGAATGAGATCACGATCGCGTGGGAAAACGGGCAGAGCGACTATGTCGTGAAGCTCGACGAGATTCTCGAGCGTCCGATGACGATTGCTAACGCGAGGTTTTCATTCAGTGATCAGCGATGGGCGGCGGCGGTCGTCCAGTCGCCACACACGTCGTTTAAGGATGTTGGCGACGCAGAACTAATCCCCGCAACTCGACTGACCGACCTCGCGCCCGCGACACTGGTCGACACCTTTGCAATCTCACCCGACGGCAGGCAACTGGTCATCTGCGTGCTGGTCCCGGCGAATCCTTTGGACGTTCCATCCACGACGCGGCTCGTGGGTAAGAATACCGCTCGATTAATGCTCGCTCAGATCGCTGTCAATCCCACCGAAGACGCGGCCGAAAACACACCGCTCACGACCGTTACCGACGGCAGACATCTTGACCTGATGCCGTGGTTTTCGCCTTCCGGAGACCGTGTCATTTTTTCCTCCAATCGCGGCGGGGAGCAGTTCGCCGTCTGGTCGCTTCCACTCGACGGGTCGGCCGGTGCGACTCGCCTGACAGGGGGAGACTCGCAGTTGCTCTGGCCCAGTGCCGATTCTCAGGCGAGGCAACGCGTCTTCTACGAGGCGCTCTCTCCAGGTCAGCCCGGCCCGCGCATTTTTTCGTGCGTCGTGGGTACCGTTTTCGAAACCGATCTCGTCAACATCCCAGGACAACAGCCTCGCATCGGCCCCGCCAACGACGCCGTCGTTTTTGTCGGCGGTTCCAACACCACGAAGCGTGATCTTTACCGAACCAGCGACAAGGGCGGCATCGTCCAAAAGCTCACCGATACACCCGACCTCGACGAACGCGATCCCGCATGGAGCCCGGACGGACTGAAAGTCGTTTTCACCCGTCAGTCGCCAGATTCCATCGTTGCCACATCTCCCGTTACCTCCGACATCTGGATCATCAACGCCGACGGCAGTGGTGAACGTCGCCTGACACAAAACACATCCATCAACGACCGGCCCACGTTTGATGCGGCCGGTGAGTTCGTCTACTTCCGCTCGAGTCGCGGTGGTAAGTTCGACATCTGGCGCGTGCCCGCCAGGTAAGCGAATTTTATTGAGCTATTTGCCCAGACGCTGCCTCATCTGGTCGGCCGACAATTCGCCCGTGCTTTCCGGTGCGATCTCACTCAGCAGGATTCCGTCCGACCGCACTTCGTACTTGAATCGCCACGTCGTTCGAATCTGCGGCGGCATGTTCTGTTCACTCAGCACCGACACGACCACATCGATCACGTTCTGCCTCTGCACCTGATCCCGGCCCAGAACAAATGCCCGCTTCAGCCCGAATTGATCGGCACGCTTTCTCGCGCCGTCTGCGATCTCCTTCGCGCCGCGAAAGTTCATGACCGACGTGTTGTTATTCAAAAGCGATTCCATCTTCGTCCAATCCGCGGCCTCCACCGCGGCGATGATCGCGTATGTTCGCTTCACACACGCCTCTAGCGGCGTATCAACGAACCGGCCGACCACAAACAGCAAAACGCCCGCAATCGCAATGGCTACGCCCCCGAGCCGCCCCTGCGTGCTCGTCCGCGCATTTGCATAAATAAACACGGCGATTCCCGCGATCACGATCACGAGTACGAGCCAAATCGGCGGTGCGAAAAGCCAGTCTGTCATCTAAATATCCCGTTGAGGAAAACGTCGGTTTTCGTGTCATCTTTTCGGCACGATTCGTCCGATAAAAGATAAAGCGAGCGGCTTGCCCGCGGTCTCGGGCTTTGGCCAGTTAGCGTAAGTGATTCTCCGATGACATCAAACAACTGCAAAAGTTCACGATTCATTGAGCCAGCGGAAAGCCCGGTGGTGCGGCTGCTCGCACGGATGTGGTCGCGTGATCAGTTGCTCGCAAGGCAGATCGAGTTCGCCGCGATGCAGGAATCTAGCGGGCCGGAGATTGTCGAAAGCCGAGCCGCGGTGGGAGGCAAATCCTCCCCGAGCGTTCGCGTGACGGATTGTCGTGGTGCTGCGATTCTGCTTCATAGCCGATTTGATCCGCAGGGCGAGGCCGACGCCTGGGTTCAGTCTCTCGATCCGTCAATAACTACAGCATCGGCAGTCATTCTCATTGGCTTTGGGCTGGGCTATCACGTGCGATCGCTCCTTGCAAAGCTTGCAGAAAACGCGAGGCTATTCGTGTTCGAGCCCGACGCGCGTCTGCTGTGGCTCGCGATCAATCGTGCGGACGCGAGCGACGTACTGGGCGATGATCGATTGTCTGTATTGACGACGATTGACAAGCCGAAGTTGCTTGATGAGTGGATGAAGCAGGCGGTCATGCTGACGGCCGCGCCGCCTCCTGTCGAGCACCCGGCCAGCGTACGACGCAACCCCGAACTGTTTCAACAAGCCGCGCGCGACATCGCCGAGGTGATTTCGTTTCTCCGCACGTCCGTCAACACCGTCGTGGTCAATGGCAAAACCACTGCGTCGAACATCATCTCCAACCTCGCGGAATATGTACGCCGACCGGGGCTGTTGCGATTGCAAAACAAGTTTCTTGGCATGCCCGCGATCGTCGTCGCGGCCGGGCCTTCGCTACGTAAGAACATGCACGAGCTTAAACGTGCTCAGGGCAAAGCTGTAATCATCGCGGTGCAGACGAGCTTTCAGCCGCTTTTGGATTTCGGCATCAGGCCGCACTTTGTCACCTCGCTCGACTACCACGAAATCAGCGCGCGGTTTTTCGAACGTGTGCCGCCGAATTGCGAGACGGAACTTGTCGTCGAACCCAAAGCAACGCCGCGCGTCCCCGCACTCCACACCGGCCCGATCACGTTTGCCGGCAGTGACTACGCCGACGACCTTCTCCGCGAAATTCCACTGGATCGGCCACGTCTTCGTTCGGGCGCCACCGTCGCACACCTCTCATTCTATCTCGCGGAGTTCCTGGGCTGCAGCACCATCATCATGGTCGGCCAGGATCTCAGCTTTTCCGACGGCGTGTTCTACATGCCAGGCACCATGCATGAAGACGTATGGCGCAGCGAGCTGTCGCGTTTTGGAACAATGGAAATGAAACAATGGGAAATGATCGCACGTGACCGCGCGATCCTCAGGCCTGTGCCCGCAACCAACGGCGGCGTGGTGTGGACCGAAGAGCGGATGTTCTCGTACCTAAAACAATTCGAGCGCGACTTCGCGAACTCCAAGGCGCGAGTCATTGATGCGACCGAGGGCGGCGCGCTCAAGGCCGGCGCAACGCCCATGACGCTTGCCGACGCCATCAATACATTCTGCACGAGCGATATTCCTGCCGTGCCGAATTACCCCGTTCGTGAAAACGATTCGGATCAAGCCGTCGCCCGGTGCTTGCAGAATCGCATTGATGAAGCGAATCAGATTTTTGAACTGACTGGAATTATTGTGCCGCTACTTGAGGTGATCAACCGAGCCGACGCGTCTGACTCAGAGATCAATCGAGCGATCGCGCTGATCGATCAGCACCAGAAGCGACTGAAACCACTCGCCCGAACCTATGAGCAGATCATGTTGATGTCGCAGCAGAGTGAGCTGGAACGGTGTCGAGCGGATATCGCCAACGATTCGGGCGCGTTCGAAGGACGAGAACGACAGCAAATGCAGGCGAAACGCGACATCGCCAACATGCGGGCAATCGGGATCGCCGCGAGTGAGTTCGCTGATGCGCTCGCCGGCGCGAGAGGCCGTGTCTGTGTTGCACCCGATGTGGACGAAGAGGAACGAACTCTGGAGATCGCGGCATGAAACAACCCGACGACTATCCATTTCTAGGCTATGAATCAACGAAGCGATCGCGTCGGCTTGATCCCTCGCGCGACCTCTCCTTCGCTCGCGCGGTCGTTTCTCTATTGCACGAAAACGAACCTGACGACAGCTTGAATCTGCACTTTCGCGGGCAACCCATTCTCGCTTGGACTTTGCAGCGGCTGGCTCAGGTGACGCGTCTGGCCCCGGCCGTGGTGATGTGCTGGGACGACCAGAAACACCGCGCGGCAGACATCGCCGAGCTCGCCGGTGTAACGTTGATTTGCAAAGGCAAAAGGCAGTTCATTCCTTCCATCGAAGCGACTGCGGTCTCACGGCGATGGTCGGAAGGGTGGCGCGGCGGACTGTGCGGCGCTTCCGCGTTTGATCGAGGTTTTCATGCTCAGTGGCTAGAAGAAGCGGCCGAGTGTTTTGACGCCCGCGCCGTCGTGCTGGTCGACCCCGCCGCCGCGCTGATCGATCCATTTCTCATTGATCAACTGATTGAGCGCGCACTGGCGTCTCCTGCCGAGCGAGTGATCTTCAACCACGCCGCCAGTGGCGCCGGTGCGATGCTGCTTCGCCGCGAAATGCTCGTTGATCTTGCACGCACGAATGCTCATCCCGGCTTGCTTCTCTCGTACCACCCCGACCGCATCGCACGCGATCCAGTCAGCACGCGTGCGTGCGTGCCCGCGAGTAAGCGAATTGCTCGCGCGAGCGTTTCGCTTTTGCTGGACAGCCGACGACAGGTTGATGCGATCGAGCGTGTTCTCGGGTCCGAACCCCTTGCTGAAACTGAGACGATCGTCGCACGTCTGGAAGATGCGAATGCTATTTACGAAGTGCCTTCCGACGTGACCATCGAGCTGACGGTTCGCAGGTCGACGACGCCGGTTTGGTCAGCGCTATCAAACAACGCGGCCGCGGGTCAAATCAATCGGCCGGACATGTCGATGGATGATGCGAGATCGCTCGCAAGCGAGCTTGCAGCATCGGGATCGCGTGTCACATTCTCTGGCGTGGGTGATCCGCTGCTTCATCCGGAGTTCGAAGCGATTATTCAATGTTTCGCAGACGCGGGCGTGAAGCGAATGCATATTGAGACGGACCTGCTGAACGTCAGCGACCGGATAGCGGAGGCAGTTGTTCGCGCGAAGGTCGATGTTGTTTCGGTCCATGTTCCCGCACTGACGCCCGAGACTTATCGTGCGATCTGCGGCGTCGATCGGCTTGGTGACGCGATCGAAGGACTTACGAGGCTTCTGAAGATCCGCGTGTCGATGGGCCAATCCGTTCCGCTGATCGCGCCGCTGTTTGTAAAGTGCAGGTCAAACCAAATGGAGATGGAAGCATGGGTTGATCAATGGATTCGTGCCACGGGATCGGCCGTCGTGCGCGGCGCGACGAGTCTCTGCGGACTGATCGAAAATGCGTCGCCCATGTCGATGGCCCCGCCGCTCAGGCGTGCGTGTCGCCGTCTTGCAAGCAGCATTCATGTGCTGTCTGACGGCACGATCACGACGTGCGAACAGGACGTAAAAGGTGAGCAGAGTCTCGCCAATCTCAGCCAACTTGGACTCATGGCGACATGGCGAACCAGATTGCGTCAAGTGAACGAAGAGCATCAGGCTGGTCGATGGAATCAGTACGCCGCGTGCGTGCGGTGCGATCAATGGGACAGGCCGGTTTAGAAAGGATGGCGAATCGACTCATGCAATTGCAAAACAAAACTTCCATGCAAACGTTAGGCGTTATTCTCGCGCGCTCGGGCAGCAGTGGTTTACCGCGTAAGCACTTGCTCTTAATGCTCGGGCGGCCGGTGATCGATTATACATTTCAGCACGTGCGTCAAAGCCGTCGACTGACGCACGTCGTAGTCAGTTCAGATTGCCCGCGCATCCGTCGGCTGGCGACGCAAGCCGGCTTCGACACGATCGACCGCCCGCCCGAGCTTGCGACGTCGGACGCTTCGGTGCAAGACGTGTTGCTTCACGCGCTCGACATAGAAGAAGCTCGCCTTGGCACGACGTTCAACGCGATCGTCACGCTGTACGGCAATGTGCCCGTCCGCCCGAACGCGCTGATCGATGACGCGATCGGCACTCTGTACACCACCAATTGCGACTCGGTGCGTTCGTTCGCTCCGGTCGGCAAATTTCACCCCGCGTGGATGAGCAAGATCGACGAGCAGATGCGAGTGATTGCACTTCATGCGGGCAGCATTCATCGCAGGCAGGATCTGGATGAACTGTTTTACCACGACGGCGGAGTGGTCGTTTCATCTCGACAAGCACTCGATCACGGCAGAGTTAATCGCAGTGATCCGCACGCGTTTTTTGGCACGGATCGACGCGGCGTTGTCGTGGGTCTGGGTGAAGTCGTCGAGGTCGACACGCGGCGCGATCTCATGATTGCTGAGGCGGCACTGCGTGACCTTTTCCTCCGTGAAGCGGTGGCAGCATGAACATGCAACTCCGTATTGATGACCGGCCGATTGGTGAGGCCTCGCCTACGTTTGTGATCGCGGAGATCGGCGTGAACCATGACGGCGAAGTGTCGCGAGCGATTCAGCTCGTGCGCGAAGCCGCTCGGGCCGGGGCCGACGCGGTGAAGCTGCAGCTCTTCTCGGCCGACCGTCTGGTGCAGGAAGGCACGGTTTGTGCTGAGTATCAGACAAAGCAAACGCCCGCGTCGAACCAGCGCGATCTGCTGCGAAAATATGAACTGAGTGTCGAAGACGTCGAGCGCGTGATCGACGCGGCTCGCGTTGCAGGTCTTGTTCCGCTCGCGACGCCGTTTTCGGTCGAAGATGTTTTTATCTGTGAGCAATTAAACTTGCCCGCTATCAAGCTCGCATCACCTGACCTTGTAAATCTGCCCTTGATTCGGCGAAGCGCGAAGACTGGGAAACCGCTGATTCTCTCGACCGGAGCCGCTGACACATCAGAGATCGACCGAACGTGCGCGTGGCTGCGTCACAACAACACGCCGGCGATTCTCATGCATTGCGTCAGCAGCTATCCGACTCCGATCGAGCTTGCGAATCTGGGTTGGATCGGTGCTTTGGCAAAGCGAAGCGGCTTGCCTGTGGGCTATTCGGATCACACAACGGAACTGCTGGCCGGGGCGATGGCGGTTGCTTCGGGCGCGGTCATTGTCGAAAAGCATTTGACATGGAACCGTTATGCGCAAGGGCCGGATCACTCTGCGAGCGCGGACCCGACGCAGTTTGCGGTGTATGTGAAACACATTCGATTTGCGGACGCGATGCGCGGCGCGGGCGAGCGAACAGTCCTGACCGCCGAGGCCGACGTTCGAAAGTTGAGTCGGCAATCAATCGCGGCGTCTCGCGACATCATTGCGGGAGAATTGATCGATGCCTCTTGCCTTACAGTGTGTCGGCCCGGCACGGGCATCGCGGCATGGGAGTTTGATCGCGTCGTCGGCATGACATCACGCGTGTCGATCCGAGCGGGCGCGTTTATCGAATGGAATCAGCTTGAAAATCGCAATATTTCGCAAGAGGTCCGTGCGGCATGAGCAAGCGATCTCTAACCCGACCGCCAAACATCTGCTTTGTAACAGGGACGCGCGCGGAGTTCGGATTGATGCGTCGGACGCTCCGTGCGATTCAAGACAAGTCGGAATTGAATCTGCAATTGCTCGTGACCGGCACGCACCTTGACGCCGCATGCGGTTCGACGATCGACGAGATCCGGCGTGAGAAGTGGAAGATCAATTCGGTGGTGGATTGGCAAGATCGAGCGCCGCATTCCGGGCCCGCGCAGGCGGTCGGGCGGGCGATAACGACCATGGCGGATGAGTTCGAGCGGCTCAGCACCGACGTGGTACTAGTTGTAGGCGATCGCGTGGAGGCATTCGCCGCGGCGAGTGCTGCGCACCTGAGCGGCAAGGTGGTCGTCCACATTCACGGCGGAGAGCGTGCGACGGGCCAGCTTGATGACACGATGCGTCACGCCATCAGCAAGCTTTCGCATATTCATCTATGTGCAACGCGCGGTGCGAACGAGCGGCTTATCCGCATGGGCGAAGACGCGTGGCGAATTCACACCGTCGGTGCACCCGGGCTCGACGGGATCAGGGACGACGCGATCTCGGCCAAGGCAATGAGGGAGCTCGGAATCGAATCGGCGGGCGATTACATCCTATTTTTGCTTCATCCGTGTTTCGCGGGCGATGCGGCGAATCACGCGATGGCGTATGAATTACTTGGGTCGTTGCGCGGCTGTCAATTGCCCGTCATCGCGATGATGCCCAATGGCGATGCGGGCTCTGACGGTATTCGATCCGCGTTATCGAGCGGATTGAATGAGCGTGGAATGACGGTTCTGACACACGTCTCGCGCGGGGCGTTCCTTGGCCTGATGCGCGACGCGAGATTGATGGTTGGGAACAGTTCGAGCGGCATTATTGAGGCGGCGAGTTTTGGCACGCCTGTGCTTGACGTCGGGCCGCGACAATTTGGCCGCGAGACCAGTGGCAACGTGTCGCATGTGGAGGCTAGTCCGAAAGAATTGAAGGAAGCGATACGGCGAGAGCTCGCACGGCCGATAATGACGAGGGTGGCGAACGTGTACGGCGACGGAAAGTCGGCGGGTCGGATTGTGCGGACGCTATGCGAACTAAAACCCGATCGGCGGCTGTTGATTAAGACCATCGCTTATTAAGTGCCTGAGCGAATGTTTCGATATCAACAATGTGAACGATCGGTCGCGAATTGCGACAGGTTGGATTCTTTCCGTACTTTCACGAGGTGAACATGGCCACGATGACGACTCAAAGTTCGACCGATCTCGCCAACAAGGCGATTGCATCCATTTCCGGGATCGCAACATTGCCCGAGGTGACCGCAAAAATCATTTCCACTGTCGAAGATCCGAAATCCTCCGCTGGTGCATTGCACAAGATCGTCAGCTACGACCCGGCGTTGGTGACACGCATTTTAAAGGTCGTTAACAGTTCCTTTTATGGCTTGCCTGGACAAGTCAGCTCAGTCGATCGCGCGATCGTCATGCTGGGTTTAAACGCCGTGAAGAACATTGCGGTGGCGGCGAGTCTGGGTCAACTCTTCAAGGGAACCAAGCTCGGCGCTGGATATTCGGCTAAGGATTTGTGGAAGCACTGTGTGGCCGTCGGAGTGAGTGCCCGAGAAATTTCGAGACAACTGAAACTGCCGATTACCGAAGAAGCGTTTCTCGCGGGGATGATCCACGACATCGGCTTGCTGGTGACACTGCAGGTCTGGCCGGAAAAATTGCGCGACGTTTGCGAGCGAGCCGCGACAGATATCCACGCCGACTTCACACAGCTCGAGCGAGAGATCATCGGCGTCGATCACCAGCAGATCGGCCTGATTTTAGCGCAGAAGTGGCAATTCCCAAGGTCGTGTCAGATGGTCGCAGGGTTCCACCACGAGCCTGGCTTGCCAAGCGAGAGTGGCCGACAGATTGTGGCGTTGATCCACGTCGCTGATGTAGTCGCGGCGCAGGCGGAAGTCGGTTTGCCCCTTACCGCACGCGGCCAGACGCTCGATCCAATGCTTCTGTCTCAACTGAACTTAACGCAGGAAATGATCGAGCAGTTCAAACTGCAGTTGCCCTCACTCATGTCGAGTGTGTCGACGTTGCTTGACTAGGGTTGCTCAAACTTCGAGTGCCCCAGCAGCACTCCAGACTGAAACTTTTCCCGCGGGGCATGTAAATTCGGCCCCTCCGTTAGCGTCCGTCGTGATGCGTTCTTGAACATGACCTGTCAGGTCGTACATCTTCACGTCAGGTCTGCCCACGTTCATTCGCTTCTTGCCAGCCTCGCCGTTGCTCATGATGACTGCCAAGAGGCTGGGGTTTTCATCCGTGCCTGTCCAGCACCAGCCGATGCAGTTGGCGTGATCGAAGTAGTCGTGTTGTTCGCCGTGCGTGAAGGCCGCGCGTGCCAGTAAAAATTCATCGATCAGTTTCTTGTGTGATACGAGCTCGTGATCCGGGTCCGTGTTTCCGACATAGTCCCCGCAAAAGACGCACGGATATCCATCTCGCCGCAGAAGTATGAGCGCATACGCCAGCGGCTTGAACCAATCTTTCACATGACTTTCGAGCGACTGGCCCGGCTGACTGTCGTGATTGTCTACAAAGGTCACGGCCTCAAGCGGATGTTGTCCTACCAATGTGTTTTCCAAAATCGTGCGGAGGTCAAACGTGTTTCCTTCGAGTGATGCGCGATGAAAACGAAAGTGGAGTGGCACGTCGAAGAGTCGGCACACGCCGCCGGTCTCTTCGAGGTAGCGCTCGAGTTCACTCAAATCAGCACTCCAATATTCCCCGACAGCGAACAACTCCAGTCCGGTTTGTTCGCGAAGCGTGCCGAGCCAATCAACGAAAAAGCTACTCGGAATATGCTTGACGGCATCCAGGCGAAACCCGTCGATGTTTGTCAATTCGATCAGCCACTTTCCCCAGTTCAACAGGTCTTTCCGCACGTCTTGGTGATACATATCGACGTCACAACCCATCAGGTAATCGAAGTTGCCCATTTCGCCGCTGACCTCACCGCTGAAGCCTTTGTCGGCGACGCGATACACCTTTTGCTCCTTCACTTTTTCGCCACCAGCTTGGTGTGAGAACGCCGTGAAGTGCTGCCAATGCCATTCGAAAGTAGAATACATCCCGCCGCGTCCGGGGAAGTTGAAGCGCGACCAGGTTTTGATCTTGATCGGAGCGCTGACGACTTCAAGCCGATTGGCCGGGTCTACTTCAACGACTTCGACTTCTTCGACGGCGTCAGCTCCGAGTCGGTGATTAAACACCACATCGGCATAGGCAACCAAACCGGCGTTTCGAATGGAGGCGACGGCATGAATGAACTCCTCCCGCGTGCCATATCTCGTCCTGATCGACTCCTTTTGGTCGAACTCTCCGAGATCAAACAAATCGTAAACGCCGTATCCGACATCCAGAGTACCGACGTGCCCTTTGTAGGCGGGCGGTAGCCAGACGCTGGTAAAGCCCTGCTCTTGAAGACTCCGCGCCGACGCGGCAATATCTCGCCAAAAGGAACCATCTGAAGGCGAATTCCATTCGAAACACTGGTACATGACGCCGCGATGCATTGAGTTGAATCCTGAAAAGGTTGTGGAGGTGAATCTCAATTATTTCAATAAACACGACATCGGGTGAAATCGGAGATCGGTCTGCACAATAGATTCGAAGATTCGAAACAGAAGTAAAAATCTCTCGCTTGGCCCGTCCGGTACAAGAACCAATCGGAGACAACCCGTAAAACTTTTGGTTCTCGAAGCTTTACTTCAATCGGTGAACCAACAGGCCGCCCAATGCTCGGGATTGTCTTTGGCTTCGAGTGGAGGGCGTTGTTCGCAGCATTTTCGCAGGATGCGCAGGCTGACGCCGCGTGAGGAAATCTCCACCGTGTCTGCAACCCCCGCCTCTTTCGCGAGATCGCGCGTCAACGGGCAGCGGGGATGGAAGGCACAACCGGTGGGCGGATTCGCGGGCGAGGGGACTTCGCCCGAGAGGACGATTCGCTGTTTCCTTGGCCTTGGATCGGGCTCGGGCACCGCGCTGAGCAAGGCCTTGGTGTAAGGGTGTTTCGGAATGCTGTAGAGAATCTTGCTCGGCGCTTTCTCGACGATTCGGCCCAGATACATGACCGCAACTTCGTCGGAGAAATGCTCGACGACGGCGAGATTGTGCGCGATGAAGAGAAACGCAATATTGAACTCCTGTTGAAGGTCGGCCAGGAGGTTGAGAATTTGAGACTGGATGGAAACGTCGAGTGCGCTGACGGGTTCGTCGCAAACGATGAAGTCGGGCGAGAGGGCGAGTGCGCGTGCGATGCCGACGCGTTGACGCTGGCCTCCAGAAAATTCGTGCGGATATCGAGCGGCGTATGCGGGATCCAGGCCGACGCGATAGAGCAACTCGGCGACGCGCTGATCACGGTCCTTGCCGCGGGCGATTTTGTGAACATGCAACGGCTCTCCGATGATCGCGCCGACGGTCATTCGCGGGTTGAGCGAGCTGACGGGGTCCTGGAAAATGATCTGCATGTGCCGGCGAAGCTGCCGCAGCTCTTCGCCTGACTTGGCGAGGAAATCCTGTCCCTTGTACAGAACTTTTCCGGCCGTGGGTGGAATGAGGCGAAGAAGTGATCGGCCGACGGTGGTTTTGCCGCAGCCCGATTCGCCGACCAACCCGAGCGTCTTGCCGACGGGAACGGCGAAGCTCACGTCGTCCACGGCCTTCACTTGCCCGACAACGCTGGAGAAAAGTCCCTTGCGAATTGGAAAGTGTTTTTGAAGCCCGATGACTTCGACGACTGGTGTTGTTGAGGTTGCGGTCATCAGCGTGTGAAGAGAGTTGCGAAGACGGGTTGCGGTTGTCGGTGGTCAGCAGTTGAGTATTTATTTTTCATTGCACACGGGAGTCGACGGTGTCTGAGCAGGAAATACGACTGCAGGTTCATCTCGTGTCCGTCCGCATGGTTGAAAGGTCGGGCCTGGTGACCGGTGCCACGTCGTAGCCGGGCTCGCGATGGCAGGCCACCCAATGCTTGTTGAAGAGTTCGCGCAGGGACGGTTCGCTCGTGGCACAGACACTGGGAACGCGAAACGTCTCGCCCGCGCTGGAAACTTCGGTGGTGGCAGAATCGTCAAGCGTCTGTGCGAGTTCGCGTGCGCGGGTGCAGCGGGTGTGGAACTTGCAGCCCTGCGGGAAATTGGCGGGGTTGGGAACGTTACCCGGAATGGTGATCAGTCGCTTTCGCTCGGACGAGTGAGAGGCATTTGAGAGCGAGGGCATCGAGCGCAGCAGGCCCTTGGTGTAAGGATGGGTCGGGCCGTCGAAAAGGGATTCGACCGAAGCGGTTTCGACGATGCGTGATGCGTACATGACGGCGACGACATCCGCGTTCTCTGCGACGACGCCAAGGTCGTGAGTGATGAGCAGAATTGACATCCCGCGCTCGCGCTGAAGCACGCGAAGAAGTTCAAGAATCTGGGCCTGGATAGTGACGTCCAGTGCGGTGGTGGGTTCGTCGGCGATGAGTAATTCCGGCTTGCACGCCAGCGCCATTGCGATCATGACGCGCTGCCTCATGCCGCCCGAAAGTTGGTGCGGATACTCGCGAAGCATGCGGCGAGGATCGGCGACGCCCACATCTTTCAGGGCGTCCTCTGCGATCGCCAGTGCCTTGGTCTTATCCACGTTCTGGTGCAGACGTACGGCTTCGGTGATCTGATTGCCGATCGTGTAGACCGGATTCAGACTCGTCATCGGCTCCTGAAAGATCATCGCAATCTTCGCGCCTCGCACGCTGCGCATCTGCCGTTCGGAAAGGCCCAGAAGGTCCGTGCCCTGGTAGACGATGGAGCCCGAAAGATATTTCGCGGGCGGCGTGGGGAGCAGCCGTAAAATCGACATGGCCGTGACGGATTTCCCGCAACCCGATTCGCCCACGAGCGCGACGGTCTGTCCCGGGTAGATCGAGAGGTTCGAATCTCGAACGGGCCTGACCTGCCCCCGGGCCGTGTCGAAGGCGATGTTGAGGTCGTTGATTTGGAGGAGCGGTTGCATGATTTGGAGGTCAGTGTCGTTGAACGTGGTCGATTGTGTTCGATTGAAAGCGATTGCTTATGAGTGCTAACTCGGATCTTGTGTTTTAGTCTCTCTTTCGAAGTTTTGGGTCGAACGCGTCGCGTAAGCCGTCGCCGACGAGGTTGAATGCCATGATCGCGATGAAAATAAACACACCGGGCCAGAGTACCCACGGGTGCTGCTCGAGTTCGCTGAGCTCGGTCGCTTTTTGCAGCATGTTTCCCCACGACGGAATCGGCTCCATGATGCCCAGGCCCAGGATGGAAAGGGCAGACTCACCCAGGATATAGCCAGGAATCGCCAGTGTGACGGCCACGATCGCATAGCTGAGCGTGTTGGGCAAAACGTGCTTGATGATAATGGCCATGTCGGTCTGTCCGACTGCACGGGCGGCCTGAATGTAATCGTTGCTTCGAACTGACAGCACCATCCCGCGAATCACACGTGCGAGCGGTGCCCACCCGACCAGCGCGAGAATCAGCACGACTGCGAAGTAGACCTGAACCGAATCCATGTCGGCTCGAAAGAGGAAACGCAGCATCAGCAGCAGATAGAAGCCCGGCAGGAGCATCATCAACTCGCAAAGACGCTGCAGGATGTCATCGGTCCATCCGCCGAAGTAGCCCGAGATTCCGCCCACCAGCATGCCGATGACGAAGACGATGCTCGCTCCGATCAGGCCGATCGACATGCTGACGCGCGCTCCGTAACAGATTCGGCTGAACATGCATCGGCCTGAGATGTCTGAGCCGAGCAGATAGAAACGCGAAACGTATGTGTCGCCCGTCGATGTCACCGGTGCGTCGTCGAAGCCGAACAGCCGCGTTTGCATCGGAATCAGGCCGAGCATTTTGTAGGGCTTGCCTTGATGAAAAAACCGCAGGTAGCAGCGAACGTTCGTGTCGGGCTTGGTTTGAATGTTGAAATCATCATCGATGAATGTGCGGATGGGGTGAATGAACGGCCTGACGCTCGAGCCGTTCTCGTCTGAAAATTTTGGAAAGGAAGGCGGCGCCCACGCGAGCTCGCGGTTCTGGTCGTCGTAGTGATAGGGTGCGACGAAATCGGCGAAGATGGCGACGAAATAAAGGAGGCCAAGCACGATCAGGCCGAACACGGCTAGGCGATGGCCCAGAAAATTCGAAAGCGAAACGCGCAGAGGGCTCCGCACTTTTTCTGACTGGATCGAATTTGTTGATGTGGACGTTGCGATGACGGTTTTTATTGAAGGCGTTGGTTGTGAAGGCGCTATCTGAACCGACGTAGAACGTCGTGCTAATCGAACGTGACACGCGGATCGATCCACGCCAGCAGAAGCTCTGCCAGCAGATTTCCCACCACCAGCATAACGCTGCCGATCAGGAAAACCGCCATGACAAGCCACTGGTCCTTTGCGCGAAGTGCTTCGAGCAGGAGTTGACCCATGCCGGGATAATTAATGACGTTTTCGAGAAGCGCTGCCCCGCCGAAGAGAGCGGCGAATTCGAAGCCCAGAATTGTCACCAGCGGGTTGACGGCGTTTCGAAGTGCGTGGCGATACACCACCACATTCTCAGGCAATCCCTTGGCGCGGGCGGTGGTGACATATTGCTGCTTCAAAACCTCCAGCATGTTTCCGCGGCACACCCGCTGCAGGCTCGCAAGCGAGAGCATCGTCAGCACGACGACGGGGATAATCAGGTGATGTGCGATATCCAGCACGCGACCTGTAAACGAGAGCGTTTCGTGATCGAGGCTCTTCAGCCCGCCGGGCGGAAGCCACTGAAACTTAAGCGCGAAGATCCAAAGTAAAAGCAGGGCGAGAAAGAATCCGGGCAGGCTCATTCCTAAAAAGCTAATGAGGCTGACCACGCGGTCGCCGAGTTTTTGGTAGTGCATGGCGGCATAGATTCCCAGCGGAATGGCGATCGCCCAGGTAATGAACAGTGTGCCGATGTTCAGATAAAGCGTCGCCCACAAGCGCGGCCAGATGACGGTGGAGACGGGCTGCTGATATTTGACGCTCAGACCAAAGTCGCCTTGCAGAAGACCCTTTCTGGCATCTGCATGGCCCAAAAGCCAGGGCACGCCGAGCCAGCTTGCGTACTGCACATAGGCCGGCTTATCTAGGCCGTAAAAGCGTTTCTGCTGGTCGATATATTCTTCGCTCAACCGCGGATTATCAGTGGCAATGGGACTACCCGGCGAGGCTTTGAGGATCGCAAACGACAGAATCGTCGAGAGGAAGATGAGTACCGTGCCGAAAAAGCAGCGGCGAAGGATGTAGCTGATCATGCGGCCAGATGCCCGACTGGTTTCCGTTGAAGAAGATAAACGATTTCTCGCACGCGGTCACGCGCGTCGGATTCGACGCCGATCGTTCCATCATTTTACGAGCCGCGCATCAACCGAATTTTACTTCACATACACGTGCTCTTCGAGTTGAAGCACCGGGTATTGGGGTGCCGGCGATGGAAAGACATTGCCGAATTTATTGCGAAGCGCCGCAACGCGTTCGGTGTTGGTCAGGTAAATCATCGGCTGTTCACGTTCGATGATGCCGATCCACTCTCTGTACAGCGCCTTACGCTTTTCGATGTCGAACTCCGCGACGGCCTGTGTAAAAATTTCGTCGATCCGCTTTTCCCAGGGGAAGCTCGGCGTTTTTTGTTCTGGCCACCACATGTGATTCCTGCCCGTACTGAACCACATGTTGCTTCCGTCGTGCGGGTCTTGCCCGCCTGTGAAGCCCATGACGATTGCCTCCCAGTCGAAACTGACGTCAAGTTTATCGACGAGCAGATTGAATTCGAGGAACAACACGTTGACCTTGATGCCGACCTTCTGCAGATCGGCGCGGATGAATTCGCACTGCGTCTCGCGAAGATTGTTACCCGTGTTCGTGTTGATGACGAATGACACTTCGCGGCCTTGATCATCCACGCGGAAGCCATCTGAATTTCGCTTGCTCAAGCCCATTTCGTCTAGCAGCGCGTTGGCCTTGGCGAGGTCGAACGCGTAGGGCGTCACGCCTTCCACTTTGAACGGACCCGGTGCCCGCGTGTACGGGGCGGCGAGCGGATATCCAAGGTTTCGCAAAATATTCTTCACCATCGCGTCACGATCAATCGCGTGGCTGATCGCCTGCCTGAAGCGAACGTCTCGAAACCAGGCGACCTTGTAATCGGAAATTACGCCCTTCTTGGCCGCGTCGAGATTCATGTTCAAAGCGACGAATGTCGTGCCGTGATCAGGCCCGAGCTGCCAGAGCGTGAAGTTGTCCTGCTCCTGTTTCGGCTTGAACTCCGGAATCTCCCGGCCCGATGATAACGAATAAATATCGGTGATCTTCTGCTGGAAATTCAATTGCATCTGGTTCAACGAACCCGCCACTTGCCAGATCTGTTCATCGAGATACGGAAGCTTGTTACCCGCCTGGTCGGTCTTCCAGTAATTCGGATTTCGCTTGAGAACAACCTTTCGTCCGCGTTCATACTGGCCCAGCATCCACGGGCCGGTGCCGACAATGTCGGCTGGCGCGCCGTCGGTTCCCATACTACTTCCGAGCGTTCCTGCTTTGACGGCCTCTTCGTATTTCTTCTTGGAGATGATGCTGGCGTCGCCCAGCAGCCTGGGAAGAATCGCGAGCTTTGCAGGCGTGATGACACGAATCGTAAAGTCGTCGATCTTTTCAAACTTCGGAAGCTTTCCGTCGATCCGCAACACGTCGCGTGTACTGCTGGGCCAGCGCGGGTCTTTGCTCAGGTCGGGCCTGGATAGATCAAAGTGTGCATCGAGGTAAGTAAACAAAACATCGTCGGCGGTGAACGGCGTGCCGTCGTTGAACGTCACTCCCTTTCGCAAATGGAACGTCCACGTCAGGCCGTCGTCGGCGACTTCCCACTTCTCTGCCAGCACGGAAACGATCTCGCCGGTCCAGAAATCGGCGTCGGTCAGCCCTTGAAAAATTCGAACGGTGTAGTCCGTCGTGCTGGTTTCGCCCGCGGTGATCGGATTGAAACTTTTCGGCTCGCCGAGTGAATCCCGCACGAGCCTCCCGCCGTATTTGCCGACCTCAAATTTTACATCCTGCGGCGCGAAGAACGTCTTCCCGACATTGATCTTGCGTTCTGGAGTCTGCGCCGAACTCATAGAAGCACTCGCGAGCAAAGCGACGCTGGCGGCAACGACACCGAGAATTGAGGCGAATGGTTTCATGGTTTTTTCTCGAAGCACATCAAGTAGTTATAGACCAAGACACGCGAGCGGGCGGTTCGATGGAACATACCACAGCATGCCATAATTTGCAGGACGAAAGCACACATCGTTCGACGAAAGTCACTTTAGAGAAGAGTCTGCACGCATGCCCGTCGGGTACGGTGGAAAGACGTGTGATTTATTGCGGTCTGGGTGTGGTCATGTCCGCGTAGTCGCGTTCGAGCTCTTCGATGAGTCTTTGGATTTTGTCCGATTCGTTAATCAGCTTTTGCTGCTTCTCGCGAAGCTCGGCAATGACCTTGTAATGCGTCGCTGCCGCATCCCGCATCGCCCGCGAGTGCGGATTGACGACCTTCTTCCACTGCTCGCGCAGTTCAATCAGATTCGCATCCGACGACGCTTCGTCGTGTATCGCGACATTGCTTAGCTTGACCGGAATCGCCGCCTGCAAAAGTGACTGCATCACCGCGAGCGACGCGTTCGCATCACCGGCCGGGTCTGCCGCGAGTCTGACCTCAAACGGGCCGGTCTCTTTTCGCTTGATCAGCGTCTCGACCAGCTCCTTCGTGTCCTGAACCGCGGTGCCTTCGAGCTCGATCGATCCATCCCGCGCGAGCTTCACGATCACAACACGCGGCCCGATCGTCGCGGGCGGCAAAGCTTCGCCGACATCGTCCTTACCCGCGGCCCGAAGGATCAGCGTCACCGGCGTGCCACGCTTCGGGCCGAAATCCGGATTGCATTCCCACTCCAGCAACTCGTTCGCGCTGCTCGAAAGACTCGGCACATCAATCATCGTCAATTCGAAATTCGAGAGGCTAATCACATACCCCGCCAGGTCCGCCAGATATCGCTTCTGTTCATCCACCACAGACCCAGTGAAAACGAAGATCGGATCGGGCATCGGCAACTTGTTCTTGATGCCCCGAATCAGCCTGCCGACAGGCTCGCGCCGCACAACACCGTTTTCCTGCCACTCGATCTCGACTCGAATCGGCGGACCATAAGGCGGCGACCATCTGTTGGCAGCGGGACTGAACTTCATCGGCGCGCCAGGCTCAAGCCCGAGCATCAACAAGCCGGTGTGGATCACGCTCGGCTTCGCGGCCGTTCGAAACATCGCCTCGTGCTCGGGCCCGCCGTTGACGACCGCGACGAACTCCAAAGGCATATCCACCGTCAGCGCCTCGGCCTCGATGCGAATCTCCTTCAACTTTCGATCCACCTCGATCAGGTCCAATCGGATGATCCTGTCGGCATCACGTTCTGCATCACGTTCAACACCGCGTTCGATACCGGGCGCAGGATTGCCCACGCCCTGCCCGCTCGCGACCGTCACAGAAAACAACGCCATGCCCGAAAGCGCAGCCAGAATCGGAACCAATAAGCGGAGAGTTCTCATGCCGCAAGATTAGCAGGCCCGCGTGAGTTTCACACGCGAAAATTGCTGCAGGTGAATGGGCTGGTGGCAAAACTTTGAATTCAAAGCTTTGCCAAACCTCGATCGACAGCATCAAAAGTAGAGCACTCTCATAACTCACTCGCATTGAGAACTGTAAAACCCGGCGCTGTGCATCCTTGCTACAGCCTATCCGCCAATCATTTCTTCTGGCGTGAGCCCGATATCATGCGCGATCTTCCGAAGCAGTGACGGCGAGATGTCACGCCCTGCATGATCGGGGACGGTTGTCGCCCGCCCGTCGGCGTGCCTGAATTGCATGTGCGAGCCACGCTGACGCACACACACGAAATCGCGGGCGACCAGAAGTGACACCACTTGACGCGGCTTAAGTACAGGTAGTCTTGCCATCTCACCCCCCTTTAGCCGACTGTGACCATTTGCGTACCGACAAACTCGCCTTCAATCACCGGCTCGCCGTCTTCAAAGAGCATCTCAATTACCTCTTGCAAGTTCTTTTGCAGTTCGTCCAATGTCGCCCCTTGCGAATGTGCTCCAAGAACGCCCGGAACGCTGCCGACCAGCAGACCGGTGTCCGAATCTCGTTCGACGATGGCCGTGAAAGATTGTCGCATGATTCTCATGGTAGCAACTCCAGGCAGACGTGTCTCGGCCGGGCATTTGCCAACACCAGCGCGGAAGATTGTCACGCAACTTCGACGAACGCCGCTGACGAAACAGGAAGCGGAAGCGGTTCGCTTTCTTCACGAAGACCATCGAGATGAAATTCGATCGCCTCGCGCATGTTGCTTTCGCGTTCCGGGCGTGTCGCACCGGTCGAAACGCACCCCGGAACGTCGGGCGAGTACGCTGAGAACCCTGTATCCGTCGGCTCGATAACGATTAGATATTTCAAACGATGAGATATTTCAAACAATGAGATATTTCATTCGAGACCTGCCTGCTCAAAATGCTGTTTAGTGTTCCAGGAGCCAGTTCATCGTTCGGCTTTCCCGGCACGGTCACCGCGCCGCATCTCATGGGATGATTAAACTGTCGATGACTTCCTCGCGTCCGTGTGCACTGACGCTTGTCAAAGTCTATAACTCGTCCTGAACTCGCCACAACGCATCCGGTGCTGGCATGCAGCAATTTACAAATAAATGGTATCGAGGCAGATGTTCGCACCGACGCAGCCTCTCCTACCTCACGCCCATGATGATTTCCATCGTCAACTGATCCAGCCGCTCGTACGGCAACCGATACTTCGCGAGTTCCACACGGTCGAGGTCTGCCGCAAGCAGCTTCTTCGAGTTGCCGCTCGAATAGCTCTTGGTCAGCTTCGAGAGCAGGGTGTCTTCGTGGTTGATCTCTCGCAGAAGCGACTGAATTTCCTTATCCGCGTTCCACTTCGCGGCCTTATCCGCCAGCACGTGATACGTCTTCATGCTGCCGCGCGCGAACTCCTTCACGTCCTCGTAATCGCTCTGGCGATACGCGTGGGCATCGAAGTGACGCGGGCCGTTATACTTGTTGTCTTCGAGCAGCTTCACCAAAAAGAATGCGTGCTTCAGATTCGCACTGCCGAAGCGGAAGTCCTGATCATACCTGCCGAACTCCTGATCGTTCAGGTCGATGTGGAAGAGCTTCTTCGCTTCGATCGCCGCCGCCACCTGGTGCACGAAATTCAATCCCGCCATGTGCTCGTGCGCCACCTCGGGGTTCACGCCGCACATTTCCGGATGCTTCAGCGTGGGGATGAGCGCGAGGTACGAACCCGTGACCGCGAAGTAAATATGCCCGCGCGGCTCATTGGGCTTGGCCTCGAACGCGAACTTATAGCCGAACTTTTTCTCGATGCTGTAATCACACAGAAAGTCGATCGCCTCACGGAACCGCTTGATCGCGTCGATCGGGTTCTTCGCGGCATCGGTTTCCACACCTTCTCGTCCGCCCCAGAACACATAAATCTTCGCGCCAAACTCCGCGCCCAGGTCCATCGCCCGCATCGTCTTCTGAATCGCGTAGGCGCGAATCTTCGCGTTGTTGCTGGTGAAGGCGCCGTCTTTAAAAACCGGATCGCTGAAGAGATTTGTCGTCGCCATGGGCACGATCAGGCCGTTGTCCTTCAACGCTTTCTTGAAATCCTTCTTGATCGATTCCGCCTCCTGCAGCGTCGCGTCGATCGGGATCAGATCGTTGTCGTGAAAGTTCACTCCGTACGCGCCGACCTCGCCCAGAATGTCTGCGATGTGGTGGGGCGAGAGCTTTTGCCGTGTCGAATCGCCGAACGGATCGCGACCGGTATTGCCGACAGTCCAAAGGCCGAACGTGAACTTGTACTTCTTATCAGGTGTGAACTCGGACATTTTTGCTGTCTCCAGAGATGATTCGGCCCGAACGATAACGATTGCCCTTCGGGGACAGGCAGTGTGCGGGCAAGTCTGATTTCAATCAAGTGGGCGGGCGATCGTCCGGCGATTCACACGTGCCAAGCTCGGCATCGTGTCGATGGATGATCGATGTTTCGCACAACAAAAACGGGCCGA
>JBBQKP010000009.1:0-34037 GCA_038326995.1 Tepidisphaerales bacterium
CGTCGCGCCGCCGCCGCACGGGATGATCGCCGTCGATTCTCCGCCGGTGGAAATCTGCAGCGTGTGAAAGATCGGCGGTCGTTTTTTGTCTTGAGTGCGAGGCTTGTCGATGAGGGGCAGATTTGCGCCGCCGCCCTCCATGTACTGGCGAATGCCTACGTCGACATCGACCATTTCGCCCGCGCGGCCGCCCGCGACCACGATCGCCTTCTTGCACAACCCCGCCACAGCGTCCATCGAGTGGCTGACGAACAAAATCGTTCGGCCCTCACGCACGACGTCGTTCATCTTGCCCAGGCACTTTTTCTGAAACGCCGCATCACCCACCGCAAGCACTTCGTCGACGATCATGATCTGCGGATCGAGGTGTGCCGCGACTGCGAACGCGAGCCTGACGTACATGCCGCTGCTGTATCGCTTGACGGGCGTATCGAGAAATTTTCCGATCTCGCTGAACTCGACAATGCTGTCGAACTTTCGCCTGATCTCGCGCTGCGGCATGCCAAGGATTGAGCCATTGAGATATACATTTTCACGGCCCGTGAGTTCGGGGTGAAAGCCCGTGCCGACTTCCAGGAGTGAACTGACGCGCCCGCGCATCCGGGCTTCGCCTTCGGTGGGCTCGACGATGCGGGACAGGAGCTTGAGCAACGTGCTTTTGCCCGCGCCGTTTCGGCCGATGATTCCCACGACTTCGCCCGCCCGTACGTCGAAGGAAGCATGTCGCAATGCCCAGAACGTGTCGGTCGAGGACGATTCCTCGGCAGGCGCGACAAGACCTCGAAACCAACTCGAAAGCGATTCTTTAAGTGAGTCCGCGCGTTCGCGTGCGCGGCCGATCTGATAGGCCTTTCCAAGTTCGCGAACTTTTATGACGGGTCTGGACATGTTCGATTACGCAATGTCGGCGAAGCGTCTCTCGACGCGCTTGAAGTAGAACACGCCTAGCACGAACAGGATCGGGCAGCACACGACCGAACTGACGACCAGTGGAATATCGAGCGGCGTGCCGACGATGCAGGTGCGGAAGGAGCTGATGATTCCCGCAAGCGGATTGAGCGCGAGCCATATTCGATACGAGCCGAGTGTTTCGGGCGGCACGACGACGGCGCTAAGCCACAGGCCGAACTGACCGAAAAACGGGATGACGAACTTTAGATCGCGGTACATGACGATGGCGGCCGACGCGAGAAACGCCAGGCCCAGTGCCGCGATGATCGCAAGTAAAAGCACGAGCGGGAGGAAGACGATGTTACTACTGGGAACAAATCCCTGCGTGATCGCAAAGTATGCGGCGAGCGCGGCGAGAAGGCCCATGCTGATCAAAAGATCCACCAGCGCGTTGCCGATGGCGGCAGTCGGTAAGTAGAGACGAGGCATGTAGATTTTCGAGAGCAGCGACTGCTGCGTGATCAACGACATCCCGCCGTCCGTGAGAGATCGTTGAATAAACAGCCAGGGCGTCAGACCCGCAAACACATAGAGCGCGTAAGGTATGTCCTTGGAAATTTTTCCCGACAGACCCGAAAGCGAGCCGAAGACGGAATAGATCGCCATCGAAACCAGCGGCACGAACAGCGCCCAGGCGAAACCCAAAGCGGCCTGTTTGTACTTGGCCTTGACGTCGCGCCAGACCAGGAAAAAAAGCAGCTCGCGGTTGCGCCAGAGTTCTGGAACGTCAAGCCCGACCCAACCGCGTGACGGTCGAATGACGACTTCGGGTAGGTCATCGGACGCATCGTCGGGCCGATCGTCGCAAGCATCGTCGGCAGCGTCATTTGCCGGGCCATTGCTCGGCGAGGATGTTGAGGAAGTAGACAAGGCGATGATTACGTATCAGCAAGCGACCGGCCCGGCTATGGAATAATCGGCAGTTACGGGGCGTGGCGTGAGATCAGGGCTCACGATCCGTCTGTGCCATATATAAGGTAGTGATGCAGGCAACGCCGACAGGCCGCTCTCGGCACATTTCCCCCATTTTATCAGATGGACGTCATAAAAGTCCCGTAGTCATGATTAGTGTTCTGTTTGCGTGCGATAAATATTTGGAGAACCGGCCCCATTCGAGTAGTGTTCTGTTCATCGGTTCGCTCCGAAGCACCGCAAGAAGCATTCTCAGGCAGGAATTACTCAACGGAGTTCTCCGAAACACTTCCTGCCGCGCGACATACGGGAACCATGATCGCGCTTGCCTCTCTGGGTACACTACTACGCCGAACCGCACATCTCATGGCCATCAGCTTTTCATTACAACTCGCGTGGTCTCAGGTTTCCGTCTTCGACGCAGGCCTGTCAGACCCCTTCAACGACTGGACCGAGCGTCACGTCGCTCAGGGCTTCACCTGGCGGCCGGGCTCGGTCTCGTTTCGAACGCACGACAATGAAGGCTACGCGCAGCTCACGGTCGACATGGTCTCTGGGCTGGTCCTGGAAAAAGACACCAAACGCGCGATCCTCGTGCCCTTCACCACCTGGGGCGGGCTCATCGAATTTTCCACCATCGCCCAGAGCGAGTTCGTCGACGTCCCGGCCGGGCGGTACGCATTGCTCTATCAGTCCGGCACGCGCGAAGGCCAGCAGTGGTGCAAGTTCAGCTTCCAGGAATCACCCTTCATGCCCGTGCAGCCCGTCATCCTTCGCGGCGACGATGGCATCGACAGCACGCTTCCGCTCTTGATGGAAGCAGAACCGGCCGCATAGTGGTGTCATGTCAGAAGACCAGAATCCAGACGGACATCATCCAGAACCCGCGACTTCAAACCAGCACAGCTATTACGACTGGCAGCTCGCCACCTTAATGTACGCCTACGACGTCGCCCTGCCGCTCGAGGGATCTGACCAGAACGCGCTGGCGACACGAATGCAATCTTGCGAGCACGAACTGTATCGCCTGGCGAAGACCGTCATCCCCGACGGTTACTGGCAAGAGCAGCAGCTTCAGCTCTCGCCCGAGGTCGTCATGCGACTCACGCAGGCCACCGTGCTTCGCGCGGCGGAGATCATGAAGTTGGTGAGCGAAGTCCCTTTGGACGAGACTGTTTAGATGTCGACTTAGATCTCGACTCAGAACTCGACACACGTCCGACGCATTTCGCACTTCGCACGGCTTTCATCGCAAAAATCTCACCTGAATTCGGCCCCCACCCATGCCCACCGTTCTTGAACTGCTGACAAAGAAATTTCCACAAGCGCGAAAGACGACACTTCGCGAAATGATCGCGGACAAACGCGTCATGCTGGGCGACGTCCCGATCAAGTCGTTTAATCAAGTCATTGAAGACGAGGCGAAGTTCTCCGTGCGTGATCGTGCGAAGAAAGCCAAGACTATTTCGCCCGATGACTCGTCACTCGATGACTCGTCGCCGAGCGCTGACGCGGCAAATTCCTCAAAAAGGCCGTTGCAAAAACCCTTGCCGCGAAAGGTCAGGCAAAACCGTCAAGACGACGACCAGGCGTACGGACCGACGTCGCAAGAGCGAACGGCAGATCGAGATTTTCAACACCGCAAGGTCGAGAACGAGAACCAGTTTTCCTCGCGTCAGTCGCCACGACAGGCCGAGGCAAGATTGCCGATGATTTACGAGGACGGTGAACTTTTTGTCATTAACAAGCCTCCGGGCCTGATGACCAGCTCGGGCGAGAACGACCGTCGGCCGACGGCGATCGGAATTCTCCGCGATCACTTCTCGCGCGATCGTCGCGTGCAGGTCGGCCTGATTCATCGGCTCGATAAGGACGCGAGCGGGCTACTGGTTTTCAGCAAAACGCCCAACGCGTTTCGAGACCTCAAGCGCCAGTTCGCCGATAAATCCGCGGGCAGAGAATACGTCGCGTATGTCGAGAGCTCGGGCCCGGTGAAGCCAGTGGCCGGGCGCATCGAAAGTCGGCTCGTGGAACTCATGGACGGCCGAGTCGTGACAACGACGAAGGACGAAAAAGGCGACCAGGCGATTCTCGATTATCGCGTGGCCGAGCAGAAGGGACGTTTTGCGAAACTGACGGTCCGGCTCAACACGGGCCGAAAACACCAGATTCGCGTGCAGCTCGCCAAGCGCGGCTGGCCCATCGTCGGCGACGTGATGTACCACCCCGATTTCGCTGAAAAGCCCGACCCGGCGATCCGCCTCATGCTGTGTGCGCGTCGGCTCGAACTCACACACCCGATCACCGGCGAGCCGCTTTTATTCGAGACCGAAATTCCGCCGGAAATCGAAATGTGGTGGAGCAATCCACTGCTCGCCACGCTCAAGCCGATCCGCGTAAACTCCACTCAGCCCATCAAACCCAAGCCTAAGTTAATCGGCCCGGAAAAAAGCCCGCAGACGAAAAAAAGAAAGTGGACGAAGCGAAATTAGTTCTTGCGCACGTTCCAAGTGTTTCTTGAATAATGTTTACAGTGGCACAAACATCTCGTTTGTGTTCGTGCTGCGTGCCCCGAGCGACCCGCCCGGGGATGAGAACTGACGGACCCACAACGTGTGCGCCACATCATCGTCGTCGTTTTTTGCCGATCGCGTTAGCAACGTCTAATTCAAGAAGAGGAGTACAGGTGGGACACCTGTACCACCGCTAAAAATGCTCACGCAACACTAGCACGTTTTGGTAACTTTCTTGCGGCCCGATGAACCGGCAATCTCATTCCGTTTTCCGCTTCACAAATTCCATCCGCTTGAGGTCATACATCGAGCGCCAAGTCCAGTGATCGAAGACGGGCCAAGTTTGTTCATTGGAAAGCGTCCAATCCTTACCGAGCGCTCCGGTGATTTCACCGACATCCGAAGTCGAAGGCGTGGCAGAACGAAGCTCGCGCCATACGACGAGCCGGCGGAGATTCTTGTTGTTGCGTACATTGCGGGCAATTCGCCGCGGTGCGAAGTCGTTCTGCAGATTCAGCTTCATTCGACCGGAATATCTCATGTACTGAAACTCGATCGCGTTGACTTTGTCTTTCGACAGAAGGTGGAAGTAATACTGCGTGGAAACCGAAAGAAAAGAACCATCGCCCGGCCCGCCGTCTTTGCGCGTGCCGATCGTGACGGTCTGCACATCATCATTCTCGCGATCGTCAAACAAATCGCGTGCGATGACATCACTGGGCGGTTCGCTGTCGCCCCACACGCGCTGGCCGAATTGCCACGCGTTCACGCCGACAAGTAGCCCGATGATTGCAACGCGAAGCCCGAGCGTCGGCAATCGCGAGATCAGAATGACCGTGCCGATCGCCACCGCCGGCCAGACGTAGCCGATGTATCTGGGCATGAACACGGGCTCGTCCTGAAGAGGTGCGGCGAGATAGATGATCGACGTGACTGCAAAAAGCATGGCCACAACTCCGACGCCGTCGACCCAAACCATTACGCCGCGGCGAGAGATCGGCGGGTGTGCGATCACGATCATCACGAAACCCGATGCGACGATCAGAACCTTCCACCACGAATAATTAGAGGTCGATGCCAGGGCCGAATACTGCGTTTTGATCGAATCCCATTTCGGCCATTCCATCACGCTCTGATTGGTGAACATCAGCAGCCACAACATTCGATCGGCCGTTGTGCGTTGATCTATATCTTGCACAGCCGCGGCTGCTCTTTCCTGCTCAGATTTTCCAGCGGCGATTTCCGCTGCCTTTCTCCGGCGAATTGTTTCTTCGCGAACATCGTCCTGCTTCTTGATGATCGACATCAATCGCGCCCGGCCGTCGTCCATCACGCCTGCCTTCCAGGGCGAACTCGGCACGACATCGCGCTCGAGCAGTGCGTGCATTAATAATTCGTCCGGCGCGCTCGCCTTGAAACTCACGCAATAGACTGCATACGCGGGAACGACGACCCAAAGCAGCAGCCATAGCACGGGAAGCACTCGCGCTGTATTTCGATCTTTCGCTGCGCCCGCCAGCGTTCTCCACGGCAAAAAAGCCAGTAAAAGCAATACGATGATAAACAGACTCACACCCGCCAGAATCTGCGCTACATCAACCGGAATCAGGCTCCACCATCTGGGCGCCGGCCATTCCCAGCCGGTCAGGTACGCGGTGGCGTCGAAGAGAAAAAGATTCGGCCCTTCTCTGCCGCGAACGTAGTCACGAATCCAGATCAGGCCCGCCGCACCGATGTTGATGTCGGTCACGCCGTTCTCGGGCACAACGCGAGCGACGAAGCGATTGAACGTCGTGTAGTAAGCCGCGAGTTGCCAGCCCATGAGCCCCGCACCGATCGCAAAACCGACGACCGCCGGGTACGAAACCCGCGTCGCAAATCGAATCGTGTCCAGCAGACGCGACATCACCGATATCACCGGCGCGTCGGCCTTGGTCGGCCAGACGAACCAGAACGCGGCTCGCGGCATCGTCAGCAGGATGAGCAGCTCCACGCCGATCACCACACACCCCGCCGCGTGCATAAACAGCATGGCCATGCCACTCGCGACCCAGCACAGCCACTTCAGCACAAGCCTGGGACGATTCTCCCATCGACCGGCCGTCACATTGAGCCACCACAAAAAGCACCCGACGTGCAGCGTCGAAAAGAAGAAAAGCTGCATGTACATCTTCGCGTCGCGCGAATAAACCAGCAGGTATGCACTGATTGCGGCAAATGCGCACGCCCATAGCGCAAGGCGTCGATCGACCAGTCTTCGCGCAAGGAAGTAGAGCGCCGGCACCATAAGCGTGCCGTAAAACGCGGGAAAAAATCGCAGGATGTGCGGCGTCAAGCCAGGACCAGATTCAGTGCTTACGCCCGCGCCGGATTCGCCAGTTCCGGATTTATCTGTCCACAGCCGTTTGACGATCACGACCTCGCCGGGCTTTCGACCAAAGTCCGGGTCGGCCGGGCGGGTCGCCGGCCGCGTGCTGGCGGTGCGAAACTCGACTGGCATCCCCTGCCCGAGCCACCACGCGCTCATGTAACTGCCGGGCGTAAATCCCGCATCTCGAAGCAGCTCCAGCATGTCTTGCCAGCTCGAAAACGTTCGGGCGTAGGTTCGGCCCTCATCGCCCCAGACGGCTGGTCGGTCGAGGCTCGAAAATCGAAGCACGCCGCCCAGCACGGTCAGCATCAGCACGACGACAAGCGCTTTGGTTCTTGAAAGATCGTCCGTTCGCACGCGATCGAGATTACACGGCGGCCTCAATAGCGTCGAATCACCTCGCCGGTCTGGGAATCACTTTTTATCTCCGACCGACTTGCTTTTGCAGGACACTTAATCGTAAGTCATAGGGTCCGCTTCAAGCGGCGATCAGCAAAGGAAACCCAATGACCACTCTCAAATCTATCGTTCTTTCCTCGGGATTGCTCTCGATCGGTTTTTCGATCGCGGGGCTTGCCTTCAACGGACCGGCCCTGGCGGATAATCCACAGGATCCGGCCGAGTTCAACGGCGTCTGGAGAGTCACGATGACTCCCGACGAATCGACCGCCGCCGCTGGGCAACAGCAATTCAAAGACGCCTTGCTGTTTCACAACGGACAACTCACCGCCGACGCGTTTGGCAAATACGGCTTCCGCCCGGGCACGTTCGCCACAAGTCAGGCCAACGGATTCACATCCTTCGTTTCGATGCTCGTCTCCACCGATCGCGGCGAGACGATCTGGTCGGGCCAGCTCTCCGACGACAGCACGCTCACCGGAACGCTCGTCTGGGTTCGCGCCGACGGAACCACCTTCAGCTACGACATTAAGGGGAATCGCGACGAAGACGGCGACGGAGTGGATGAGTCCCAACAGGAGCCGCCCGAAGATTAGTAAGGCGAATGAGGCATTCTAAATTCAATCTAATTCAGGCTCCCATCGCTCCCCGTCAGGCGCCCAGACACATCAAGGTGCGGCGGGACGGGCTGCGGTGGTTTTGCCGACAAGTCATCCGCACCAGTACACATCCATTCCATGTGCACGCAGCACCGCCATTCGCTACACTTGCGTTTAAGGGAATGCGCCAAGGTAGACAAGGCGTAAAACAATCGCATGAACCTCGATCTGCTATGGGCCGTACAGCTCGTCACCATCGCCAATCCTGTCCTCGCGGGAAGAGCGACAATTTCGTCGGCCGAGGATGCGGTTCGCGCCGATGTTGCGATGAAGGTCATGCGCCTTGAGCCGCGCGATCTGCCTGACGCGCCGCGTGTGGCGAATGTCATCGACTGGATGAAACTGCTGCACGCGAACCAAGTGCCCTCCATCGCGCTGTCCTACAGCAGGCAATCGCCACAGAGCGAACTGCTTGGCCCGGTGATTCACGTCGTCAGGCCAAATGAATGTCAGATGTGGCAAGTCGATGTCGAGGCCGATGAAGAACCAGACGCATCAGGTCGCATGCAGAATCGCGGTGTGCTTCGGCTGTTCGGTCCCAGACTCGGAAGCTGGTTCTCGCCCCATTCCGTCGATGAAGCATTGGATCATTTCAGAACAGCCGTGCTCTCGGCCAGGCGCTATTCGTTTGCGGCCCTCGACGGCGCGTTCAGCGACATGTTCGACGCCGCACTCAAGGAACTCGATGCGACGCGCCTCACTCCCGCCGCTCGTCGCGCGATGCCGCTCAGCGCAAACTATGCCACGCCCGTTCGCAACCTCGCCGCGGCGCTGTCTGTCGGCTGGGTGTTCGGCGGGATGGGCTCCTGGAACGACATTCAGGGCGACGAGGAATATGCGTCCTTAACCGACCGACTCTGGAGCAGTGTCGCCGACGCAGTCGAAGCGGTCGGCAGCGCGGTGCCGAATTAGCCACGTCTCTATTCAATGCTCCATTTGATTGCCCACAGTTCGCGCTACCCATAATTATCCTTCGCCCGCTGTGCCGACGCCTTCCACTGCTGGAGCTTCACTCTGCGCAGCGGCATGTGACGCGTCGCATCGTGATACGTCTTTTCGTCCCACGAAAGCACATCATCGAGGGAAAACCCCTCACCCATTTTCGCCGCCACGCGCGGATCGTCCGACACCAGCGCCCGACGATTGTGCGGACACACATCCTGGCAAATATCACACCCGAAAAGCCACTGCCCCGATTGTTTTGAGAATGCCGGATCGACAGGAGAATCCGTCTCGATCGTGAGATAGCTGATGCACTTGCTCGCATCGATCGCGTAGGGCGAGAGCGCCTGTGTCGGGCACGCATCAAGGCATCGCGTGCACGTTCCGCATCGATCAAGCATCGGCGTGTCTGTCGGAAGCTCAATGGTGGTAATCACCTCGCCCAGAAAAATCCACGAGCCGACTTCCGGATGAATCACGCACGTGTTCTTGCCGACGTAACCGATGCCCGCGCGGGCGGCGAGTTCGCGCTCGAGCACGGGCACGGTATCGACACCGCACTTGGTCGCCGACCCCGGGACTGACGCGCGCAGAAAATCTCCGATGTCGTAAAGCCGCGGCTTGAGCCAAGTGTGATAATCAGGCCCGCGCGCGTACTTCGCGACCTTGCCCAGATCGTTTACTTCGGGCCCGTCGAATGAAGCCACGTTGTAATTCACCGCGACGCAGACGACCGACTTCGCGCCCGGTAAAAGCGTGCCGACGTCGACGCGTTCGTCGAATCGGGCCTCGAGAAATTTCATGTCGCCGTGCTTTTTGCTGTCAAGCCAATCGCGCAAAAATTCGCGATACTTGCTCGGCCCTGCCGGTGCGATGCCGACCAGATCAAACCCAACCGACAATGCCAGCGCCTTCACTTTGCCGGCAAGGATGTGTGGGTCGGTTTCCAACTTACTGTTCATCATCAGTGCACGGCTACCGACGATCAACTTCGCCGCGAATAGGAACATCAATAATAGAGACCCTCAAATCGCATCCGCAATGCTACACTTCTTTCCATGAATCGATTTTTGAAAAAGTCAATCGCCATCTGCATCGGACTCGTGCTCGGATTCTCGTGCGCATCATGGATGCAATCGGCCCGGTCGCTGGCTGTCGAATCGGGCGGCGCGGGTGCGATCTTTGCGACGACTGGCCCGTCCACTCGCGAGGCCAGCGCAACCGGGCCCGTCATCCCGCCGGCCGCAATAGAACTCGAAAAGCGCGCGGCGATCGCTTACTCCGCGCTGGGCGCTGCCAGACTCTCTGCGACGGCCTCCACCGACATTGAGGCCGCAGGTCGACCGGCCAGACGTGACCTCGTCGTCCGATCGCTCTACGACAATCAACTTGGTCAACCCACCCGCTTTCGTCATGAAATTCCTGGCGAACTGCTCATCATCCGAAGTGACGACTCACTGACACTCTTCTCGCCCGAGACAAAGTCGTATCAGACCAAATCTGAACCCTCCTCGCTCTTTGATACCAGCCTCTCGATCCTCCTGATGCAGAACCCCGCGCTTCGCCTGGCCGTCACCGGGTCGCTCGGCCTGGAAACGCTAACTGCAGACGCCACGATCGAAGTTAAAGACTCGACCATCATCGTCAACGAGTCGGGCGTCTTGACGACCTACGCCTTCGACCCAACGACTCACTACCTCTCGGCAGTCAACGTCGATATGGCGAAGCTGCTGGCCGATCAGGGCGTGCCGGGTGTCAAGCACGCGACGGCCACGATTACGTATGCCCCGCCGGTTGCGATCGCGGCGACTGAACTTGAAACCTTGTCGGCCGAGTTCAGATGGACCCCGCCCGCCGACGCTCGCGACGCCGCCACCATGACCGATGAACTGATGTCGGGCGGCGACGACGCGAAACTTATTGGCAAGCCCATGCCCGCGATCGCGCTGCCCGATCTCGAAGGCAAAATGGTCCAGTGTATCGAATCCAATAAGGGCAAAGTCGTGGTGCTCGATTTCTGGGCGTCATGGTGCGGGCCTTGCCGAGAGGGCCTGCCGCCGCTCGACGCGTTGTCCAAAGAGTTCGCGGACCAAGGCGTGGTGGTCTACGCGATCAACGTCGGCGAAGACGCGCCCACCGCTCGCGGTTTCATGCAGAAAATGGGCATCGGTCTGAAAGTTTTACTGGACCAGGACAGCGCCGTTTCCGGGCAGTTTTCAATCACCGGCATACCCACCACTGTCGTTATCGGCCGCGATGGTGTCGTGAAAGCCTGGGTCGTAGGTCTGAACGAAGCTGCGATTCGCACTGCGGTGGTCGAAGCGATGCGCTGATCCGGTGATTGTTTTGGAATTTGATCTGGCGAGTAATTTGCGCGGCCCATCAGACCGATGATATAGGCGAGCGACCTGCTCCAGATCATGAACGACACACTCAAGCAATTAGTTCGCTCGTGCCCGTCTCTGCCCAGTTTGCCTTCAGCGGCGGTGGAAGTTCTCGATCTCGCGCAGCAGCCGCAGGTCGATCTGAAGCAGATCGCGCGGGTCATCACGCGTGACCCTGCTTTGACAGGCCGCATTCTGAAAACCGTTAACTCCAGTTTCTACGGCCGGTCACATTCGGTCAGCACGATCAACCACGCTTTGGTCATTCTCGGTATTCAATCCGTCAAGACGTTGGTGCTCGGATTCTCGCTCGTGGGCTCACTCAAGCAGGATCGCGTGAACGGCTTTGATCGTGACAAATACTGGCGTCGCAGCATTTACGCCGCCACTTCCGCACGCGTGATCGCCCAGCGCTGCGGCGTATTCCAAAGTGAGGAAGTCTTCCTCGCGACCCTGCTTGCCGACATCGGACAACTCGTGCTTGACCGCGTGATGACGGCCCAATACGCCAAGGTCCACGCCCGAATCAAATCACACCACGACCTCGCCGCGATCGAACAAACCGAACTCGGAACCACACACGCCGCGGTTGGTGCGCTGGTCGCGGAGATTTGGAAACTTCCGCCCCTGCTTTCCGCACCGATCGCTTATCACCACAAGCCCGCTTCCGTACCCGAGCAGACGATCAAGCCGATCGTTGATGTCGTACATACGGCCTCGCTTTGTGCGGACGTGTTCTGCGACGAGCCCGCCGCCCCGGCGATTCACCGCGCTCGCATGGGGCTTCAAGAATTCTTCATGCTCGACGCCGATGCGAGCGACGCAATTCTCTCCGAGATCACCACGCAAACACGCGAAGTGGCCAACCTGTTCGAGGTCTCGCTCGGCAGCGCCGGCAACGACTTCGCCGCGATATTGAAACGCGCTACTGATGCTTTGGTCGAGTTGTCGCTACAAGGCTTTGCTCAGGTGAAAGTGCTCGAACAGCAGAACCTGCAGCTTATCAAAAAGGTATCGACCGATGCATTGACTGGACTCGCCAGTCGGGCGGCGTTCGACGAAGCTCTTGAAGGTGGTTTCGCGTTTGCGCGGGACCATTCCAAGCCGCTTTCACTAATTCTTCTTGATGTCGATCACCTGAAGTCGGTCAACGAAACACACGGCAGTGATGTGGGTGATGGCGTTCTGAAATACATCTCGCAGATTCTCAAAGGGCTTTGCAGGCCGGGCGATACGGCCGCGCGGTTCGATGGTGAAACGCTCGCGTTAATTTTACCTCAAACGTCCAAGTCCGTCGCGGCCGCCATCGCGGAAACCGTCCGCCGCGCTTTCGCAGTAAAACCCGTACCGTGCGGATTCACTTCGATCCCCGTTACCGCAAGTTGCGGACTGGCGACATTCGAGCATTCGACCTCACACCAGGCGAACTTCAAGGACAAGTCGTACCTCATCAAGGCCGCCGATCTTGCGCTGCACAACGCGAAACAATCAGGTCGAAATTGTGTGAAAATTTTCTCCGCCCCCGCCACCAAAGCGGCCTGAGTATCATTCAAACAGCAGTAGCACGATCAGCTGCGCACACACGACGCGCAGCAGCATCACCAGCGGATAAACGCTCGCATAAGCGACGTGCGGCGTGTCACTCTTCGTCACCATTGCGGCAAATGAAAGTGCGGGCGGGTCCGTCATGCTTCCCGCGAGCAGGCCGCACAAACTCAGGTAATTGAGCTTGTAAAACACGCGCGCCACCATCGCGACAACCATCAGCGGCAATAGTGTGACGACGCCGCCGATCAACACCCATTTTACGCCGCTGGTCATGAGTGTGCTCACGAACGTGTCGCCTCCCTTGATGCCCACGACCGCCAGGAACATCACGATTCCGATTTCGCGCAGCACCAGATTCGACGCGGTCGGCAGGTGCCACACCATCGGCCCGATCTTGCCGATCCGCGAGAGAATAATCGCGACCACCAAAGGCCCGCCCGCCAGGCCCAGCTTGATCGGCGCAGGAATTCCAGGAATGGAAAATGGAATCGAGCCGACGATGACGCCCAGCGCGATGCCGACGAAGATCGGCAGAATCATTGGATGATTTAGCGCGTCAGAGCTGTCGCCCAATTCTCTTGCGATCGCGTCGAGCGCGACCGGCTCGCCGACCACTACGACGCGATCGCCGAAGGATAATTTCGTCGATGCGGAAACGGGAAGTTCCACGCCGTTGCGGACGACGCGTGTCAGATTCACATCAAACCGGTCTCGCAGATTCAAATTCGCCAGCGTTTTTCCTAAGACGGCCTTGCTCGTCACGATGATGCGGCGGGCGTTGATGTGCGTCGAGCGGCTCTTGACATCAATACTGCTTTTGTGCCCGACGACCGTCTCAAGCTGATCAAGTGCCTCTTCAGTGCCGACGGCGTGAATCACGTCGCCGATCTCGATTCGAAATTCCGGGCCCGGCACGTGTGTGGTGGTCTCGAGCCTGAGCACGCGGCTTACAACCACGCCGCCCGATGCGAGCGTGGGAATGAGCCGCATGGGCTTTGACGCCAGATTCTTGTTGTCCACGCGAATGTCTCGCTCCGCCAGCGAGATGACGCCGACCTGCGCGAGTTGCTTCGTCTCACTCTCGATATCGACTTTGAAAAATCGTTTGATCATCAACATCGCCAGGATGATGCCGATGATGCCGAACGGGTAGGTCACGGCATACGCCATCGCGGGCTGTTTCAGCAATTGTGCTCTGGTCGATTCGTCGAGCGAAGTCGTCATGTCGCGCAGCGCCTGACCCGACGCCGCCAGGCTCGGCGTGTTGGTGGAGGCGCCACTGAAGATGCCTACGGCCGCGGGCAATTCGGCGCGATCAAGAAACACGAACCAGATTAGCACCGTCAGGAGCGCCCCGCCGATGACGATCGACGCGGCCATGATGTTGAGCGGCAACCCGTCTTTTCTAAGTGATGCGACAAAGCCCGGTCCGACCTGTATGCCAATCGTATAGACGAACAAAATCAGGCCGAATTCGCGGATAAATTCGAGCATGTCGTGGTTGAGCTTCAAGCCCACATGCCCTGCCGCGAGCCCGGCAAACAGAACCCCCGCGATGCCCAGCCGAATGCCGCTGATCGTGATCGAGCCCAGCGCCAAACCCACGAGCGCGACCAGCGCGATGATGAGCACCGCGCCGGCCGCCGATTCAGTTCGAAACAGATCAAGAAGTGTTTGCATGATAAAATGCGATTCTGAACGACTGCTAAAGCCTGCTCACCAGTAATTCACGCTGGAAGATCATTTCCTTCGGCAAATCTCCGGCGAGCTTCAGGAAGAGTTCCTCCTGGCTCAGCACCTCGGCCTTGTAGTCTTCGACGCTGACGGCTTCGAGCATCGCGAAATCTTCGTGCGTAAAAGTCAGGCCCTCAAGGTCGATGTCCTGCGGTCTGGGCATCCAGCCCAGCGGCGTCTCGCGTGCGTATGCCCGGCCGTGACACCGATCGATGATCCACTTCAGAACGCGCATGTTGTCGCCGAATCCCGGCCAGATGAATTTGCCCGCGTCGTTCTTGCGGAACCAGTTGACCATAAAGATTCGCGGGCAGTCCGTCATCTTCTTACGCATGCGAAACCAGTGCTCGAGATAGTGGCTGATATTGCATCCGATGAAAGGCAGCATCGCCATCGGGTCTCGTCGGACGACGCCCTGCTGACCTGTCGCCGCGGCGGTGGTTTCACTGCCGATGGTCGCACCCATGTACACGCCGTGCACCCAGTTGAACGCCTGATAGACAAGTGGAATCGTCTTTGATCTTCGCCCGCCGAACACGATCGCACCGACCGGCACGCCCTGCGGATCATCCGCACTGCTGTCCAGCACCGGATTGTTCGCCATCGGCGCGGTGAAGCGGCTGTTGGCGTGCGCGGCCTTCATGCCCGTGCTCTTCGCCAATGCGGGCGTCCACTCCTTGCCTTCCCAGTTGATCGCCTTCTCCGGCGCGGGCCAATCGCTGTCTTCCCACCACACATCAAACGTGCCGTCTTCGAGCGTGACAAGAGCCACGTTGGTGAAGATCGAATCGTGTGCCATGCACTTGAGCGCGTTCGGGTTCGACCTGCTGTTCGTGCCAGGTACTACGCCGAAATATCCGGCCTCGGGGTTGATCGCATGAAGCCTGCCTGTGGCTTGGTTGACGCTCATCCACGCGATGTCGTCGCCGACGGTCGTGACTTTCCATCCCGCGTCGACATATTTTTTAGGCGGAATCAGCATCGCAAAATTGGTCTTGCCACACGCACTGGGAAATGCGGCTGCGACATACGTCTTTTCCTTCGCGGGCGATTCCACGCCCATGATCAACATGTGCTCGGCCATCCATCCCTGCTGCTTTCCGAGAAAGCTCGCCAGACGAAGTGCCAGGCATTTCTTCCCCAACAGCGCGTTCCCGCCGTAGCCCGAACCGAAACTCCAGATCGTGTTGTCGTAAGGAAAATGACAGATGAATCTGCGATCCGGATTGACGTCGCCCGTGCAGTGGAAGCACCGCGTGAATTCCGTTCCTTCATTGCCGAGCTGCCTCCACGCACACAGGCCCATTCGCGTCATCAGGCCCATGCTCGCTGCGACATAAATGCTGTCGGTCACCTGCACGCCGACTTTCGCAAGTGGCGAGCCGAGCGGGCCCATCACGAACGGAATCACGTACATCGTTCGGCCCTTCATGCTTCCCTTGAACAACTCGGTCAGCTTTGCGTACGCGACTTTGTCGTTCATGAAATTGTTCGTCGGACCCGCGATCTCATCACTGGGCCCGCAAATAAACGTCAGGTGCTCCGTGCGTGCGACGTCGTTGCTGCTTGATCGATGAAACCAACAGCCCGGCCATTTTTTTTGATTGAGCGGCACGAAGACGCCCTGCTCCTGACCCAGTGCGTAGAGCGCATCACGCTCCTCTTTCGAGCCGTCGAGCCAAACAATCTGGTCGGGCGTCGTCATCGCGGCGGATTTTTCAACCCACTGCAGAACATCGGCAGGAACGCCGGGCGGCGGCGTGGTGGCGAGAGAAAATTTTGTGGAAGAATTCTGAGACATGGCGATCACCTTTGTTTAAAACTTCTCGGCTGGGATCAGCCCCGAACGCGTTTCTGACGAAGCGACGCCGCGAGATCCGCGACCGTCGTCGTCTGCATGTAGTCGACCAGCCGCTGGCGAATCGGCTTATACAGATCGTGCTGTGCGCAAGGCATCGCGTCGTTGCAACGGCTCATGCCCAGCACACATCCGCCCATGCGGCCTTCACCTTCGATTGCGATCACGACATCGATCAACCGAATCTCGTACGCGGGTCTGGCGAGTTTAAATCCCCCGCCGCGGCCTTTGGCGCTCTGCAACAAACCCGCCTTTGAAAGCTTCTGCATGACCTTGGCCATGAACTCTCGGGGCAAGTCCGTTCCCTTTATTAAGTCGTCGAGCAGAATCGGCTGCTGATTCGACTTAATTTCGAGTTCTGAAATCCCGCGGATGGCGTACTCAGTTGTGGTGCTGAAGATCATGCAGACCCTTTCAAAAGACTTTATACTCTTTTTATAGCCGCTTTGCAACCACCTTGATCACTCTGACCTGCGGCAGTTTGATGCGCGTGGGATGGGTAAACGCCCGGCTACGTTTTCCTAAATCTTTCCTGTTATTGACGCTATTTCCGAAACGTTCGCTCCGATTTTTAAAGAGCTTCTATACCTGCATGACAGAAGTGGGACTGCTATTTCAAGACCTTTTGATCTTTTGACAAGCGATTCGCACTACGATCCCGATTTTCAGCCAATTCGGCGTGTTGTGCCCGATTGATGCCGATATACTTCTGAAGGGAATCGCCTAAACCAACTTTTTGGAGACTGAATGATGCGTGCTGAAAAAACCCAGACTTCGTTGATCCGCTCGTCGATTCTGGCCGCAGCTGTGTTGGCTTGTCATGCAGGGTTTGCGTCGGCGGAAACGCCGGCGGCTTCGACAAAGCCGTCCACAAAGCCGACCACATCTGCCACCACTTCGCCCACCACTTCTCCCACCACCAAAGCCGCCTTTCCCACACCCGCCGAGGTCTACGCGAAGCTGCAGAAAAAATCGCTCGAAACCAAGAGCAAGAATCAAGTCGCGGTGTTCGACTTCTCAGAAGCGATCAGTGAAACGCCGGCTTCTTTCAGCCTGTTCGGCGGAAGTTCTGCCACGTTCCGCGACCTCACGAATCGACTGCGCGTCGCGCGAAGCGACGCGGACCTGCGAGGCGTGCTCATCACACTCGGAACCGGCAGCTCGCTGAATGTTTCGCAGATGCAGGAAGTCCGCCGCGAGCTTGATGCGATGCGTCGCGCAGGCAAACGCGTTTTCATCTACGCCGACAGCTTCGAACTGCGTGATTACTTCCTCGCATCCGCGGCCACCGACGTATGCATGATGCCCGGCGGCGACAGCGTCATGACCGGCATCGGAATCGAAACGATGTTCTATAAAGGCATGTTTGAAAAAGTTGGATTGCAGGCCGACTACGTGCAGGTCGGCGAGTTCAAGGGCGCAGAAGAGCCCTACGTCCGCACTGAACCGAGCGAAGAACTCAAGGGCGAACTCGATAAACTCACCAAGGGCCTCTACGACGAAATGGTGAATTCAATCAGTGCGTCGCGTTCATTGTCTGCTGAAAAAATTCGTCAAGCGATCGATCAGGCGATGCTCAGCGCGACCGAGATGAAGGAGCGCGGACTGGTCGATCATCTCGTCGATATCGACGGCCTGCGCGACCTCATGGCCGAGGAGCTCGGCGGTGCTGTTAATCTGAAGCCCAACTACGGCAAGCCCGAAGCGAAGGAACTCGACTTCAGCAATATTTTCTCCGTGCTGGCGACGCTTAACAAGAAAGAGCCCGAAGTGACCGGCGACAAAATCGCCGTCATCTACGCCAGCGGAACGATCGTCGACGGAACCGGCGGCGGCGGGGGTGGAATCCCGTTCATCAGCGACAGCGGCCCGTCCATCGGGAGTGAAGACATCCGCAAGGCCATGCGGATGGCGGGCAGAGACGACGACGTGAAGGCGATCGTCATTCGCATCGATTCGCCCGGCGGAAGCGCACTGGCGAGCGAAGCGATGTGGCAAGCCGTGCGGCGTGTCGCCGACGACAAGCCCGTCGTCATTTCAATTGGCAGCATGGCCGCGTCGGGCGGTTATTACCTCGCCAGCAGCGGCGAAAAAATCTGGGCCGAGCCTTCTGCGATTATCGGTTCCATCGGCGTCGTCGGCGGTAAGTTCGTCCTCTCGGGCGTCTACGAAAAGCTCGGCCTGACGACCGCCACCTTCACGCAGGGCCGCAATGCCGATCTCTTCTCCAGCAACAAGCCCTTCGACGAACGCCAAAAGCGAATGGTCCGCTCGATGATGAAGAGCACGTACGACCAGTTCACCGACCGCATCATGACCACACGCACGGGCAAGATTAAGGACATTGATCAAGTCGCACGCGGCCGAATCTTCGTCGCAAGGCAAGGCCTGGAACTGGGTATGGTCGATCACTTGGGCGGCCTGGATGATGCGCTTCGCGACGCGGCGAAGCGTGCGAATCTCGCGGAAGGCGACTACACCGTCGTGCCCTTGCCCGCGCCGAAAACCTTCGCGGATCTGATGGCCGAGGGAAGCGGCTTCGGTGCCAGTTCGCCCATTAGTGGTGCGAACATCGGCGGCGCTGGCAGCTTCGATCCGCTGACGATCTTCCTCAAGGCGATGCCCGAATCATCAGGACAGCTGATCGCCCACCAGTTGCGGCTTGCATCGCTCATGAACAAACGGCCTGTCGTACTAATGACGCCGTTCGTGGTGAGCTATCGGTAAATGCACCAAAAAACAGGAGTTTACGGCAATTCCATATCGGACAAGTTCGGGCCCCGCATCAGAGCGATGCGGGGCCCATTTTTGTGTCGACGCCGATCTGACGCAGAAGCCCGTTCATTCTGTCGAAATCGCGCTAATTCCCTTGAATTGTGGCTCAGTTCCCTCACTTTGCGTTATATTCTGGTCGATTCAATAGAGAAGGTCGGTTGGTCAATGTCTGCGAAATCGCATCGTGAACCGCTCTGTAAATGTCCGGGAGAACAGGCCGTGAAGTTTGTTGAAGCATCCCCACGAATCCTCCAGCAGCCGCAGTACCCGTTGCCGCTTTCGTTTGATCGGTCCAACGCGCACGCAGCGCTCACGCACGACTTCATTCCGGGCGGCGCCCACACTTATGCCAAGGGCGATGATCAGTATCCCGCGCACATGCTTCCAATCATCGTTCGCGGGCAAGGCGCACACGTCTGGGACATGGACGGCAATCGCTTCGTCGAGTTCGGCAGCGGCATGCGCGCCGTCACGCTGGGCCACGGCTACAGGCCCGTCGCCGACGCCGCGTTTCGCGCCATGATGGGCGGCACGAATTTCGCGCGCCCTTCACAGCTCGAACTTCAAACCGCACAGACAATGCTGTCGGTCATTTCCGCTTCCAAAGACGGCGACCCGTGGATGATCAAGTTCGCAAAGCACGGCTCAGACGCCGCCAGCGCAGCTGTCAAACTTTCTCGCGCCGTCACCGGCCGCGACATGGTCGCCCTGTGCCACGACCATCCCTTCTTCAGCGTCGACGACTGGTTCATCGGCACCACGCCCATGAATGCAGGCATCCCACAGGCCACGTGCGACATGACCGTCGGATTTTCTTACAACGACATCGATTCGCTCAAAGCCCTGTTCGAAAAATTCCCGGACCAGATCGCGTGTGTGATGCTCGAGGCCGTCAAGGATGCCGAGCCGACGAATGATTTTCTCCACGCAGTCCGAAAGGTGTGCGACGACAACTGCGCGCTGCTCGTCATCGACGAAATCATCAACGGCTTTCGCCTCGACACAGGCGGCGGCGCGAAGGTCTACGGCGTCGAGCCCGACCTCTCCACCTGGGGCAAGTCGATGGCGAACGGCTTCGCGTGTTCGGCACTGATCGGCAAAAAACGCTTCATGGAATTGGGCGGAATTCGCCAGACGAAACACGATCGCGTGTTTCTGCTTTCCACCACGCACGGCGCAGAGAGTCACGCGCTGGCCGCATGCAAGGCAACGGTCGAGACTTACAAATCGCGCGACGTGTGCGGCACGATCAAGCGGACCGGGCTCGAACTTCAGCGGCGATGTAACGCCGTCAGCTCGGACAAGAACCTTCTCGATTTCTGGTCTGTCAGTGGCAGGCCGCAGACGCTTGTCTTCAATTGCTCGGGTCCGGATCAAAAGAAAGGCAGCCAGCCGTTTCGCACGCTGTTCCTGCAGGAGATGCTCCGGCGCGGCGTGATCTGCCCGAGTTTTGTCGTGAGCGAGCCGATGACCGATCGCGACATCGACCATACGGTGTGGGCGGTGCATGAATCACTGGCGGTCTACAAGAAGGCGATCGAAGGATCGATCGATGAGCACCTGCAGAGCAGGTCCGTGCAGCCGGTGTTCCGCAGGCCAGGGTGAAATTGCCTTGCAGTTCAGCTTGTAATGATTATATGAATTATCCGGCCTTGCCGAGGCATTCGTTATTCCAACAGCTCGCAGATTGGCGATGAGAGTTGCCAGCATTCACACAAAACTGTCGAAAATCGACTTGTCATTACGCCCGGCCGTGTCAGAATCGACCCAATGCTCCTCGTGAAAAACGTCGGCGGTCTCCTAAGTTCTGTCGTCGTCGTTTCGACGCTCTTCTCCGCCACCCAAGCTCTTGCGGTCGGACCCGACGTCCTCCGCATCAAGGGCGACATTGCACGCGCGCAGTTCGGCAATGGAACGGTCAACGGAATCGGGCTCGTCGTGGGCGTCATCGATTCGGGCGTGAACTTTTCGCACCCCTTTCTTTCCACGCCCGGTCGAGTCGTTGCACAGGCGAACTTCGTGACCACCGAACCCGCCAACACCGGCGCGGATGTTGTCGGCCACGGCACTTGGGTCAGCAGCGTGTTGGGCTCGGACGATGCGACACAATTCGGCGCAGCATCGGGTGCTCGATTTATCAACGCACGGGCACTGGATTCATTCAACAACTTCAATACCGACTTCTGGATCGTCAACGGCGCGGGGTTCGCGCTCGATCCCGGTCAGGGACGCAGCGGATCCGACATCCTCAATTTCTCTCTGGGCTACAGCGGGGGAGCGCGCGACGGCAATACTTATCTCTCGCGCATGGCGGACTACATCAGCTTCGCGCGCAACGTTCCGGTCGTCGTTTCTGCAGGCAATAGCGGCGGGTCGAACGATCCCGTCCCACGCGGGCCGGGAGATGCGTTCAATGTGTTCTCCGCCGCCGCGACTGATTCCACCTATGACCGGATCGTCAACTTCAGTAATTTCGGCCCGACTTCTGACGGTCGAAACATGCCCAACCTCGCGGCGCCTGGAACCAGTGTCGCGGCCGCCAATCACAACTACACCCCCATCAACGGCCAGCCCCTGACCGTCAACGTCAACGGCACGAGCTTTGCCGCCCCCAACATTACGGGGATTCTTACCACGCAGATAGGCTTTGGCCGAACCAACGGCCTGTCGACCGACCCGCTCGTGCTTCGCGCCACTTCCATCAACAGCAGCGAGAAAATTCGCGACCGCTTCAACTCGACCTGGGCACCCGCAAGCTCATCCAACGTGGGTGGCGTGTTCACCGTCACCAGCCCGCTCAACAGCAGCGCGGGCGCGGGGCAAATCGACGGCCAGCAACTCGTCAGCCAATACACCCCAGGTGAGTTCGGCCCGACATCCGCACAGGGCGTTTTGCCTCAGATCGCATGGGATGAAAACGCGATCGCCAGTGGCGATTTTATCGACTACTCACTCGGCCAGCTCGTCGCCGGAACCACGCTCACCGCCACACTCGCGTGGGAACGCCACGTCGGCTGGGCCGACGGCGCTTTCGGATTTGCAAACGGCCTGGTCGATAGCAGTGACGACTTCTCCGTTCTCAACCGCCTTTCCAACCTTGATCTGCAAATCTTTCGAAACAGCACGCTCATCGCTCAGAGCATCAGCGCCGTCGACACCCTCGAGCACCTCTGGCTGACCAACATCATCGGCGGCGACTACACCCTGCGCATTTTGAGAAGCACGCTCGCAAGCCTGAACGGATTGAATCCCGTTCAGGGCAATGAACCCTTCGCACTCGCATGGGCCAGCACGCAGGTTCCCGAGCCGATGGCACTCGCCACGGTATTTGGCATGACGATGGTACTGCTGCGAAGACGCGGAAAATCGTGCTGATGCCGCTCTATTTGCCGATGACCTGAACGCGGTCATTGCCGCTATCGAGCACGAATACTTTGCCTTTTGAATCCATTTCCAGACTCCACGGGAACGCGAGTTCACCCGAGCGCTTCCCCGCTACGCCCCAAACGCGAAGCGACTTGCCGGTTTGCGGGTCGAGCCACTGGACGCGCGCGTTGGCGAACTCGGTGACGACAATTGCGCCAGCCTTATCGATCGCCAGGCCGTAGGGAAAACGAAGTTCGCCGGGCCGCGTTCCGACGCTTCCCAGATCGCGAAGATGTTTTCCAGTCGAAGTGTCGAACACGCTGATGCGATGGTTGCACGCGTCGGCCACGAACAGCTCGCCCTCGCGAATCGCGATCGATTGCGGGCGACTGAACTCGCCCGGCTCTTGCCCGAATCGGCCGATGTTCATGACGAATCGCCCGTCGCTTTCAAATACCTGAATGCGATCGCCCCCGCCGTACTCGCTGATAAAATATCGGCCGGTCTTTTCTTCAAATGCGATATCACAGGGCAAGTCAAATTCAACCTCGCTTGCGCTCAGGCCCGTGCCCGTGCCCTTTTTGCCGAACGTGCGAAGAATATTTCCCGACAGGTCGTAAACGATGATCCGGTGATAGTGCGTGTCCGCCACCCAAAGCGTGCCGTCGGGCGCGAAGGTAGCGCCCACGGGCTTTCCGTTCGCCTGTTCGGGCATCGTCCAACCGGCCTTGAGATGTCCGGTGGAATCGAAGATCTGTACCCGGGCCGTTCTGTCGATCAACGCGAATAAGTTCGATTTTTCGTCGAACGTAATCACGCGCGGGTACGACAGCTCACTCGGCCCGCGCCCGGAAACACCCCAGGAAAATTCGGGCGCGTTCTTATTGCCACGGCCTTCACACGATATGCCAATCAAAATGATGCCCACGACTCCAAGGACGCCAAGGACGCCGACGATCTTCACCGCGGCTTCCGGCAATAAGTATCGCATCATATCCCGTCGGCAACATCGCTCTCATTAGTCGATCGAAGATCGCTCTCATTAGTTGATCGAAGATCGCATTTGCTCATCGATCGAAGATCGCGATTACTCATCTACAGGCGTGAGAATTCCCTCAACCTGTGCCACCTTCACGATTTCCTCCGCCGTCGTCTGCCCGCCAAGGACTTTCATTTTTCCGTCCGCCAGCAGCGACTTCATTCCGCCCGCGATGGCGGCCTTGCGAATCTTGTTCGTCGGGGCCCTTTCGAACGCGAGGTTTCGTATTTCGCTATTCATCTGCATCAACTCGAAGATACCCTTTCGGCCGCGGAAGCCCGTGTTCGTGCAGAAATCGCAACCGCGCGGCTTGTAAATCGTCTTGTCTTTTCTGTCAGCGTCTTTGATGCCGCAAAGTCGAAGCCAGTACTGGTCGGGCTCGTGATCGGGCACTTTGCACTTGGGGCACAGAATTCGGACCAGTCGCTGCGCCATAACCGCCTGCACCGCAGACGCCACGAGGAACGGCTTCACGCCCATGTCGATCAGACGCGTGATCGCACCCGGAGCGTCGTTGGTGTGAAGCGTGCTGAACACCAGGTGACCCGTCAGGGCCGCCTGAATCGCAACCTCGGCCACCTCAAGATCGCGGATTTCGCCGACCAGAATAATGTTGGGTGCCTGACGCAGCATCGAACGCAAAATGTTCGAAAACTTCAGGCCGATCGCTTCCTTCACCTGACACTGATTGATTCCCGGGAAGTTATACTCCACTGGATCTTCGGCGGTGATGATTTTTCGATCCGGGCGATTCAAGATGTTGAGCGCGCCGTAAAGCGTCGTGGTTTTTCCCGAACCCGTCGGGCCCGTCACCAGGAAGATTCCGTTCGGGCGGCGAATGATCTTGTTGAACGCCTTGAAATCCTCCTCTTCAAAACCCAGAGATTCCAGACCAATTCGAACCGAGTCGGGCCTGAGAATACGCATGACCACGGATTCGCCGTGATACGCGGGCAGTGAACTCACGCGGAAATCGACCTGCTGCTTGTCGATGATCAGCTTGATTCGCCCGTCCTGCGGAACGCGCTTTTCCGCGATATCAATCCCCGCCATGATCTTGATACGCGACGTGATGGGCGCACGCATTCGAAGCGGAATTTTATCGCGCACGATACATTCGCCGTCGATTCGGTATCGAACCTGAACGCGATCCTTCATCGGCTCAATGTGAATATCGCTGGCACGGTTACGCACGGCCTCGGCGATGATCGCCTGCACGAGCTTGATCACCGGCGCCTGCGTCGCATCGTCGTCATCCCCTTCGCCGATGCTGGTCAGATCGACCGACTTATCAATGCTTCTGTCGATCGACTTGTCCAGAGATTTGTCGAGTGACTTATCGACCGACTCCTTCATGCGATCGATCGTTCTGTCGAGCGTCTTGTCGATCGTGTTTGAAGCGGTCGTGTTGAAGAGTTCGTCGATCACCTGCTTGATTCGGCCACGCGGCGCGAGCACCGGACGAATGTCCTTGCCGACGCGGAAACGCAGAATCTCAAGCATCTCAAAATCGGTCGGGTCATGGATCGCAACCCGAAGCTTGCTGCCTTCCATCCCGAGCGGAACGACGATGTACTTTCGCATCAACTCGCTCTGAATCGCGTTGACCACATTCGGCGGCACGCTGTTGCGATCCAGATCGATGTACTCCATGCCGTTTTGCTGCGCCAATGCCTTGTAAACGTTGGCCTCGGTGCACACTTTAAGATCTACAAGCGCCTCGCCGATGCGAAGGCCCTTTTTCTTCGCATGATCGAGCGCGTTTTGAATTTCCTTGGGCTGGACGATGCCCCATTCGACCAGAATCTCGCCGATCTTTTTCTGCAGCTTGGCCATGGTTGGAGTGTAGCATCGCCGCGGGTGATAGCGAAAGTTGATCTCCGATGACCCCTTGTCCTTAATTCATCGAAATCCGAATTGCTCCTTAGCACGCTTCATCGGCTAAGATTGCAATGTGGACCTCTTCGCAGACAGCAGGAAAAAAAAGCTCGATCGTGTCGCGCCGCTTGCGGTTCGAATGAGGCCCACAACGCTCGACGAGTTCGCCGGCCAGTCTCACTTCATCGCGCCCGGAAAGCTTCTTCGCCGCATGCTCGAGGCCGACCGGTTTATGTCGCTGTTGTTCTACGGGCCGCCTGGGACGGGCAAGACCACACTCGCCGGCCTGTGCGCCGCATATTCCCAAAGCCGATTCGTCCACATGAATGCCGCGTCCGTGGGCGTGAAAGAAGTCCGGGCAGTCCTTGATCAGGCCCGCACCTCGCTCGAAAACGGCGGCGCGCGAACGGTGTTGTTCCTCGACGAAATCCACCGATTCAGCCGCAACCAGCAGGATATTCTTCTGGCTGATGTCGAAGCGGGAATCATACGCCTGATCGGCGCGACGACGGAAAATCCGTTCTTCGCAGTCAACAGCGCGCTGGTGAGTCGAAGCCAGATTTTTCAGTTGAACGCGCTCTCGATCGACGAGATCAAGGTGCTCTTGCAACGAGCGTGTGTTGATGTCGAGCGCGGGTTTGGGTCGCAAACAGTAACCATCGACGACGATGCAATGGAGTTCATCGCCGTCACCAGCGACGGCGACGCGAGGCGTGCGCTGACCGCGCTTGAAATCGCGGTGCTGAGTCAGGATGCAGGCAGCAAGAGCGTGAACCAATCCCTCCGCGTGACACTCGACATCGCGCAGCAATCGATGCAGCGCAAGGCCGTCGTCTACGACCCGACGGGCGACGAGCACTACGACGCCGCCAGTGCGTTGATCAAGAGCATGCGAGGCAGCGACCCGGACGCGGCCGTCTATTGGCTCGCACGCATGCTCGAAGCGGGCGAAGATCCGAGATTCATCGCAAGGCGCGTCGCGATTTTCGCAAGCGAGGACATCGGCACTGCCGACTCACAGGCGATGCTCGTCGCACAGGCCGCGTACGATCTTGTCGAACGCATCGGCATGCCCGAGGCGCAGCTCACCCTCTCACACGCCGTTATTTACATGGCGACTGCGCCGCGCAGCAACGCGTGCGCACAGGCGATCTGGCAAGCGGGCAAGGATGTGCGTGAGGGCCGAACAATTCCCGTTCCAAAGCACTTGCGAGATGCGCACTACGCCGGGGCAGGTCAGCTCGGCCACGGAAGCGGGTATCAGAACCCTCACAAAGAAATTTCAGGATTTGTCAATCAGGAATACCTCGGTGTCGAAAAGCAGTACTACAATCCAACGGATAGAGGGAATGAGCAGCGGATCGCCGAACATCTAAAATCGTTACGTCATCCGCCGATCGACTAGCGAATTAATCAATTCAACCCATCCACGCACTTGATAAATTCGATCATACTCTCGCCCGAGATTCAGCAGGCCAAATCAGAGCTGCGCGAGTCGCTCAAATTGGTGCTGAGCGAAAAGAGCCAGGCCGACCATGATGCGGCGAGCGTGACCGCGTGCGCTTTGCTCACAAGCGCACCCGAGTTCGCCGCCGCAAGCTGCGTGATGATTTTTCTCTCCATGCCCGGAGAAATCGACACGTCGAGCATCGCGCTTCGGTGCTGGCAAGAAGGCAAGACGGTCGTGGTTCCTAAAATCATCAGTTGGAAGGATGCGCGAATGTTGCCGGTCGAGATCAACTCGCTGAGCACGTCCGACCTTCGCGCGGGGGTGGGCGGAATTCGCGAGCCCATCGCAGGCAACCCCATGCCGCCCGCGATGATCGACATGGCGATCGTTCCGGGACTTGGCTTCTCACTCAAGGGCGACCGCATCGGCCGAGGCAAAGGCTTCTACGATCGCTTCCTCGCCAGTGGTAGTTTTCTTGGCGTCTCTGCCGGTCTGTGTTTTGAATCGCAGTGCATCGATGCCGTGCCGGTCGAGCCTCACGACGTGCCCGTCGCAATGATCGTGACAGAACGCGGCATTCGACGCTTCAAAAGCAACTGCCTTTCAAGATAACTTTTGCCTTTCGCTTTCAAATTTTCTGCATTTATTTTTTGAGCCACTTCTGATGTCTTTTGGTGGCACTCGTCTCTTACCAGTACTCGCTTTTTTGGTCCGTTGACTCATTCAAGTTTAACCGCGCGTAGCCGCCAGCATGCTGGTGCTTCGACTGACTCGGCTTGCACATCAAGCGCCAGCAAGCTGGCGGCTACTCTTGAGAAAGAAATGATTTTTCAATTGGTCGCACTACCGTTTCAAATTAGGTTTTGCTCGAATTGTCGCTCGTACTTTTTTTACTGAGAACGGGTGTGACGTATCGTTAATTCCCTTTTCCGATCACTTTCCGTACTTCCGTCATCAACTCGTCACGTCGGACAGTCCGCTGCTCGCGCGTCGCGAGATCCTTGAACTCGACTGTTCCCGCCGCCATTTCGTTGTCGCCGATGACCAGCGCGATGCTCGCCCCGCACGTGCTGGCGAGTTTGAACTGCGACCCCGTATTTCGGCCCGTCAGATCGCAATCCGCCGCGATTCCGCTTCGGCGAAGCTCCTGCGTCAATTGAAACGCCGCGGTGCGAGCCGGCGCGGATTGCGCAACGACATACACCAGCTTCGCCTTACTTGTCGGCAGCAAAACGCCCTGCCCTTCGAGCGCGATGAGCAGTCGTTCGAGCCCCGATCCGAATCCCACGCCCGGAACAGACTTTCCGCCGATCATTTCGACGAGATTGTCGTATCGCCCGCCGCCGCCCACGGCACTTTGCGCACCCAGCCCGGCCGCGACGACTTCCCACAACGTCTCGGTGTAATAGTCGAACCCGCGAACCAGCGACGGACTGACGACAAACTTCACGCCTTCGAGCGTCAGCAATTCCTGCACGCGCGCGAAGTGGGCAGTTGATTTCTCGCTCAACGACTCACGGGAGTCAGGGGCACCGACGACCGCTTCGATATCGCGCGGGTCTTTGCTATCAAGAATGCGAAGCGGATTTTCATCAAGCCTGCGCTGTGAGTCTTCGCAAAGCTGCTCGCGCTTGGGCGAGAGAAATTTCACAAGCGCATCGCGATAGCTCGCCTTGCTGGCGCGGTCACCCAGGCTGTTGAGTTTGAGCGAAATATCCGCGAGCCCGAGGCGTCTGTAGAACTCCATCTGAAGCAGAATGCACTCGGCATCCTGCTCGGGCGCCGCGACGCCGAAGGCTTCTGCGCCGAACTGGTGATGGACGCGCAGCCGACCTTTCTGCGAACGCTCGTATCGAAAATTCGACGCGATGTAGTAGCACTTGAGCGTGCTGCCGGGCGCATCAAGCAGGCTGTGCTCGACGACGGCGCGTGCGACGCCTGCGGTGCCTTCGGGGCGAAGCGTGATCGACCTGCCGCCGCGGTCGGTGAAGGTGTAGGTTTCTTTGTGCACGACGTCCGTCGTTTCGCCGACGCCGCGATGAAAGAGCTCGGTGTGCTCGAACACGGGCGTGCGAATTTCGCCGAAGCCGAATTGCTCTGCCGTCTCGCGTGCGATCCGCTCGATCGTGTGCCACTTCGGTGCATCAAGTGGCAGCAGGTCTTCAGTGCCCTTGGGGCTTTGGATGCGGTCGGACATGAGTGGCCTCGTGAATTGAACGCCGCCGAAGAATGTCTTCGGCGGCGCGGGTGTCCTGGATGTCGAATCTTGGGTGTATCGATTTCTGAAAGATTATGCCTCGATCGAGGCCGCGAGCACTTCGCCTTCCTTGGGCTCGACTTCGAGCACGGTCACTTTTTCTAAAATACTGTCGAGAACTTTTCCATCACGAATCGCGATGGCGATGTTCTCAAGCTGACCATTGGCGGCGAGTTCCTGCTTGAGCTTCTCGGGCCGCTGACCTTCGGGCTGAGCCATGGAACTGACGGCACTGTTGATGTCGCTTTCCGTCACTTCGATTTCCGCTTCGGTCGCGAGCTTGCTGAACATGAAATGCAGTCGAAGCTCGTCGCTCGCCTGATCGCTCGCACCGGCCGTCAGACGCTGAATGTTCTCGCCCACCTGCTCGGGGGTTGCTCCGCTGTTGATCGCCTGATTGTAGCGCCTGCGTACCACGATTCCTTCCTGACGCTTGGCCAGCTTCGAAGGCACGCCCATCGGAACCTGATCCAGCAGCAACTTCCGCAGCTGATTGTGCGTCGCCGTGCGAACATCCTGCGTCACGCGAAGCTCCATCTGATTGCGAAGTTCTTCCATCAGCGCGGCGTCGTTCTCGAAACCGAACTGCTCAAGGAAATCCTGGTCGATCTCGGCCGGTTCGAGCTTCTTGACGTCGTTCACTGTGACGGCGAACTGAACGGTCTCGCCCGCGACATCGGCATTGAAATGGTCCGCCGGGATCGCGAGATCAAACGTCTTTGTTTCTCCAACCTTCGCGCCGCCGATCTTCTCGATCAGGCCCGTCACGCTGAACGATGCAAACATGCCGTCTTGTGCTCTCACGTCGACGTCGAGCTGTTCAGCGATGACGCTGTCGCCCTTTTTCACTACAACGCTGACGTTGAGATAATCGTTGGCTTCAATGCCGCGATCTTCGACAGGAACGAGCTGTCCCTGCTGGTTCTGTAGGTTGGTCAGCGCCTGCTTGACGTGCTCGTCGCCTACCGTGATTTTCGGCTTGCGGACGGTGATCTTGGAAAATTCCGGGAGCGTGAACTGCGGGATGATTTCGATCAGGAAGCTGAACTTGAAGTCGCCCTGCTCGGGAAGAGTTTTGTCGATACCGCCGTCGATAAATTCGGGCTCGCCGACGGCTTCGAACTCATTCTTCTCAAGCACCTGGCGGAAGGATTCGCTGATGAGTTCCTGGCGGACCTGAGAGCGAATATCAGAGCCGAATCGCTTTTCGATCAGGCTCATTGGCGTTTTGCCGACACGAAAGCCCGGGACCGCCGCGGCCTGCCTGACTTCGGTGAACTGCTCCTTGAGTTTCTGTTTGATACGCGCCTCGGGAATTTCGACCGAAATACGCTTCTCAGACGGGCCGTTGCCCTCCTCGACAACGATGTTGTTCTCGATCGTGGTTTCTTCGGTTTGTTCTGCTGTTGCGGTGGCCATGGATTCCTCGGGATGTCTTGCTCGCGGGCTGGTCGCCCGAATGTTAACAGTCGGGTGGTAATCGCTCGGGTGAAAATCACTCGAATGCTAATCACTCGGGTAATAAGTCGCGGTCGGATAAACCGCGAACCGCCTAGAATACACGACCCGATCAGCAAGATCAAAGGGTTAGAGAATCGATTTTTTGATTTTTCAACAGCCGTTTCTTGTCGTTTCGCGCCGAGCAGCTGATTTTCCCTAATGAAAGCGGCGTGAACACGTCTTTAGACCAGTTATCGGGAGAAACCCGCTGGACGAGGCGAACAATCATTCTGTAACTTTCCCCCCACTTCGGTGTCTATATCAATGTCGAACCAGATGAAGGAAAGTCATGCTCTATTTCTTACCTCAAAAGCACGAAAATCTGTTGCCGCAACGTACGCCCCGAGTACACGCTGTCGCAAGGCACTTCAAGCCCTCATCCGGCCGTGCCGGGCACCTCGTCCAGTTAAATGATTTTCACACCGTCGGCGTCGTTGCAGACCTGTCGAAAGACGAACTGGGAGACTTCGATGCCAACTCTGGTGTTAGCTCGGGCCGACGCCGCCGGATCGGCGTGCTGGTCAAAGGGCACACCTCCTACATCGGCGTCCTCGCACACGTCGCGAGTCAGCGAACGCTCGTCGGCTCGATGGTTAAGTGACGCGTCCTGGACATCGATTTTTCGACCGTGTTGGTAGTCGTCGAGATTATTTCGCTCGTACGACAGGTCGCTTCGTTCCCCGCTTTTCCCCCTGGCTTTCTCCCCTGGCTTTCTCCCCTGGCTTTCTCCCCTGGCTTTCTCCCCTGGCTTTCTCCCCTGGCTTTCTCCCCTGGCTTTCTCCCCTGGCTTTTTCCCGCTTGCGTTCAGATCAACAATCTTCTCATCGCTCCAAATTACAAATGATGTGCCTGTAGTCCTGGCCAGTTGCAGTGCGCTCCTCGCCGCCTGCTTGAACACGGGTAGCGACTCAGTCACAACAATCTTCGCGCAACTTTTCTTCTCGGCTATTTTTTTGAAGACTCACTTTTCATCGAAGGCTCTCAATCACGACCGGGCTTGGACCTGAATTATCGTAAACATACCAGCGATCGACAAGCTTGTTATACACGGTTTCGAACTGTCGAGAGTACGCAGCGAATCGCCGTCGGATCACCAGCTCAGGAATATCGTGTCCGCATTGTACACGCGGCTCGATGCGTAAAACGATCCGCTCGCCGAGAGATCGGGAAAATTTGGTGTTCTTATAAAGTGTCGCTGCCGGTCGGTCGAAGTTATGGGTAAGGACGACGTGGATCAGGCGACGTGATACGCCGAACTGAGCTGCAGGTTGAGATGAAGAACAAATCGTCGCACCGCCCCGGCGGGATAGGCATAACGCCGGGGCGGGGTCGACTTATTTGAGCTTGCAAAACGCGAAGGAACAGAGCCGAGAGCTTTCGTGTTTTTTTAAAGTCACCAGGCTCTGCGGACGCCGTAGCGGTCGAAGGCCTGGTCGACAGAGATTAAGGTGAGGTCGTGCCGAAGACACTGGGCGGCTATGAGGCGGTCGAACGGGTCTTTGTGGTCAACGTAGTATGGAAAATCGGAGACGGCGATGGCGTCTTCGGCAACGATCGGCAGCAGCGCGATGTCGTTGGCTGGCAGAAAGTTCACGAATGTGTTTACGCCGTCGATTCCTTTAAGTTTGAAACGAGATCAAGTTTGCCACGGGCAATTTTGATCGCCATCTCCCAGATCGATGCGAGGCTGACCGAACGCTCGTTAGATGGATCGAGGATGAGCGATCGGGCCGAGGATGAAAGTGATGCGTCATCCAGGGCGAACCAGATCAACGCCTGCGTGTCGATGAGAATGCGGATCATTCGTACTCCGCGAAATCATCAAGCGGTTCGTTAAAATCATCACGCATGATAAACATGCCCTTGGCAAAACCGGCAGCCGGTCTCGGCGAGGGCGCAATAGTTGAATCGACACGCTCAATCGTGATGTTGACCTGCTGATTCGGTGGCAGATGAATAGGTTCATCCGGCACGAACACCTTGCCGTCGAAATGTGCTTTGATCGCGATCATCCACTCTATAGTATCATAAATGCTCCTTAGTCATCGATCGCATTCCGAACACCTTGTCGCAACACGCCATGAAGCAAATTGCGTCGGCCTGACCTATAGTCACGCCGATGCTCATCAGCCAGCTTGGTACGAATCCGCAATTCTATTTCGCATGGGTCATTTCGATCATTCTCAGCATCGTGCTCCATGAACTTGGCCACGGCGTGGCGGCCATCAAGCTGGGCGACCGCACGCCCATCGAAATGGGCCATATGACGCTCAATCCGCTTACGCACATGGGGCCGCTTTCCATTTTGCTCGCGTGCACAATCGGCATCGCGTGGGGTGCGATGCCCGTCAACACGTCGCGGCTTCGCGGCAAATATGCCGACGCGATCGTCAGCGTCGCCGGCCCGGCCGTGAATGTCGTGCTCTCCCTGCTTTGCATGACCGCCATTGTCGTGTGGATCAAAATCGCCGGTCGGCCTCTTGAATCAAACTACGTTGCTTCCAACATCCTCACCCTGCTCACGACCATGAGCTTTCTCAACATCGCTCTGGTGCTTTTGAATCTCATCCCCGTCCCTCCCTTGGACGGGTCGCGCATTCTCGCGAATTTCTCACGCCCCTACGCCCGAATGCTCGAAAACCCGACCATGCAGGGCATCCTTTTGGCGGTCACGTTCGGCGTGCTTATCGCGGGCGGTCGATTCATCGTGCCGATAGCCAACGACATCATGATGGCGTATCTGGGCCTGTGGTTCTGAGCTTCCTTTTCCCCCGTCACACCCGCGCCAAAACCGCCGCGGTGACGTGGGCCGTCGTAGCACGTCCGCCCAGATCGGGCGTGTGATTTGTCGCATCTCCCACGACTCCTTCGCACGCACTTTTGACGGCGTTTGCGGCGTCGGTCTTGCCAACGAAATCGAGCATCATCGCCACGCTCAGGAACGTCGCGATCGGATTGGCCTTGCCCTGCCCGGCGATGTCGGGTGCGCTGCCGTGGACGGGTTCGAACATGCTGGCGAATTTCCTGGTCGGATTAAGATTGCCCGACGCGGCCATGCCCATGCCGCCCTGAATCGCCGCGCCGATATCCGTAATGATGTCGCCGAACATGTTGGTCGTCACGATCACGTCGTAGCCGCTGGGTTTGGTGATCATGTACATCGTGCACGCGTCGACGTGGTGATAATCCGTCGTGATCTCGGCATACTCCTTCCTCACATCTTCAAACGCACGCATCCACAAATTGTGCGCGAATCGCAGCACGTTGGTCTTGGCAACCAGCGTCACTTTCTTTCGGCCGAACTGGCGTGCGTATTCGAACGCATAGCGGATCGCACGCTCCACGTCGTGACGCGTCGTGACCTCAATCTGATTCGCCACCTCGTGCGGCGTGTTCTTGTACAAAAATCCGCCGTTTTGACAATACAACCCTTCGGTGTTCTCACGCACGATCACCATGTCTATTCCGCCCGCTTTGATGGGCGACGGGACGCCCGGCATT
>JBBQKP010000010.1:0-33100 GCA_038326995.1 Tepidisphaerales bacterium
CTGGAAATGCTGCCGGTGCAGATGATGTCGATCGCTTTGGCCGTCGCGGCCGGGCGTGAGCCGGGCGTGTTCGAACGTGCGACCAAGATCACCGCGACGCAATAAAACGCTTAGCGCAACGGTTCAGCAGAGTGTCAGGCAACACGAAAAGGAACGAGAATTTATGGCGAAGAGACATTTCATTTTGGTGCCCAACACCCACGTCGATCTGGCATGGAAACGCGGGCCGCAAGAGATGACGGAAATGCTCGAAATTCTCGTCGTGCGTTTGCTCGATGCGCTCGAGTCTGACGCGTCTTTTAAATACACAGTCGAACAGGCGGCCCACTACCGCACATTGGCGCAGCACCGGCCGGACCTGGTGGAGCGACTCGGGCGATACGTTCGCGAAGGTCGCGTCGAGATGGCGGGCTGCATGGCCAGCACGCTGGAGACCAACCTGCCGGCCGGCGAATCGTTCGTGCGAAACCAACTGCTGGGCATCAAGTGGGTGCGCGACGTCTGGCAATGCGCGCCCCGCATCGGCTGGCTCATCGACACATTCGGCATCAACGCGCAGGTGCCGCAAATCCTCCGACAATTCGGCCTGAAATATCTGAGCGCCAACCGACTCGGCGGCGATAAATTTAATGACGTTATGATCTCACGCGGCCTCGACGGCTCGAAGGTGATGGTCGTCGGGTCCGACGTCTACTCCTCATACATGCGGCCCGGGCACGTCGTCGTGAACTGCTACGGCAATTGGGACGGGCTCGATAAGCTGTTCGCCCACGCGGACGCGCTTCCGGGCGAGGGGCCCTTCATGGTCTTCGCCCAGACGGAAAATGAGATGCTCGTGAGCCTGCGCCCGCTTCGCGACCTGCGCGATCGTATCGCGACAAGGCCCGACGAGCGGTGGGAGATCGGCACGCCTCACGATCATTTCGTCGCGCTCGATCAGACTGCCCGCGATTGGCCCGAGGTCGACGGCGATCTCAACCCGGAGTTCACCGGCTGCTTCTCACTGCGCCCCAGGATTCGACTGCGCAATCGCCGCGCCGAGACGCTGCTGCTCGAGGCGGAGAAGTGGGCGATCCTTGCCGGCACCGACGGTTGGAGTCAGAGCCTTGAAGAAGCGTGGTGGAAGATGGCGTTCGTTCAGTTTCATGACGTCTTCACCGGTTCTCACCCGACGGCCGTCTACACGCACGTGATGAAGACGTTCGATGCGATCGATGCCGCCGCAACAGAAGTGCTGGAGAGCGCGACGGACCGACTCTACAGCGCTGGGCGTGTCGCGTCGTCGAGTGCGGCTTCGAGCGATGTGGAGACCGTCGTCGCCGTGAACGGCCTGCCCTGGCCCAGGCGTCAGCTCGTGCGCCTGCCGCTGGGTGACGGCGCTGCGACGATCACCACGCTCATGAACGGCGACGCCGCCGTTCCTTTCGACGTGCGCGGGAACGAAGCTCACGCACTGATCACGATGCCCGCGTGCGGCGCTTCGCACTTTCGGATCGGGCGAAGTTCCACGCTTACATCATCGCCTCCAGCCGACGTGACGCCCGCCGACACGCTGACCCTTGAAAACGAATTCATCACCTTAGAACTCGACACCAAGATCGGCCTTCGACAACTCACATGGAAGCCGACCGGCCGGGTGTTGATGCAGGATGCCGGCGACCTTCTCGTCGTCCAGCGCGACGACGGGAACTTCCAGATCGAGCAGCCCGGTGCGGCAGAGGTCGTCGCCGCTGCGGGTTCTCTCGCGCTGCGTCAACTCCCCGGAAACGCCACCGGCTCGTCGGCCGTCCTCAGCGGCGAGTTTCCACCCTTGAGCTGGGCCGGGCCGGACAGTCGGCTGAAGTGGGAAATTGAATTCACGCTCACGACCGGTCGCCCCGCGATCGACATCCTGCTGCGATTCGATTGGAAAGGCGAGGCGAGCCGAATCCGCCTGAAGCTCGCCACCACGATCGAATCCGCCGGCGCGGTCTTCGAAGTTCCGTTCGGCACCGTTCGTCGCGAGGCCTACGGCACGCGCGGCACCTCGCGCGGTGAATGGCCGGCGCAGCGTTTCGTCGCTTTGCAGGACGCCACCCACGGCATCGCGCTCGCCAACAACGGCGCCGCCGGCGTTGAACTGCAGGGCCGACGTCTCATCACCTCGCTGCTTCGCGCCCCAGCCGACAAATACGCCGGCATGGTTCCCGACGAATCCTCCTCAGGGCACGGCCAGCACGCGTACGCATTCACCATCGTCCCCTATGCCGGCTCGTGGACCGATTCGCCCGTCGTTCAGATCGCACAGGAATTGAACGTGCCCGTCCGCGTCGCGCCTTCGACCGCCAGCGTTGGATCATCGACCTCGTTCCTCAGCATCGACTCGCCGCACGTCGTGCTCTCGACGTTGAAGCGACCAGAAGACGGCGCGGCAAACGAATGCATCGTTCGCGTCTTCGAAATCGCCGGCCGTGCGGTCGACACAACCCTCCGCCTGGCCGGGATGACGCACGCGTGGATGTCCGACCTGCCCGAACACCGCGGCGAACCGCTGACCACCTCTGACGAATCCGTCCGCCTGAACCTCAAGCCCTTCGAGATTCAAACGATCCGTGTCCAAAGGCAGCCGGGCAAGCGTTGATCACCACGCCCGCGCACGCAGTTCACACTTTGCCGCGATTTTGCGCCGATTAACCCCATTTCGCCGTCACTAGCCACCATTATGCACCCGTTTGCCACCCGTTTACCGACGCCCGATTCTCACGGTTTTCGGCCCATCTCCCGATCACCACTCACCTTACGCCGTCACCGTTCATCCCGGCCCACTCGAAATGCGCACTTTGACTTCGAGTTGGAGCGGCAAACCGATGTCGCCGTCACCTGTTCCGTTTGTGCATCAGCGCATCGCAATGGGCGCGTAAACTCGAAGCGCATCCTCTGTTTCGTTTCCCTGCGGACTTGTCCGCGGATGTACGCGATGACGCGAGCGATGACGCAAGAGACGACGATGGCGCGATTCTCGACCTAACACCGCTCTACAACTACGCGAGCTTCCGCAGACTCGCGCCCGCGGCGAAACGAGGAACACGTTTAAAACCTATCGTGCGTCGAGCACAAAAACACGAGCCGGAAGCGTAAGCGACGGGTGAGGATCAAAGGGTGAGGATCAACGGGCGAGAAATCCTGTAGGGTCCGCAGTATTCTGCAAATCATTCGCGCTGAAAAAGCAATTTGTTTCCGGGTGTAGCCGCCAGCTTGCTGGTGCTTCGTACGACCCTACGTGCACAACAAGCGCCAGCAAGCTGGCGGCTAAACGCAGTTGATCGCGAACTCAATGGTCCGCAGCGTACTGCGGACCCTACACGACTTGGCATCGTTTAATCTGATAAGAATCTATATCCGGGTGCCACGTTTTGTGTACTCGCAAAGCGTGTGGTTCGGTCCACGTCCCGGGCACGCTCTGGAGTACCAGAACGCGGCACCCGGCGTCCCCATTTTTATTCCCGCCGAAGGAAAAACCCGTGCTCTGACCGAAATTCGGTGAAGCTTCTTCGGTACCGATAGGTGGTATGGAACGCTCGTCTCGCCCCATTTGAATGGACTCACGGAAGGCGTCTGCTCGTCGGAAGCTTCGAGTCGATAACCACGGGACCAGGGATCTGTCCGAAGCGCAAATCGATAAGTGTATACTTTTGAGGCAGGTCGATCGTAAATATTTCCTCAATAGGACCATCGTTCCATGACTCACATAATTTGACCGTGCAATAAAAAAGCCCTTCAGGAGCCTCTTTGGCTTCACAGGAAAACATAACACGCGGCAATGCCGTACCCTGTTGAACAGGTTTACTGTACGAAACATCTATAAAGGGAATTGTTTTTCCAGCTGAAACACCCACTACCGAACGCGCGGCGTAACCGTGTTTGGGAAGGAAAGCGAACTCGACCGGGTGATTCTCTGGCATCTGCTGATCCTCGAATCGGAGTGAAACACTTTCAGCTGTAGAAACAAATCGAATGGCCTCACCTTGGGCTGTCCCCCACTGTAGCATATCCCTCCAAGGGGCAAGCGAAATATCGAAGTTCATTAACTTAGGACGTGATGATATTGGCCTTAATTCGACGCGGTCTTGCCCGAGTAGTGCGGTGATTTCCTCTCCGTTCGAAACAGCCGTTTCGTCCGGGGGAATTACTACTGTCGCATTGCGATCCTTCTCCTGAAGCGTGTCGTAGAGTTGATCTGCTGCCAGTCTGCGAGACGAATATTTCCAACCACTCGTCGAATAAGCAAATACGCGATCAAAAGCTTCAAGCGGGCGTGACGCGTTTTTTACAATGAACTCTGATACTGCTTTTTTATCAGCAGGACTACCTGATGCACTGGTCAACAATGATTTTAGTTGAGTATAATCCTCCGAATTTATCGCAAATCGATATTCGGTATATACAATCTTGCCACCACGGAACGATGACGACCTCGCATCAAGTTTCTCGCCCAATTGGATAACCTCGTCTGGCAACTCTGCCGTTGCTACGCCAGCGAGCAAGGCAACACAGATCAACATTGTTTTATAAAGCATGACAGTGCCCTTTCAATTGATTACTCAGTCAGGATGATAAACGGGGAACGATACGGGAGGTGCGATTCGGGAAGGTATTTAATTGACCCGCGAAAGTGAATCGACAGATCATCGATTCCTGATACCCGGCACGGGAACACCCCGCGATCGGGCCGCTTCGCCTGAAATTTTATCACTCTGAAGTAATCCCGCAAGCAAGACGGCTCCGGCGGCGGGCGCTAACGGGCGATAGTGATTGAAGGCGTAGGCCTGACAAGGGTTGCGATCTCCCGCCACCGGCTCATTCCAGCGCCCCGATACTTGGCGAGCCGTGAGGCGGGCGGGGTTTGCCCGTGACATCCAGCGCGGGGCTGAACGTTTCCCAGCGGCCTGCCTTGCGGGCGGGGCTGTTTTGGTGCAGGCGAAAGTCGGCGGTGGCGGGATCGGTGCCGGGGTTGATGAACAGCGGGTCGCCGTTCTGGTCGTTCACGCCTTCGATGTTGGGGAGCACGCCGGAATGGTAAAGGTTGTTCATGCGGAGGATTCCAGCAGTTCTCTTGTCGGGCCCTCTTGCTGACCAGCGGTCCAGCGGCCCGTCGGGTTGGCCGACGATGACGTTGTTGATCAGGCGAACGTCGCTGCAACGCTCCAGGCCGACCTGTCCCCAGTTCAGTACATTGCCATTGCGGTAAATCGTGTTGTTGATGAGGTCAAGGCGGTGGCTGCCCCACATCTGGATACCGCCCGCGCCGTTGTTGAAGACCAGATTGTTTTGCACGAGGGTGCGTCCGAGATAGACGGCCGGCGGTATTTCGGCGTTGGCATCCAAGAGAATGCCGTTGCCGTTGAAGAAGCCGGTCTTGGGCTCCTTTCCGTAAGGATCGTTGAAGACGGTCAGCTTGTTGCCGCAGACGGTGTTCCCGGCGATGAGGATTTTGAAGATGTTGTCCTGCGCGTCGAAATTGGAATAGCCCATGACCGAGAGGCCGGCCGGCGCGTAGCCGGGGGTCGTCCAGCAATTGTCCTTCACGAGATTTCGCTCGATCTGTAACCAGTCGGCGTACTCGGCAAAGATGCCCTCGGCCGTGCAGAACTCGACGGTGTTGTCAGCCAGGCGAATGTGGTGAATCATTTCGCCGGGCACGCGCGGCTTAGTATGACCATTGCGGCGGCCGTTGACGACAATCCCCATGGAGCTGGTGTTAGGGGAAAACTTGCCGAGCTCTGCGGGATATTGCTCGCGCGCGGTGTCGCCGTTGCCGCGAATGTGCAGCCCGCGCACTTCGAGATAGCAGAGAATCAGCGTGTTGTCGGGTTCGTTGTTCCACGGGACTTTCAAGCTCACGCCGGTCTGACCGTGCGATGAGATGACGGGTTTGTGGCCGGGATAATTCTTCAGCGTGATCCAGCCTGCGGGCGTTCCGGAGCGAATGAACTTTGCCACCGGCGATTTCTCGGGCAGATCCGCACGGCGGGTGTAGGTGCCTTCCATGATCACCACGATGTCGCCGGGCTGCGCCGCTTCCATGGCGCGCTGTGGCGAGGCAAATGCGGTGGCCTCGGTCAGGCCGTCGGCGGTGTCGGCGCCCTTCGCGCTGACGTAATACGCTGGCGTGGCGAGGTGGACGTTATCGAGCCGCACTTCGTGCCGTGTCTCGGCAGGCCAGCCGTCGGTGCTGCGAATCTCATACGTGAACGCGATGAACGGCGCGGCGGGGTCGAAGGCTCCATTGCCGACAGGCGTAAACGTCGAAAATTCCACCGCGTGCCGCTGAAAATAATCGGCGGCGGCGGGATATAAAATAGTTTCCAGCGCGCCGGAGACGGCCTGGTTCGCATCAAGCGATTCGATGCGCAATCGCACCGGCAAAGCGCGCGTGGCCTGCAGATCAAACGCCAGCGTGAGCTTGCCCAGCTGCGTCTCGGAATTCTTCAAGGCGATCGGCCCGCTTTGAATGCTGGAGGTCCATCCCTCGCGCGATGCGTCGTTCACGATCAGCATGAGTCCGGGCGAGCCCTCAATACCATCGGCCTTCTCGACCGTGCCGACATTGCCGGCCATCACACCCGGGACGCTCGGCTTCTGTGACGTCACCTGCCACGGCGCGGGGTTGTTAAAGTCGAATTGCAGCAGAGTGCCCGCGCGACTCAAACCGGGCGAAAGCAAGCTGATAACCAAGACGGAGATGAGCGAGATTTTCATGGGCGATAGATGAAGTTTTTTATCTGATTTTCGATTGATGGATGTGATGAAAAACGACCCTGTGAACCCATGCTCTTGCGATAGCTGCACATTCATGATCGTCGGCCGATTTTCAGTTGGTCGGTTTCACTGTGGTCGAATTCAATGTCTTCAGAATCATTTCGCCCATCTCGGCGTAGTGGCTCCATACCGTCGCCTTCGCAGCCAGCGCTTTCGCGCGGGCGTCATCGGGATCGGAGATCATCGAAAGAACTGCCGGGACTATCCGCTCGTAGTCAGCCGGGACATCAAGATCGAACAGCCATTGACCCAGACCGATGTCCTGCCACATAAATCCTTTGGTGCTGGTGTCTGCCGAATGGCAAACGATGGCGGGCACGCCGTTGCCGATGCAGAGGATCGGGCTGTGCATTTCATTTCCAAACAGCCCGGCCGAGCGCTTGTAGACCGCGAGCGCTTCGTCTGGCATCCAGAATCGATCGCGCCACACGACGCTGCCTCGCACGTCGGCGGGAAGCTGATCGATCAGCATTTCCTTGCCAATTGCGATCTGCGTCTCATCCTCCGGACAGACGAGGACTTTCAAATTCGTTCTCCGCACGACCTCAATGATCGCGTTCAGGAGTTGGGCATGGTCGTGCGCCTTCATGAGCTCATTACGCTGATGTTTTTCCGGATTGAAGGGCGTCTGCTTTCTCGGGACCAGCCAGAATTGCGTCGCCCGAAGTCGGGGGATGCAGCAGAGGTATCGGCCTTCTTCGAGGCCTACGGATCGCAGATAGCTTGTTGCGCGCTCATCGTCGGTCATGTCGAAGGCGAACGCGACATCGGGTGTGAAGCCGATTGCCGGGGGTGAGACGCCATCCGCCCGCGCTTTGGATAAGGAGCGTGAGTCGCGGAAATAGACGAATGCCGCTTCACTCAGCGTCTGTCGTTCGGGGATGCCGTAGAGTCCATAGGTGACGCCGCAGACGCCGAACGGCTTGCCGGTCAGCTTCTTGAACATCGCCATGTCCGCCCAGGCGAGCGTCGCCGGCCCGGACGCATGGAGGAAGAGATCCGACGTCATAAACGCGTTGAGAAGCTTTGCGTTTTCGGGTTCATCGGGATTGGACAGTGCGGATTCGATCGAACCTTCGACGATGACGGCCGACGGGAATCGGCGAAGCACCCACGCGCGGATCTCATCGGTGAAGCGTGTCCAAGGCCAGATGATCACACGTGCGGAAGGGACAAACCGTTTCAGCACACTGAGCATGCCGATCGTGTGGGCGACATCTCCGAGATTGATGTCCTGCCAGTGGGAACGAACTAAAATCTGCCTGGGCAACGCAGCCGTTTCTAAGTTCATTTGCGTTCACTCGGCTGTGAGTGCTGGAATGCACCCGCATCAGGAGCCGCGTTCAACGGGCGAAGGTTGCCGTCGATATCGGTGAGCGGGACAAATGTGTCCCACTTCCCGAGTCTCAACGCGGGGCTGCTCGGGGCGACACGGAAATCGGTCTCCAGCGGATTGACCCAGGCACTTACGAATTGCGGATCGCCGATGACGTCATCGGTTCCCATGATCGGCCCGAACGAGCCGCCGAAGTAGACATTGTTGGCACGAACGATGTTCGTATTGCCTTTGTCACTGGCATCTTTGCTGACGGTGTTTACGGGCTGGTTGTCGCGGGCGTAGAGAATGTTGTTGACCATGCGCATGTCATCGCTGCGCTGGACGAAAATCTGGCCCCAGCGAAGTTCGGGTGAGGCGCCGTTTTGGAAGGCGGTGTTGTTCACGATATCGACGCGGCGGGCCTTGAAGGCGTGTATGCCTGAGCCGCCGTTGTTGGTCGAGAGATTGTTCTGGATGAGTGTGCGTCCGAGGTAGAACTCGCCCGTGGCCGGTTCGGCGTTGACGTCGACGATGATGCCGTTGCCGTCGGAGACTTTTCCAATCCTTTTCCAGATGATGTAAGTGCGATTCCAGCTGGCGCGATTGTTTCGAATAAGCGTCTTGTAGACATTCGACATTGAATCAAAATTCTTTGTCCCCATCGTTGAAATGCCAGAAGTGGCGTAGATCGTGAACCATGAATTGTTGCGTACTATGTTGTTTTCGATGGTCACCCAGTCGGAATCACCAAACCCGATGCCGCCGCCAGAGCAATACTCGACGACGCAGTCCGCCACCCGAATATGATGCGAAGGCACGCCGCCTCGGACGCCGCCGCCCCCGATGCCGTTGCCGTTGGTCGTCGGATTTGGAAGTCCGATGTCGTCGCGATACTTGGCCATGACTTCATCCGCGCCGCCCCGAATGTGCAGGCCGCGAAGTTCCAGATACGCGGTCGGCGAGTCCTTAAGCGCCTCGATCCGGACTCGTCCGCCGACACGGATGGCATTCCAGGAATTGTCGTTGATCAGCGTCGGCGTTTGTCCGGGATAATTTTTGAAGCTGATCCAAGCCGCCGGCGAGCCCGAGCCTTCGAAGTGGATGATGCCGTTCTGCTCATCATTTCCGCCGCCCCTGCGATACTCGCCGCCCATCAGCAGGATGATGTCGCCTGGCTTGGCGAGATCGGCGGCCTTTTGCGGGTGTTGAAAGGGCGAGGCTTCGGTGAGCCCGTCGTTTTCGTCCTTACCTTGTGGGCTGACATAATATGCCGGGCTTGCGTAATGCACATTATCAACGTGGAGCTCGTGCTTTGTGTTGTCAGGCCAGGCCGGGCCTTCAATCTGATACGTGATTTGTATGAACGGGTCTGTGGGGACGAACGCCCCGGTGCCGACTGATTTCATCGTCGACAGATCCAATGCACTGCGAAGATAAAAATCCGGTGCGGCCGGGTAGATGGTGGTTTCAAGTCCGCCCGTGCGTTTCTTTGCCGCATCGAAAGACTCGACACGGACGATCACAGGCCTGGCGATTGATGCCGATAGGTCAAAGGCGAGCGTGAGCTTTCCAAGATTCGTCTCGGCGTTGATCACGGGAATAAGCCCGCTGAAGAACGTCGCGCTCCAGGGTACTTTAGCCTCCCCGACTTCTGCTTCGAGCGACAGGCCGCCTGATCGATCAGACGTGTGAGCGACATCTACCGTCCCGACGGGTTTGGCACCCGTGGAAAGTTCGATCGGCATCGGTGTTGAAGGCATGACATCTGTGGCCATCTGCGGCCACGGCATGTCAGCATTGAAATCGATCGAAACAATCGTCCCGGCATATGCACTTGCCGAGATGGCGCTGACGAAACTCAAGCTGATAAGGGATCTGAACATCGGTCCTCCGTAAAATCTATCAATAGTATTTCGTAATGAAAAGTGAGAAGTAATTGAGCGTGTAGAGACGGTCAACGGCTACGCGCTACGCGCATATGTGCATTGCCGAATCTGTACTTTGCCGACGTTACTCGTCTATGGAATCTGGATGACAATCGGCTCGCCCGATGCGCTTCCTGCTAAGGTGAGTGCGCGCATTTGCCGGGCCGGCTTATCGCCCGCGGTGATGCGGAACTCGTAATCGCCCAGATGGCCGCGGGTGGAGAACGTGCCGTCGGTCGAGGTTTTTCCGTCGACGGACGTCAGCCACTTGCCGCGAACCAGCTCACGCCAGACCTTGGCGCTGGGCTTCTCGGACCAGTCGGATCGGAACATCGCGGCATCGGGCTTCCAATGCCGGCCCTGCCAGAAGCCCCACTTCGTAAAGCCCGTCACCGACTTGTGGCTGTAAAGCGCGATCAGGAAGTCGCGCTCGTAGTCGGCCTGCAACTGCTCGTCGGGCGTGTTCACGTCGAACTCGGTGATCTGAAGTTCGAGCCCCGCGGTGGCAAGCAGATCGAGGTCGCTCAGCACGTCCACGGGCGTTCGCACCTGCCTGCCGACGTGACCTTGAATGCCCATCACGTCGATGGGTGCGCCCGCGTCGCGCAGCCTCTTCACCGTTTCCAGATAGGTCGCGATCTTGGCCGGGCTTCCGCGGCCGTTGAGCATGCCGTAGTCGTTGATGAACAGCTTGGTGGTCGGGTCGGTTTCGCGCGCCACCTTGAACCACTCGGCCGCCTCGGTCTCGGGCATGTACTTGAAATAATCCCGCTCGTGCATCATCTCGTTGACCACGTCCCAACCCACAACGCGGCCCCTCATCTGCGTGAGTATGTCGCGGATGTGCTCCTTGATCAGCAGGGGAAGCTCGGTACGCGGCGCGGGCATCGCCTGAATACGCCTGGGTGAGAACTTATCGCCCGGCCAGACGAGGCAGTGCCCGCGCATGCGCAGGTTCTGCGATTCGAGCCACGCCGACGCCTGAAGCTGCTGTCCGCGGCTGACAGCGGTGCCGCTCCATTTCGGCCATTTCATGCCGTTCTCGATCACGACGGTGTCGAACAATTCCAGCACCATGTCGCGATACTTCTGTGCTTCGGGTGTTTCGGCGATGATCAGCGCAGAATCGACGGAAGTTCCCCACAAAAATGCGGGTCTGACAAGCCTGACTTCGACGCTCGCGTCAGGAATCGGTCGGCCGGCGGCGTCGATCACGCGGATGTTGATCGGCGCGGTGCGAAGAGTTTCGATCCGCTCCAGGGCGGCCTTGCGCCATGCGGCACCTTCCTCGCGACCGGCGTAAGTGAAGCGGGTTTGCGGCAGGTCTGAAACCTTAACGCGATTTTCGAAGTTCAATACTTCGATCGACGCGATCTCGACGGCCTGCGGGATCGAGCCGAACGAAAGATGAATCTCGCCTTGTGTCGGATCTGCATTCGCGGTGGCGGCGAAGGAAAGTTCGATCATTGACCAGTCCTGCCCGGCCGTCAGCGGAATCAGCAAGTGCCTTGCCCACTCGGGCGTGGTCTGATGAACCGAGATCTGAAAAATCGCCTCGCCCGACTCTTGCTTCGCATATTCCGCACGCGCCATGAAGCGAACGAAAATGATGTCGCCTCTCTTAATCGGCTTTTCGATCATGTACTTCACGTCCACATGATCGATGTTCTTTGGCCGGTTAAATGTCTCGACACGCAGCACGGGAATCCCGCCGATGTCGGTAGTCCAGACGGCGGTCGCGGGCGGCGTGGACTCGGCGTCGTTGCGGAACGTCATCGCCTTTGCCGGGTCGGCGGGCATGAGGTTGACGGGCTGTTTCGACATTAACTCCGCGCTCAAGGGAGCCATGGCGGGAGGCGCGGCCGTCGCGGTGCCGACACATAACAGGCCCATGAGAAGCGTCATAAGAATTTGTAATTTCACAGGAATCTCCGCGGTATGGGGTTTTGAAGCGACTTTTTTACGCCGTCTTTCACGATGTCTTTTATTACGGATCGCCTATCGATCATTCTGCGAGCAGTCGGCGAATGTAGGGAATCTTGATTTCGTATAACTCAATTACGTCGGCCGCGGGAACATGCGGTTTAGATGAATGACTACGTTTGCATACACTATGTTTACACCAATGATGTTGTGGTGCTCGGGCGTGTCGTCGGACTGCGCCATAACGGCAACATCGAACGGGTCCAAAGGAAAAAGAACAACGGGACGCTCGCCAGAATGGATGGGATACGCACTAGATGCCTCCGTCAGTGGATCCTCCGAAAGCCGATTCCAGCCCGAGCCGCCTTTGGGCCGGAAAGCCGAATGAGGGTACCGCGATATTGCATATAATCAAGTTAAAATTTGGCGAGTGATGTGAACGGGAATATTTCGGCGAGTTTTAGTGGAATTCGAGCCCGACTAGAGCGGGGAGGGGCTTTGGTGGTGGATCTTGGAAATGTCTTATAACCAATTGAAATGGGGAGGATTTATCTGTCACGGAACCAGCCGATTATGCCTCGAAAGAAAATCGGAGCGGCTCGAAACGAAAATTTTTTTATTCCAGGTATTGCATATAATCAAATCGTCGGTTAGAGTGTTTTCAGATTGCTCAGAGGGCTTCTTGCGGCGGCAGGAGAAAACCCACAGAGCAACAGCGGAGTGTCTTATCAAATCCCATATCTGACGTGTGCGGGGCGCAGTGCCCGTTCCGTCAGAAGTAACCAGTCTTAATTGCCGAACCAGCTTCGGCGGTTCATTAATTCAAAGGAGTCGGTAATGAAGTTCTCATTTCCTTCCAATCGTAACGTTAGCCGAGGCCGTCATGGCTTTACTCTCGTCGAACTGCTCGTTGTCATCGGCATCATCGCACTTCTGATCTCGATTCTTTTGCCCTCTCTTAACAACGCCCGGCGATCATCACAAGTCGTCAAATGCCTCTCCAACTTGCGTCAGCTAGGCCAGGCATTCAGCCTCTATGTCATCGACAGCAAAGGCGTTTTGCCGCCCATCACCTACGAAGGAAATCCGAACGGTGGGTTCTGGCCGAACCCATTGACTGCCAGCCGCTACCTTCGCGCCGCAAGCAACAGCATTGTCTCGAGCCGACCGAACACCAATTCTGTATTCTACTGCCCGAGCGATGACGCGACCCCGCGGTCCTCCAACGGAAATACGGCGATTTTCAACCTCACAACCACCGGCAACAGCGCCCAGACGATGAATTTCCGTGGCGCGGAATTCGTGAGGGATTCGAACGACATCGTCACCACCAATTACGCCGCCAACGGAATCCAGGCGTATTCCTTCAACTTTACATCGCTGGTTAACGGCCGGCCCATCTCTGAATTCTTCCCTTTCGTGACTGTCCCGACCAACCCGACGTTCGTCAGGCCCAACGCGAAGAAGCTGTCGTCGGCCAAGGAATCAAGCAGATTGGTGCTGCTTTTCGACGGCGTGTTCTGTCACGACCGCGACCCCGCATACTTTGTCCTACGTCACGGTAACCCGGCCAGGGGTTTGAACCAGACATCATCCAACTATCTGCTGGCCGACGGTCACTGTGAGAGCCTCAAAGCTGTGGAACAGCCCAACACGGGTCTTGATGGATTTCTCGACAACAACGAACTGACCACCAGTGCACAAGGTCGCTGGCCCGTCAAATTCACGGTCAGTCCAGTGCGATAACTTCTGCAACTAACATTACCAAAACGAATTAAAACAGTTCGGGTTCGTGAACGGCGGAGTGGATTGACCCGGCTCGCTCAAATCGATCATCGGCAACGTGCCGGTGGCATTGAAGAAGACGAGTCAGTCCGATCAAAGAGAGGAAGATATATCTATGAGCGTAAAGAAAATGCATATCCTGGCCTGCCTCGTCGCAGGAACGTCAATCGTCGGCACCTCGCAGGCGGCCCCCGTGGTCGTTCTGAGCAACGACTTCACGAACGCCACGCGCGTCGGCGCGCCGCCGACAGCCCTCGACCCGACGCTCATCGTTACCGGAGTCGATGCCGACAGCGGGACGACCAACCGCTGGGTCGCTGCGGTCTCCAACAACACGGCCATGGCAGTCAGCATCCAGGCGGCCGACCTCGCGACCAATGTCGGAACCGGTATCAACGGCAATTCGCTGTTCGTCACTAACAGTGGTGCTCCATACAGCCTGACGACTACTTTCGCGCAACAGTCGCTTGTAGCGATCGGCGACAAACTCACATTGACGCTGAACATCCGTACTCCAACGACCGGCACACTCCCTGTGCCCGCGTTTAACACTGGCGCCGGTGTATTTCAAGTCGGACTCTTTAGTACACCCACAACCACCATCCTCGGTGCCAACACGAATAGTTTTTCTGGTGCTACATACGTTTCACCCACGACCATTAATACGGGAACTGTTTTCAACGATGATGCCGGATACATTGGAAGATACAGCACCTCAACCACCACCGTAACGTCCGAAGTACGGGATCGGTCAGGAGGCACTGGCGTTACTTTATTCGCGGGAACGTTTACCACGGTCGCCGGCACCAGTGTGGCATCGCAATCGACAATTGCCGTTGACACCACTTACGCCGTTTTGCTCGAACTGGAGAGAACCGCCACTGGAGTGAGGATCACAAGCTCCTTCAACGGTTCGAGTGTCGACGTCACAGACACCACGACGCCCAACCTAAACTTCAACCAGATCGGCGTGTTTTTCGGTAGTGCGTTCGGTTTAGCTGCTTCGCGTGCGAATTTCGTCGACGATGTCGTCGTGACTTTCACCCCGATTCCCGAGCCCACCACGCTCGCCGCCGTTGCCGGGGCGTTGGTTCTGGGTCTGCGCCGCAGAAGGGCCTGATCACGGGCCGTGCGTGGAGTTACGTGTAAACACTCCACATCGGCAGGCGTCGCATTGATGAAGTCGACCATGACGGGTTGAGAGAACCCAACAATCGGCCCCAACAGTCGACGCCAACAGTCGACGCCAACAATCGACGCCAACATTTGGCCCTGACATTCGGCCCCAACAATCGGCTGGCGCGTGAAACATCGCGTCGGCCGTTTTTATGCCTGAACGACCCGCCGATCGGTTCGGCCAGGTTGGGTCGCTGTTAGTAAAAGCAATTTCTCAGGAGAACACCTTGAAACGTGCAGCCACATCGATCGTCGGACTCTTCACTCTGCTGTCCATTGCGGCCGCGCAACCGTCGAGCAGCAATACGGGGCTTTTGCTGGATCCAAAGTTCGAGACGCTCGGGAAGCCCGGTGCGGTGTGGAAGCTCGATGTCCATAAGGACGCCGCTGCGACGGCCGAGCGAACCGAGGTCGACGGCACGCCCGCCGTCGTCGTGACAGTTCCCGCTGTCGCTCCGAAAGAGTGGCACGTGCAGTTTCAGCAGAACAAAGTGTCGCTCGAAAAGGACGTCCGCTACAAGCTAGAAGTCACCGGCAAGGCCGACCAGGAGTTCCCGGTTTTGTTGTTCGTTCAGCAACAGGATAAGCCCTACGCGATGCTCGGCCCGGCGGTCAAAGAAAGTCTCGTGAGCGAGACGAAGACACTGACGCACGAGTTCACAAGCAAGGCGACCGATTCGAACGTGAAGATCGCCGTCGTCCTGGGTGCGGGGGCGGGCAAGGTGACGATCAGTTCCATCACTCTGACGCGTGTGAACTAAGGATTACGGCAGGCCAGTCGATTGTCGGCTGATCCTTGAGGACTCACCATGACTAAATCGCGACGCAGCGTGCGGAATCATCGCCGGTTCGGGAATGGTCTTTCCAGGGCGGTTGCCGAATCTCTGGAAGGCAGACAATATTTCGCGAGCTATTTCGTTGACGCATCTGCGCTAACCAATGGGAACGGCTCGACGGGTTCGCCTTTCAAGACGATACAGGCGGCCGCGAACGTGGTGAGCGCTGGCGATGACGTCAACGTCAGGCCCGGCACTTACAACGAGAAGGTCGTGGTGTCTCGCTCGGGCGCGGCTGGCAAACCGATCACGTTCCGCGCGTCGGGCGGCGTCGTGACAGTGACCAGTGCCGCAGTCGCCATGTGGCAATCGGTGATCGACATTCGCGGCGACCACATCACCTTCGACGGCATCAATGTTCGCGACAGCAATTGGTACGGCTATAAGATCGAGGGCAACTCCCTCGCAGATCGCACGACGAATGTGACGATCAAGAATGCCCTGACCCAGCGGACTTTTGCCTCAGGAATTTTCGTTAAAATCGCCGGGCAGATTTTGGTGTTGAACAACAAGATTCAGGACGCGTGCATCTCGCCGGTGTCGACGGACAATACTCAGGAATGCATCACTTTCACCGAGACCGACGGATTTGAAATCGCGGGCAATGAGATCTGGAACAGTATTGGCAACAACGGTCCGTCGAACGGGGGCGAGGGGATCGACGCCAAGGGAAGTTCGAGCAACGGGCTGATCCGCGACAACCTGATTCGCGACCTGGGTGATACCGGAATCTATCTCGACTCCGGCAGCAAGCAGGGCACAGGCACCGCCGACGATCGACCGATGGCGAACATCACGGTGACGCGCAACATCGTTCGCAACGTCTTTCACGGGATCGCGCTGGCGAGTGAATTGGGCGGAACCGCCCAGAACATCTCCATCAGCAACAATCTGGTTTACGACTGCCTCATGAACGGGATCGTCATCGCGGGTTGGAACGATAACGGCCCGCGGAACGGCGTGCTGATCGCCAACAACACCGTGTATCGCTGCGGTTTTGGAAACGTCTCCACGACCTGGGGAGGCGGCATCGACGTTCAGACTGCGAATTACACGAACATTCGAATCTTGAACAACATCGCCAGCGGGAATGAGTCGTGGCAAATCGCACGCACGGCGAACGCGAACGCACCAGCGGGCCAGCTCACCGTCGCCGGGAATGTCTCATTCGGCCCTTCGCTGACGTACTGGTTTCCGGTCATCGGCACTCCGGGACTGAATCAGGATCCGCAATTCGTCAACCCCGCTGCGGGCGATTTTCGCTTGCGGTCGACAAGCTCGGCGATCAATTTCGGCGTCGCCACTGAAGCGCCGACGGTCGACCTTCAAAACTTGCAACGATTTGCCGCGCCCGACGCGGGTGCTTACGAGTTTGTTCCCTCGGCCCCGGCTTCGCTTTCGCTGACGCTCGCGAGCGATACGGGTGTGGCCGGCGACAGTCGCACGAGGCTAAATAATGCGACGCCTGCGCAGGCGCCATCGTTCACGATCACGGGCGTGCTGGCCGGGTCAACCGTCCGCGTGTTCGCGGGCGACGTTCAGATCGGCTCCGCCGTCGCGTCGGGCACGACACTAACCCTGACCACCAACGGCGCGACGACCATCCCCGACGGGTCCGCCTCCATCACAGCAACCCAAACCTTCGCCGGCGCGCCTTCGACTTCGTCCGGCGTACTGGCGATCAACGTGGACTCCAAACCGCCCAGTCTTGTCGGCACCCCGGCGATCAACACCGGCGCCGGGCAGGCCGCGTCGCGGTCGCAGGTCCGCACGATCACATGGACGTTGAGCGAGCCGGTAACCGCCTTCATCGGCAGTTTCGTCCTGAAAAACATGGACACGGGCGCACAAGTAAGCCTTGCCTCACGCATCGTTTCCCTGAGTGGAAATGTCGTGACGGTCGATCTGGATCGGCCCGGCGTGGATTCGGGCTCGGCGCTTTTCCTGCCCGATGCGAACTACGAACTTGCACTGCTGCCCTCTACGACTGACACCGCCGGAAACACGATCGACGCGAACAACGACGGCGTCTCGGGCGAAACCGCTCGCTTCCGATTCTTTAAGCTGCAGGGCGATTTCAACGGCGATCGCCGCGTCAGCAATGCGGACTTTCTCATCTGGAAATCGGTTTACAACCGAAATGTCGGCGGCGCGTCCAGCGTCGATCCCGCTTTCGATCTCAACGGAAGCGGTCGGGTCACCAACGCCGACTATCTCATCTGGAAAACCCGCTTCAACAGACGCGTGGCAACCATGGCCGACGGTTTGTTGTTTTCATAACTGAGGAAAAAACACACATGACATTGCCAAAACTTACATGCTTTCTAATCGGACTGACTCTGGTCGCGTTCTTTAATCAATCAGTGTCGGCGGCGATGATCCTTACCTTGCGACCCACTGCAGGAGTTACGGTGCAGGCCGGTGATCTGGCTGCGATCCAACTGTTCCTGACCGGCGCGCGGCCGACTGTAGTGGCGTCGGTCGAACTGGAATTCACACCGTTGACGGGCGGCGCACAATTCACAACCGTCGCGCCGACGACGGACGGCTTCGCCGAAGCGGCTTTGACCAGCAGCGGCGGCGCTTTGGATACAGTCACAGACGGTTCGCTGCTCGATAACACGTTGCTGGGATTTGCCGCCGGAACCAGCATCACGGGCATTCCGATCGGTAGCGAGGACCTGCTGCTTGGAACGTTGTGGGTGCAGACGCCCGCGGGCGTGGCGGCGAGCTATCAGGTTAATATTGACTTCGCGGAAATCTTGAGCGACACGATTGCCACGCTCCCGGTCACGACCAGCGGCCTGACCGTGCAGGCGGTGATTCCAGAGCCGACGACCTTGTGTGCGATCGGCATCGCCTTGGGCTGCATGGGCCTGTCGCGAAGGAGTCGCCAGCCGCGGCGCAATTATCAGATAGGATTTGTGAAGTAAACGTATCCTTCCTATAGTCTGTAAGGTTTGAGTCCGCTTCGATGGGCCAAGCCTGTTGTATCGAAATGCCGATAAGTGAAGTAATGCGTTTGAAGATTTCCGAGTGAAAGGAATCGTTTTTGCGTCGAAATGTAACTGTTAAAGAGATTGCCTCGGTCCTGGGACTGTCTCAGCCGGCGGTCAGCCAAGTGCTGAACGGGACGGGTCGCATATCGGCCCAGACTCGGCAGCGCGTCTTCGCCACTGCCGAGACCATGGGTTACCGCCCGAACGCTTCGGCGCGCGCGGTGGTGACTCGCAAGACGCGTCAGGTCGGGGTGTTGGTGCTCAACAATCCTTCCGATCCCACCACCTTTCCGCACACTTACTACACCATCCTCGGCATGAACATGGCGCTGGAGGCCGCCGGATATGTGCTGTGTCTTGTCCGGCTCGGCGACGTCGAACATAGCATTGAAGGGCACTCGCGTGTCTTTCGTGAACACGTGCTCGACGGCGTGATCGTGACGACGCAATTGCCCGCCCGATTAACGGCGAGAATTCAGGAACTGGTTCCGCGGTGCGTGTGGGCGGATACCAACGAGTGGGAGAAAACGCGCTGCATCCGTCGTGACGAGTTCGATGTGGGCAGGCGTGTGGGCGAACAAGTGGTCGCCGCGGGATACAAGGAGATCATTTACCTGTCCGAGATTCCGCAGAGTTTTGCGCCACTGCTACATTACAGCCACATCGACCGCGGTGAGGGGCTGGCGAGTATCTGCAGGGATGCGGGCATCGCGTTCAGTACGATACAAACGACATGGACATGGATGCAGGAGCTTTGCGATCGGTTGAATCCGCAGTTGAGGCCGGATGTCGCGGTGGTCGCGAGCGATACGTTTCGCGCCCGGCTCGTTCAGCAGTCGGCGGCGTTGGGCAAGCTGTTGATCGGCCAAGACTTTGGCCTGGCCTGCTGCGACCTGGTTGGCGACGTGACGCATACGTGGCCCGACTTATCTGGAATGCTGTTCGACCGCATTGAACTGGGTGGCCGATCGGCAGAGATGATGCTGGCAATTCTAGAGGGCGGCGATCAAGAGCCGGCGTCGGTGGCTCTGAAGAGCGCATGGTACCCTGGAACGACGCTTGCTCGTCGTTGAAATCCAGGTCGACGCGTTCCATCGCAAGGCCAATGTCCTTTACCGAGCCAGATGCGACGAAGGCGTAGAGCCCGTCATTTTCTTAAACAGCCGACTGAAGTAATACACATCGTTGAACCCCATCAGGTCCGCCACTTCACTGACATTGTGTTCGCCTGATCGCAGCAGGCCGGCGGCGCGGCGAATTCTCGCGGTGTTCTGGTAGCGAACCACAGATGTCCCGGTTGTTTGTTGGAACAGGTCGCGAAACCTCGACGGACTGAGCTTCGCGCGGGCCGCCAGTTCATCAACCGAATACCAGCGGCCGGCGCTGCGATTCAGCAGATCAATGATTGCTTCCAACGCGGGCCGGCGCGCGCCCTTTTCAACCGACCGGGTGGCCGAGTCGACGAAGATTCCAAGCAGGTTCATCAGAATGCCACGGCTTCGCAGTCGTCCGCCCATGGAGGGATCATGAAAGTGATGCTCCAGTTCGCGCATCGCCGCTCCGAGGTCGGTGGCTTCGTGAGGCGTCGTCACGAACGCCAGGCCGTCGATGGTCGCAGGGCGATTGTTCATGTCGTTGAGCGTGAAGCCGACGACGTTGAAGACCCACGGCCGGGCCGATTCGGTCCACGCCGAGCGAAGCGTCCGGGCGGGGAAGAGCATCATCTGCCCGCCGCCCACTGACACGCGCGTGTCGCCGCACGAGTAGTGAGCGCGTCCAGATCTGGCCCAAACCAGTGTGTGGATGCGAGGATAACTCAGCTCGCGAATTGTCCATGTTGAGGTGGTCCGTCGTTCGAAGGCGAATTCGATCGATCTGACTGCTAAATCAGTGAAATTGCCGCGTGATAAATCGGAAACATCGCGGACTGACCTGTCTGTTTCTGCCATGTTTACAATATATCACGACAGGCGAAAAGTACAAAAGACAGCCGAACCGTCCATGGCCCGGTGACGATCAAGTGGTAGACTTTCATAGCGGATCAATTTTGACACGGAGTAGAAACAATGAGCACGAACGAGCGGACGGAAGGCAAGTCGATTTTTCTAAGCGGCGCGAGCGGCGGCATCGGCCGGGCGACGGCTGTTCTGCTGGCAAAGCAGGGGGCAAAGCTTGCCCTGATGTCGCGCTCGGCGGACAAGCTCGCGGGCGTCGCCGATGAGATCGTCGCGCTCGGCGGCGTGCGCCCGATCGTCATCGCGGGCGATGTCCGCAACGAAGCCGACTGTTCCGCCGCCATCGGGCAGGCGATCAGCGGACTAGGAACCATCGACGTGTTGATCAACAACGCCGGCATCGGCATCCCCACCGACCTCTCCACGGTCGCGACTGCCGACCTGCTCAACATGATGGAGACCAACGTCAACGGCGTGGTCTACCTCACCCGCCCCGCGCTCAAGCACATGCGCGAACGCAAGAGCGGGCACGTCGTGATGATCTCCAGCCGGGCTGGCCTGGAGTCGAACCCCACCGCGCCGCTTTACTGTGCCAGCAAGTTCGCGCTTGAGGGCTACACCGAAGGACTTCGCAAGCAGGCCGACACCTGGCGGGCTTCAGAGGGTGTGAATATCCGCGTCAGCAACGTCCGCCCGGGCAACGTCGACAGCGGGTACTGGGGCACGCGGCAAGTGACGCGCGAGAAGTTCATGACTTGTGACGAAGTCGCCTCGGCCCTCGCGTGGGTCATCGACGCGCCGGCCAGCATGAACGTCGTCGAGTTGTCCCTCGAGTCCCGCCGCTAATTCCAAGAGCCAAGCCGCCATGGAAACCATCGCGACCCCAACAACAATCGACACCGCGCTCAAGGCGTTTGCTCGACACCGCGAGCTCCACACGCTGGCACATTACACCGGCATCCTTTCGATGCACGGGCTGGCGCGCCTGGCAGTTTCCACCGGTGAAGCCGCTCATCTGCAGCAAGCACGAGCCGCGTTGATGCCCTTCGTCCGCGGCGGGCATACATTCAAGTGCAATTTTCCCAACTACCACATCGGAGGAAACGGCGCCGCGCTGTTGCTCTGGAAGGGGCATCTTCCCGAAGCCGAATCTGCCTGCGAGGCGAAAGCCGAGCAGATCCTTCGGATTGCCGACCGGTCGTCTGAAGGCATTTTGTGCATGCCCGGTCAGAATCGCGATCTCATCTGGATCGACGCGGCGTTCGCGGTATCGCCGTTCCTGCTCTTCACCGGCCTGGCGCTGGACGTCAAAGAATACGTCGACGATGCCTTTCACCAGATTCACGGCTTGTACGAGCTGCTGCTCAATCGCGACAACGGCCTGCTTCACCAAAGCCGCGGATTCATCGGACACGGCAAGATCTCGCACGACCACTGGAGTCGCGGCAACGGATGGGGCCTTCTGGCTTTGGCGGAACTGGTCGCGTGGCTGCCCGAAGAGCACCGCCTGAGCCCACTGGCAAAGACCATGCTGGCGGACTTGCTGAAGGCATGCCTGAAGTTTCAAGACCCGAACGGTCTCTGGCATCAGGAGATCACGGAGCCCGAGACTTCTTACGTCGAGACGTCGGGCACGGGGCTCATTCTCTTCGCACTGGGTGTGGCGATCGAGAAGGGCGTCTTGCCGGCGAGCGACCTCGCGCACTTCGTTCGCGGGCTGGCGGGCTACGGCGGATACATCGCGCCCGACGGATCGATTTTCCACACCTGTTCCGGATGCCTCAGCCCCGTCGACGGGTCGATCGTCCAATACAAGGCCGTGCCGTCTGTGAAGAACGACCCACACGCCTTCGGCCCCGCGGTGCTTGCATTCGGGCAGGCATTTCGGCTCGGCGTCGAGTTGCCCGAAGAATTATCCTGAACACAACCCAGCGGAAAGAGGAACCATGACCGACCTACCTACCCCCGATTCTCCGTACCCCATCAGCATCTCAGAAATGCGGACGCGGTATCTCCAGTTATTCACCGGTGCGGTGAACGACGTGTTGCGGTTCAAGCACAACCTGATTCACACTTGCCTGCCGGCTTCTTTCGCTCCGCTGCGCGAAGGAATGAAACTCGCCGGCCAGGCCTTCACCGTCAAAGGCGGGCCCGACATCACGACCACGGGAGAGTTTGAAACCCGCGCGAAGATGCTCGAGGCGATCGGTGTCGATACGGTCGTCGTCTGGGATTGCAGCGGCGACACCATCACCGCGCACTGGGGCGAGGTCATGACGATGGCCGTCATGCAGCGCGGGTGCAGGGGCGCCGTGGTCAACGGGATTCGCGACACGCAGGCGATTCTTGAACAGGGCTTCCCGGTGTTCCATCAATACCGCATCAGCGCCGGCATGCTCGGGCGATTCCGACTGCATCATTACATGCAGCCGATCTTGATGGGTGAGGCCACCATCAATCCGGGCGACTGGATTTTCGGCGACATCGACGGCGTACTGGCGATCCCGCGGGCGGTCGCGTACGACGTGCTCGTCGACGCGGAAAAGCTTCTGACCAAGGAAATCGACATCAAGGAGATGGTCCGCAGCGGCATGCGTCCGACAGAAGTCGTTGCGCGCGGCGGTTACTTCTGATCCTGGAGACACCGATGAGCCTTTTCCTCACCGAAGCCGAACGATCATTCATCAACTCGACGTACACCGACGGCGCTACCGCGCGGCTGTATTGGACGACGCTCAATCGCGTGATGCGGCGAGCCGAATCGCCCGGGTTGATGTCGTCGAGCGACACGGCAATGTGGTGGCACGCCGCCGAGGAGGTCATCTGTGACGCGGCGATGATGCACGCGCTCAAGCCTTCAGCCCAGTTGGGCGCATGGTTGCGGGATGCGACGATGAGCATCGTTCGCCGGTCCGAAGGCGAATGGATCGGCCCGCCATTTCGAGGGCGTGCGTCGCCGCCGGTTGCGGAGTTGGAGACCGGACACTTGATGCGGGCGGTGGCCGTCGCGTTGGACCTCGCGCCCGTTGTGTTTACTCCCGCAGAGCTTGAGGAGGCGAAGGACGTGCTGCGCAGTCGTGCGATTCCTATGGCGCTTCGGCACCTGGAGTCGCACCGCGGGCTGCACAACCATCGCTGCGTCGTGAACGCGGGGCTAGCCGTCGCCGGGGCGGTGCTGAACGATGCCGAAGCGATGACCGCCGCGGCGAAGGAATTCTCGCTCTATCTCGGCGCCTATCAATCGGACGGCACCTACGCCGAGACACTGCAGTATGCCAACTACGCGACATGGTCGATGATGCTCGTGTACGAGGCGCTGGTTCGTCGCGACCTGACGTGGGCCAGTCGGCTGGACATGACGCGGTACGCGGGCTTCGCGCGTTGGGCGGCGTACAGCTTCATGTACCGCAAGCCCCTGGCCGGCCTGGGGCAGGTGCCGCGTCCCAGATCGGTGAACTTCGGCGATTCCGCCGCCATCTTTTCTCCTTCTGCCGAACTACTGCTGCACATCTCAGCAAGGGCGAAACAAAGCCACCCGGTTGATGCCGCGCTGGCGAGCTGGCTTTACGAAGTGTGCGACAGTTCGGCCCCCGCCGCGCCGCCGCACGACCAGGCGAGTTTCGGGTTCGTCCCCAGGCCGGGTTTCCTCACCATGCCGCTGCTGGCGCACGCCGCAGCCGCGAAATCTCCCGAGCAGCTAAAGCTTTCCAGTCTGGGCACGTTCAGTTGCGGCGATGTCGTCGCCCGAGACGCCTGGGACGGCCGAACCGTGCTTGCCGTTCGTGCGGAGAATGATCCGAAGAACGTCGTCAGCCATCTCCACGGCGACCTCAACAGTTGCATCCTGGTTCACAACACCGAACGCCTGCTGATCGATCCGGGACATAGTTGTTACCGCGGCATCTTTCACGACTACGAACGACGCTCCGTCACACACAATACCTGCACGTTTTTCGATCCGATCGAAGCGCGATACATCGAACAGTCCGGGCCGAACAATCGAATGATCGACGCCGACGACACGCTCGGCCCGCCGATCCGACGCGGCGTGCGCCAGTTGATCGCGAAAACCGACGGCCCGCTGACGGTGATTTCTTCCGATGCCGCCGGCGTCTACGGGGCACCGCTCGAAAGTTTCGTTCGCACATGGATGCTTTGCGGCACGCATGTCGTTTTCGTCGTCGATCAGATCCGCTCGTCCAGGCCGCTGGTCACGCAATGGAACTGGCTGCTGAACAACCGCGACGGGGCGCTGGACATGAAGGCGATCGAGCCGGACCGATTGATCGTCCGTCGCGCCGACGCGGGGATGAAGATCATCCACATGGGCGGCGCCGCGCTGGGCGGGCCCAAGTATGCGGTGGTTCACGACTGCTATCACCCACTGCCGGGCCAGATCGGCGAAGGCCGACAGGGTAGCGGCTGGCTGATGAACTGGCGTGAGAGAACGGCACGGGCCGAGCGGACGGTGGTGCATGCAATCATGCTCGACGACGCCGGCCGAATCGCCGGGTGGCATCTCATGCAGGGCGAAGACGGCATCACCGTCCAGGGCCCGGGCGGACGCATCGACTGGCGGCTTCGCGTCGATGAAGCGTCCGGCGAGTTTGCCGTGATCGACGGCTGCGGCGGCGACCGTTGGCTCATCAACCCTGAAGCCGGCGACATGAAGCGTCTGCCAACTCAATCCAGATAAAACCAGATAAAACCAAGTGTAAAGTTTAGACCAAAGGTCAAGATGATTTCTGCATCCTACGAGCGTAACCACACCATCCGCATCGGCCCGTGCGTGCCCGTTACGCCGGGCGACGACGACGTTCAAATCCGCGTCGCCTTCGGCGGAATCTGCGGGACCGACCTGCACATCTACCACGGAAAAATGGACTGGCGCACCGGCGAATCCCGCGTGATCGGCCACGAGATTTCAGGATCGATCGCCAGCGTCGGCGTGAACGTACACGGCCTGAAGGTCGGCGACCCCGTCACCGTGATGCCCTTGTTGCCGTGCGGCAATTGCCCCGCGTGCGCCGCCGGGCACAGTCATATTTGCCACAATCTAAAGTTTCTAGGTATCGACGCGGCCGGTGGTTTTCAGTCGCTCTGGACCGTTCCCGCCCACACAGTGCTGCCGCTTCCAAAATCGCTTTCGCTTAAGCACGCCGCGCTGATCGAGCCGATCGCGGTGGCGTGCCACGACGTTCGACTCGGGCGTGTGACGGCGGGCGAGTTCGTCGTTGTGCTCGGCGGCGGGCCGATCGGGGCGCTGATCGCGTTCGTGGCACGCCAGGCCGGGGCGCGTGTATTGGTTTCGGAGATCAACCCGCACCGATTGGCCGCACTAAAAAAGATCGGGATCGACGCCGTCGATCCGACCGCGATCGACCTTCCCAAACACGTGAACGATCAGACCGGCGGGGCCGGCGCGGACGCGGTGTTCGAGGTGACCGGCCACAAGAGCGGCATCGAGATGGCGACCAAACTTCCCCGCACCCGGGGCCGAATCATCGCAGTCGGCATCTTCAGCGAACCTCCGCCGGTGGACCTTTTCCGATTCTTCTGGCGCGAGTTGCAGCTGATCGGCGCGCGGGTCTACGAGCGCGAGGATTTCGCCAGGGCGATCGAACTGGCAGCGTCGGGGTCTTTGCCGCTTGAGTCGCTGATCTCGGACGTCGTTCCGCTTGCGGGCCTGCGCGACGCGCTGGATCGCATGGGCGGGTCGGGCGACGTGATGAAAATTCTTGTGAACTGCGACACGGAGGCGAAGTGAGCATCCTCGATTCATTCAAGCTCGACGGACAGACGGCTGTCGTGACCGGCGCCCGGCGCGGCATCGGCCTGGCGATCGCGGTCGCGCTGGCCCAGGCGGGGGCGGACATCATCGGTGTCAGCGCGACCCTCGACCCCGACGGCGGCGAAGTAGCGCGCCTCGTGACAGCGGCGGGGCGGTCGTTCAAGGGCTATGCCTGCGACTTCCAGAGCCGCGACGCAGTGAAGGCGTTCATTCAAAAGCTGCGGCATGACGAGAAGCAAGTCGACATCCTGGTTAACAACGCTGGCACGATCCAGCGAATGCCCGCATCCATACATTCTGACGAAGCCTGGGACGAGGTGCTGAACGTGAACCTCACCGCGCCGTTCATCCTTAGCCGCGAGATCGGAAAAGACATGCTGTCGCGTCGCAAGGGAAAGATCATTTTCACCGCATCGCTTCTGAGCTTTCAGGGCGGCATCAACGTGCCCGGTTATGCGGCGAGCAAAGGCGCGATCGCCCAGTTGACCAAGGCGCTCGCGAACGAATGGGCCTCACACGGCGTGAATGTGAACGCGATCGCCCCCGGCTACATCGAGACCGACAACACCGCGGCGCTGCGAAATGACCCGGCCCGCGCGACCGCGATCCTGTCGCGCATTCCCGCCGCCCGCTGGGGCGCGGCCGCCGATCTTGGTGGAGCCGCCGTGTTTCTCGCGTCGCGCGCGTCCGACTATGTGCATGGCACAATCTTGACGGTCGACGGCGGATGGATGGGCCGATAAGCTTAGTCGTCGAGAATCAGCGTTAGTGACGTATGCGATCGGGTCTGCGATCAGCTCTGCGATCGACCGGGCGAACGATTGGCTTCAAGCGAACACGCTCCAGCAGGCTTAGGTCCGATAGTTACAGTCAACGCGGACGTGGTCAGATCGTTCTGTAAATACAGCATAATACGGCCCTTCCAGTCGGCCGATAATAGCAATTATGTTAAGTTGATCCATCGTCAGAATTGACAAACCTTGTTACTAAGCCCGGCGGCGATGGATTTCATCGAAATCCGTGTTGGGGGCCGATCTGTGATTCGCCCCATGCCTCTCTCACATCTGGATCAAATAGGCTCTTGCTGTCCGTAAGAATCCTCTGGCGTTCAGCGTCAGAGAGAAACTCGTGGAAGTCCGTCAACAGGAGGTCGTAAGCATTGCAAGATTCCGTCTCGACGACATTGGCTAAGACTCGGCGGGCGTTCGAATAGTTGACGGTGAGGTTCTCGATTAGCCCGTCTATGAAGGAGAACGCCAAATTAAATGCGACGCCATCGCCATCGGAGCACTCGTTCGTCTTATAGCTGTTAAGTTTCTCTCGAACGAAATCACAGACTGTAGCGCCGAAATCCCCGCACAATTCTGGGTTATTCTCACAGAAGTCGCTGTCTCGCTCGAGGTAAACCAAATCTCTTCCAATCCAGAGCAAGACGCCCAGGACAGAACCTCTGGGGTGGTCACCCAAAGAATATAGATATAAGCAGTCTCTCATCAGGCCCTCTTGCCACCGAACTCTCCCGACTGAGCGCTGTGGCGGAAATTAACGGTATCAGTCACGCGGTAACGGAATGTTATTGCATCGATTAATTTGGTAAACACTTACGGCAGATCTGTCAACAAGCAAAGCGATAATACAAGCTCCAATTACAACCGCAAACCGCAGAAATCATCGGTGACTGTGGTCAAGTGTAATGTTTGCGTTTACGTCAGACGCCGCTGAGCGCAGGTATTGGCCCGCGCAATCGAGAGTGATCCTTTTCACTTCATCGTTCGGCATGAGGCTCTCGTCATAATCTAGGCCGTAGTCGCCGGAGAGGTGGAACCCGCGGCAATCGTCCTCATGGAAAAAGTCCATCTTGTCGTCCTTCGGACCGATCGCGGATATGTCGATTTCGGGAGTGAGACATTCGGTGAACGTCCATTGGCTTCCCCGGGCGCGAAAGTAGAACGGCGCTTCGCCGACGCGGCCGTCCGCCTGCACCGGTACCTATCCATAAATGTCGCCCGACAAGCCGAGTGCGTGGTCGTCAATGTGCAACACCAGATCATTCCGCGTAAGTGAAACAGCCGCCGGATCGATGGCCGCCGTGCGTGCCAAGTTGTACGCAAAGCCCAGTGGGTCGTCGTTCGCCCCTGGCAAAATCGCGTTGTGACATGGTTAGTCCAACTTCCCGGTTACGGATACGCACCACGATCGGGCGGATTCGGGTGAAAACCTCTTACGCCGTAGCGATGCCTTAAGCAAGACGGATTTATCGATGAAACGGGTCAGGCGACAGTGCTGTCCCAGCTCGCCAGAACAAATTCTAAGACGGCGTCCGTGAACGCCTCCAACTCCGGGGCAGGCCCTTGGCCGTAGTTTACGTGCTCACCGTACCGCTTCCATTCGCACAACGTGGGGCAGTTTATGAGATTCGTCCTCTCAAGTGTGAAGTACCGCGTGGACGGCGACGGTTTCTAGTCTTCCTTTAACTCGCATTCCTCTCTGACCTAATTTCCAGCGCACTACACCGCACTATAACGTATTGCAAGTCAGCTCCGTTCGACCATCCTCAAGTAAGGTGATGAGAGCACCCAGATCACTCGATGGAGAAGAGGAAACCGAAGGTTGCGTCTTCTCTCGTATTGAAACGAAAACAAGAGCCATAACCCTAGTCAAGCGATCCGATCCAACTCCCGACAACGCTCATCTCGAAGGCGATCAAGCCGGGGTGGACGCTGGCCACCGATCGACGATCCGAATCGCAATCCCGTCGATCAGCCCGCCTACGAAAAACGGGATGAAGAACGCCAGCCAGAACCAGTTCACATAGTCCTTCGACCCCAGCGCGAACGCCATCAGGACCAGGCCAGCGATGAAGTAGATCACCCACCGCGCCGCCACGATGAACATGCCGACCAAGACGATCGGGATGATCGTGACCGAGACCGGGACGAGGACGCACCAGAGAAATAGCCGGAGTAAAAGCCGCCCTCCCAGTGCCCCGTTTTTGTTGGCCGAGTTGGTCATATAGCTGCCCCTTTTTAGTGACCCATTTCAAGCCCGAACTAATCGCCGTTCTCAACCGGTCAAGACACTCTATTCGCGTCGTCGTTGGCTCGTGATTTCGACCTCGCCCCGATCACGCGAACAATTCGAGTTGGGTCATGGGCTGATCCGGTTCGGACGGCCTCGCAACTCCGCACGGGAATGCCGAGAGTTCGCGTTCAAGACATTTCACACGGGAGGCGGACTCGGCCAGCGACCGGTACGCGCCAGCCATCGTTGATGACCATGCGGCGACCGCTTCGACGGGTTCCTTCTCACGCCCGGTCAATCCCGCCCCGGCCATCGCCGACGGACCAGCGTCGTACAATTGTTGATACCGTTCGCTGGCCGTGGCATTTCCTGTTGTGTACCTCAAAGACATTGCCGAGGCGTCGATGTTGCGTGATTGAGATTTCCGAAATATGTCTTGACGTTTGGTTTATGTTTGGTACAAGTTCATCTCTGATCGGGGTAACTTGTATGCTTCTTGTCGCCAATACATCGTCAGCGCGTAATCGAACAGCGCTTCTGGACCTGCTGTCGACTGAATTGGTTCCAATACGGCTGGAGTTGAGAAAGGGACAGGTCAAGCTTGAGCTGGTTCGATGGCGTGAGTTTTGGAAGCCGGCGATGCCGTTTTTCGAGTGCGACGCGCGACTGGTGCAACGGCTGAATCGACTCAAGCGGACATGGGAGCGATTGATTGCGCGACCAATGCAGCGTGATCGCCACCGACAATTCGCCTGGCGATACTTCGGGCTATTGCATTACACACTTCAGATCGCGCGTGCCGATCCGAGTCGCCCGGCTCCATTCGACGCGATTGAAAGGCTTGCAGGATTTGAGACCTTTACTTGCGAGGCGGCAGAGACCGAAGGTGTTTGCGCAGCAACGGCAACGCACCGCAACCCCCTGTGGGCTCTGGCTTCCGTGAGCAAGTCAAGCCCGCTTCCATCTCCAAGGCGTGTGCCGATTTTGCGACCAATCGGAGGCGACCCCGCAGGTTACTACCATTACAGGCAGATCGCACTCGCCCCCGATCGCAATGCTCATTTGCTGCTTCATCCGGCAATCGAGGCTTCGCGCCGACAAGAAAGCTTTGACCCGATCGAACGTGCGCTTCGGTTGTGCGGTTCAAACACAGACCCCTTTGCCCGCGAGCGCGCGAGCTTGATCGCCCGTCGATTAAGCAACGGATTTTTCGAGTGGCTAAAGCCGGATTGCACCGCAATGTCAATCATCGATATTGGTGCAGGCACTGGGCATTTGGCTGCGCGTATATTCCGAGAGGCGAAGCTTTCGATTGATTCGATTCATTTTGTCGACGCCCACCCGCCTTGTTCGGGAAGAAGCTTTGGAATGCACGGATGCCCAGGCGATCTGCAAGCGATCGAATGGACCGTTGCGGACTATCGAGAGCTGCTTGATCGCGAGACTTGGCTGGCCCGTAATCAGCAATTTGGAATCGCTTTTGTGTGCCGACTATTCGACAACTTAAGCACTTTCGAATTCTGCGAATTGGATTCGGCGTCGGTAAAACGAGGGCCACACGAAGCAATCACACGAACAGTAGGCAACAGCGACCTGCATGTTGCATCAACAAGAACAGAACTTGAGGGCGGAGCGGCAATTCTTCAAGACCCGTTTCGAGATTACTTTGCGGCCCTGAAGGTACTGCAAGAGCGAAACATTCATGCGATTCGCGAGCGCACGCGCGTGGTGCCGGTTCGACGATTTAATCCCGCCGCACTAACCACACGCAATGGCAAGAGCGTTCTATCGCAATTGCTCAGAATTGCTCGAATGATATTCATCGACGACATGGACCTGTCCGAAGATGATCTTTTACAACATCGACAGCGTTTCGGTTTGCCCGGTACCTGTGCCGTGTCGATCGAGGGCGATGGTCATCGCCCTGAGTCAAAGTCTTTCCTGCTCGGCCGGGCAGTTGACCTCACCCAAGTGCAGAAGGGACGGCGACTATGGTGACCCTCGAACCACGCATCCGCAAAGGCAAAGTTCTCACGCCCTCGGCGATCCCCTGCTTGCAGCGATTGCCTACTGTGAACGTCACGCTCGGCTGCGCGCACGGGTGCGGATACTGCTACATCCAAGGCTACGCCAACTATCCCGGCGACGATCGCATCGTGCTCTTCACCAACACGGCGGAACTCATTCGCGCCGAACTTCGATCGATGCGGCGCAAGCCCACGCGCGTTTACTTCAGCCCGAGCAGTGATGCGTTTCAATATCAACCAGAGGTGCGGGCGGTGTCGCTCGAGTCGATGCGCGTTTTGCTTGAGGCCGGGGTGGAAGTCGCATTTCTCACCAAAGGATTTCTGACTGAAGATTGCTACGAGCTTTTCGCGCAGCATCCTGGCAAAGTGTTCGCGCAGATCGGCATTACCACGATGGATCAGGCGCTTTCAAGGCAGATCGAGCCGCGCGCCGCGCCGCCGAGGATGCGGATCGAAGGCATCCGCCGACTCGGTGAACTGGGCATCACGGTTCGCCCGCGCCTGGATCCGTTGATACCGGATATCACCGACACGCCGGAGAATCTGAGTGCGTTGTTTGAAGCGCTTGAGAAGGTAGGCGTGCGCATGGCGTCGGCGAGCTTTCTGTTCGTTCGCAGCGCGTTCGTCGGCAAAGTGAAAGCTGCATATGCCGAGATTGGCGCACAGCTCGGGGAAGGTTTCGGCCCGGCGCGCTGGAAACACCAATCGTTCGCCGACAGTTGCGGGAGCGCGAAATCGCTGGACGAGTTGGATCGGCGTGCGCGATTCGAACAAGTCACACAGATTGCCCAGAAGCACGGCATCACGATTGACATTTGTACCTGCAAGAATCCGGAGTTCGCCGGCGAAGGCTGCTCGATCACGGCACAGAAGCGAGATGTTCAAGAACCGCCGACGCTGTTCTGAAGTATCGGCGCAGCGGGCTGCGGTCGTGGAAAGCGGTGATGATTGGAGCGAATGGCCCGCCTTATATACGGTTCTTGGGCAAGACGTCTTCGCGGTCGATCTCGTGGGTCGATCTCCGGGGCCACCCGGCTCAGGTGCTCCAACACGACCGACACGTGTGCTTCACCTTGCGGGCGGGTTCGCAGCGTGCGGATCAGGTCGATCAGGCCTTCCCGCTGGAATCGCCCGGGGCGGTGAGTGGTGAGGATGAAATCGACGACGGACTTGATGCGATCGGACATGACTGTTCCTTTGCAGGACGACGCGTTGGCGTAGCCGCACGTGCGGCGACTGATGCGTGCAAGGACACCCGGCAAGCCGACCGTCACAGGCTGCGAGCAAGCCCTTGGGCTGCGCAGCATCGCGGGGGTAAAAATCCCGGAGGGTCCGTGTACCCACGGAGGCCGCGATTTTTGCACCCGCGACCTGGCCTTGACGGGCGAGGCGCGGCCGGGTGTACGCTGCACGCTTCAATACCAGTGCTCTCTTTCCGCAGTCGCGAAGCGTCCGCGCAAGCGGTTTTTGCCGAGCGACTTTCAACACAGGCAAAACACTCAACGCGGCAAGCCAGATCTGACTGGCCCCTGACTGCTCTCGCCCC
>JBBQKP010000011.1:0-32390 GCA_038326995.1 Tepidisphaerales bacterium
TCTCCCCTAAGCCCGATGAACAGCCACGGCGCGGGATAAAGCAGGTAGAACACCAGAACCGCTGTTGCACAGCCCACCACGCCCCCGGCGAACGCTCCTATACCCACGGTCAATAGGAACAATGCACCAAAAAGCAGCGACAGCGTCATCAGCGCCGCGTTTCGACTTCGGGCGACCAGCAAACCGTACATCACTCCCATCACGGCCTCGCCGCCGATCGCGATGCTCAGCAATTGAAACGGCACGAACGCTTCGCTCCATCGCGCACTAAAAAACCACCGCAACATCTCCGTGCCACAGGTCGCTTGCAAAAACACCAGCGGCCAGCTGATCGCCCCCGCGAGTCTCATTCCGCGAAGCGTCGCATTGATCTGCCTCGAACCTTCATTCTGCATTTGCCCCATGACTGGGGTGATCACACTGATGATTTGCTGGGCGAGCACGCGCGGCAATTGAGTCGCCATTGAAAATGCCCAGAAATACACCCCGACCTCGTGCTTTGAAACCGCCGCACCCAGCACAAGATAATCTCCTTGCGATACGACCATCGGGCCTAGCCTGCTTCCCAGGATCAGCCCGACTCGAGGTGCCGCTTTTCGTACTCGACTGAGCTGCATCGGCCGTCGAATTTTGGGCCTCGCCCAATAGAATAATAAGATCAGCCAGATCGGCCCGAGGATCGGGCCACTCATCACGAACGAATACGGACCGAAACCGAACCATGCCAACGCCACCGTTATGCACACCCACGCCGTCGCCGCCATAAAATTGAACAGCGCCAGGCGCCCGAATTGCATTCGAAGATTTAGCAGACCCAGGGGCACGGTCGATATCGCCGCGAAGAAGGTCGTCACGCCCGACCACATCATCAATTCGCCGATCGTATTGTCCTGGTAAAGCCATGAACAAACCGGGGCCAGCAATAAGATGGTACCCAGGCCGACCGCACCGGAAATGACCGAGAGCCAGAAAATTGGGTTGACCCAGGGCTTATGCCGACGGCCGCGCTGAACGAGAAATGTATCAAACCCCGGGGCTGCCAGAAGCGATATCACATTACCGAAAATATTCGCCAGCGCCACCTGTCCGTACGACTCGGGGATGAGAAGCATCGACAGCGTCAGCGTACCTAATATCGACACGACTCGGCTCAACATCGCCTGTGACGAGAGAAAAAGCGTTCCCTTGATCGCGCGATTCGCCAGTCCCTTTACGGGCGCATTTCGCCTCGGAAACACTCGTGCGGAAACCGGACGACCATCAGAAAGGCCGTCCATCGAATTGAGCACGGGCGGGGTACTTCCGCCGGGTTTGGTGTCAGGGGTCTTCGGTTCACCGTTCATGTGGCCAACATTCTTGTGGTCAACTTTCTTGGATTCGCCCACACGCCGCCACGCCCATAATCGTCTGCGAACGCCCCGGGACTCTAATCCACTTGGCCCCGCCCTGCTATTGAAAGCCTGTCCGAAATCCTAATGAAACCGTAACAGCGTTTTCTTTGACGCCTTGTTATCATCTCCGCTCATGCCCTCTCGCCTTGATCCATCCCGCCGTTTACCAGCAATTCGGTTGGCCCTGCCGAATTTGCTGTGTGCCGCAGTTCTGATGTTGTCATCCAACTTATTACAATCAGACGCGAACGCCGAACCCGAACAGGCCCGACCCGCACAGGCCGCCTTAGTCGATTTCAAACGTATCGATGCGTCGATCACTCAAGGCGTCGCCTGGATTTACGCGAAACAAAACGCGCAGGGCAACTGGGAAGACGCCCCGGCAGCCGATCCGCAGGCCAGGGCGGGATTCACCTCGGGTGGTCAGTGGGGCGGCTCCACCGCATTGGCCGTCTACGCGCTTCTTTCTGCAGGTGAGTCGCCGCAAGACCCGCGGCTCAAAACGGCCATCGACTTTCTCTTCGACGCCGACATCAAAGGCGTTTACGCCCTGGCGATGCGATTGCAAGTGTGCAACAAATTGCCTCTTTCCGACCGCATAAAAAAAGTCGTCGCGCGCGATGCTCAACTGATCGGCACGATGATGCACGACGGAAAGGCAGGAGGCGCCGGTGCCGCACCACTTGGCACCTGGCCCTACGCGCCGGGCGAGCGCGCGTACTCGCTGAGCCGGGGCAACTACGCCGCACTCGGGCTCTGGGCTGCGGCGCAGATGGGGCTTGAACTTCGCGCTGAAGTCTGGCTCACAATGGAAAAAGCATGGCTCGAATCGCAAGACCCCAAGACCGGCGGCTGGACCTACACCTATCCACAGCTCAACGACTCGCGCGACAAATACCCCATCACTATCGGCATGACCGCGGCCGGCGTCGCCTCACTCGCCATCATCGCCGATTACACCATCGACAAACGCCCGCGCGACGCCTCGAACAATCCGATCAATCCCCCCGTCGACCGCGCGATGAAATATGTCGCCGACAACTTCCTACGCGAAGTCGGCAACGAAGAATTGCCTCGATCCTTCGCATTCGCCACGCTCTATTCGCTCGAACGCGTCGGCCTGACCAGCGGCCTGGCGCAGTTCGGGCCGCACGACTGGTACGACTTCGGCGCACGCTACCTCACTTCTTCACAGGAACGCGGCGGCAGTTGGAATGCGAAAGGTTCGGGGACGCAATTCACCGATACGTGTTTTGGCGTGCTCTTTCTCTCGCGCGGCCGCGTGCCACTTGCGATCGCCAAGCTCGACTACTCAAAGACCACAACCGCCAAGCGCAATCCGTGGAACAATCGCCCGCGCGACGCCGCCAATCTCACGCGCTGGATCGGCAAGACCTTCGAGCGTGATTTTCGCTGGCAGATCATCGACGCCAAGGCCGAGGTCTCGCGATTGATCGAATCGCCGATTCTCTACATAGCGGGCGACGACGCCGTTACGCTCGACGATACGGGCAAGCAAAAAATCAAAGCCTACATCGAAGCGGGCGGGCTCGTCGTCGTCAATGCCGATTCCTCCAACAGGCGGATCGCACAGTCCATCGAAAAGCTGGGCACGGAACTTTTTGGCTTCGAGTTTCGCGACTTGCCCCAGGACCATTCCATCTACACGCAGCAAAGCTTCGTCCGCACAAAATGGGCCGCCAAGCCGCAGGTCAAGGCGCTTTCCAATGGCGTGCGTGAACTGATCATTCTCTTGCCTTCGGGCGACGTCGGCAGCGTGTTTCAGGCGTACAACACCAAGCGCGTCGAGCCCTGGCAACTATTGGCGAACATCCTGAGCTACACCGCCTCGCGCGAGCACTATTACCGACGCGGCGAATCGTATTACGTCGTGCCGAGCGAGACGGCCGGAACTATCAGCAAACGTATTGACGTGGCGCGGCTGTCTTACTCGGGCAACTACGACCCCGAGCCCGGCGGGTTCAGGCGACTGTCGGCGGTGCTGTTGCGCGACGACGGCGTGCGATTGAGTGTCGTCCCGACCAAGGCCGCCGAACTGAAATTCGGCGAGACCAAAATCGCCCATCTCACGGGCACGCAGACGCTCGAACTTTCACAGCCACAGCGTGACGCGATCAAGGCATTCGTTTCGGCCGGCGGCTTATTGCTGATCGACTCCGCCGGCGGCGACTCGGGCTTCGCGCCGGCGGTCGAAAAGGAAATTCCCCAGCTCTTTGGATCCAAATCATTCAGCCCGGTTCCGACGGATCATGCGATGCTCAAGGGTTTGGCAAGCGGCGAAACGAAAGTCTCCTTTCGCGACGCCGCCGCCAAAGTCATCGGCACGGCCGACGCGCCGCGCCTTCAGATGCTGCTGATCAACGATCGACCCGCGATTATTTACAGCCGCGAAGACCTCTCGGCCGGGCTGGTCGGATTTCAACACGATGGCATCGTCGGCTATTCGCCATCGACCGCGACGGCGATCGTGCGGAGCATTTTGCTGTGGTCTTCGAAATAAGCGAAAAGCAGTTTCTACAGAGAACCAAAAACTTACTCGCCCAAGTCGGAGTCGCTTAATTTTTCAAGTCCACTGCCGTAGCTCTGGCTGTTTTTGTCCGCCCGTTTTTCGAGAATGTGTTTGCCGATCTGCAGCTTCTGGATGAACGAATCCATATCGCCCGGGCGCTTCGCGGGATTGGTGCTGACTGCCTGCATCACGAGTTCACTCACGACCGGCGGGACCAGCGGATTGAGCTTGGTCGGCGGGTCAAATAGCGCATCGGACAAGAACGAATTGTCGCCCTTCTTATTCACCGTATAAAGCGTCGGAATGTGCCTGCCCGTCAGGGCCCAATAGAGCGTCGCACCGAGGTTGAAAATGTCGGTCTGAACGGTGACGGCCTTGCGTGCCACCTGCTCGGGCGCGATGTAATCGGGCGTGCCCTGGATGCGCTCTTTCACCGTGTTGGCGCGACACGATTGACCGAAATCAATCACCTTCACGTCGCCGGTCGGCCCGCGAAGAATGTTGTTGGGCTTGATGTCGCAATGAATCCAGCCCATCAGGTGCATGGCCTTGAGCCCGCTGGCGGCCTGCACGAAGGTGTCGAGTGTGCTGTACAAATCAGGAGGCGGCCTGACATCAAGCGGAATCGCATCGACCATCTCCATCACCAGGATGGCTTCGGTGACCTTAAGCAGCATGGTCTTCTGGATCTTGAGTTCGTAGCTCTTTCGCAAATTCGGATGAGAAAAGCTTCTGGAAATCTCGTATTCCGTCTCCATTTGTTCAATGAAACGGATGTCCTTAGGGTCCTTCCGGACCACGTGTTTTAGAGCATATATCTTTCCGGTTCGGGTGTCGCTCGCACGATAAATTGTGCTGCGCGCACCTTCTCCGAGTCGCTCCAGGATGTCGTATTGGAGAAGTCGTTCGGGCATGAGATTGTCCCACCGACTCCTGGCGTCGATCGACATAGACGGTGGACTTGTCGATCCGAGTTCAAAAGGGCTGATGAACGAGAATGATGAATGCGGGCCCTGTGAACACTGCTGTTCTTATCACTTCTATTCTGAACGATTGAGCGTAGACCAGCGGCGTTCAAGTTGCAAGAAACGGACGTTTCACAGACTGGTCACAGCAGCTCAAGATGTTGATCACCTTTTTGGTACCTCACGATAACAGGCAATAGTCTGCGGTCAATTCGCTTCTTCCGCGTCCGGTAGGTCTGTTTCGGATTCCTGACTTGCTGTGTCTGACCAAGCGCACTTGAATTTCACGTACGACTCGTCACGATCGATCGACATGGCAATTGAAAATAACGACGTCACCAACACCGAAGTGTCGAACATCGGCGTCATCGGCTGCGGCTCCATCTCAGGGCAATACCTGGGAATGGCGAAGAGCTTTCCCTCGGTGCGGATCGCGGTCGTGTCGGACATGAATATCGAGGTCGCCAAGAAGAAGGCGATGGAGTTTGGTGTACCCCGGGCCGTGAGTGTCGACGAGATTTTCGCCGACAGCTCGATCGACATCATCTTGAATCTGACGATTCCCGCAGCGCACCTGCCGATCGCGATTCGCGCCATTGAAGCGGGCAAGCACACTTACGCGGAAAAGCCGCTGGGCGTGGATCGTGAAGAGGGCAAAAGGCTGATCGCACTTGCGGCAGCGAAGAAGCTTCGAGTGGGCTGCGCGCCCGACACGTTCATGGGGGCGGGCATCCAGACCGCCCGAAAAGCCGTCGACGATGGGCTCATCGGAAAGCCCGTGGGATTCACCGCTTTCATGCTCGGCGGCGGCCATGAAAACTGGCATCCTTCGCCCGAGTTTTATTACGCGCCAGGCGGCGGGCCGATGTTCGATATGGGCCCCTACTATCTCACCGCCCTGCTGCAAATCCTCGGACCAATCAAACGCATTGCGGGTAGCGCCTCAATCGCCATTCCAGAGCGCACCATCACCAGTCAGCCCAAGAACGGCACGAAACTGCACGTCACCACGCCCGACCACATCGCCGGGCTGATCGAATTCGAAAACGGTGCGGCCGGTTCGATCTTCACCAGCTTCGCGACCGCAATCGCTGAGTATGATCGCGCTCAGCCCATCCAGATCTTCGGCACGCTCGGCACACTATTCGTGCCCGATCCGAACGGCTTCGACGGCGATGTTTACATTCAACTGCGCGGCGAAAAAGAACGGCAACTGCTCCCCAAGGCCACCGCCACCGGCTACGGCCGAAGCGTCGGACTCGCGGACATGGCCCAGGCGATCCGCGAGAATCGCCCGCACCGCTGTTCGCTCGAACAGGCGTTCACCGTTCTTGATGTCATGCAGGGCTTCCTCGACAGCTCAGCCAACGGAACGTGGTACACGCCGGGCAAGGGCTACGTCCGCACCGCACCGATCGCACCCGGTGCGGCGTTCGGCGTGCTGAGCTAAAGACGCGGCAACGCTTAAAAACAAACTGTCGTCCCCTATTACACCCCCTATTACACCCCCTACCTCACCAGCGACTGCACGATCTTCATCGCCTCATCGTCGGTGGTCGTGCGATAGAGATTCCAGACAACTTCCAGCGTGGTCGGCTTGCCGTCGGGCGACAAAGGCGCGGTGAATTCCAGCTCGAAGTAAGGCAAGGCGGCTGTCGGTCGATCTGGATGTGTTTTGGGTTCCGAGTAAACCTGCGCACGCTCGACGGGAACATATTCCAGTCGGCTCGTGCGCGGGCCGATGCTCTGAACAAGCAACGTGCCGTGCGAACTTTGTGAGGCGAGGTGCGATGCGTCCAGGCCGACCTTCTGCGATTCTTTTTCTGTCGGCAGGTTGAACTTCACAATCTTTGTATCAACCACACTGACGGGCAAAAGCGGGTTTTTCAACGGATCTGTCGCAGTGTCCTTTGCATCGCCTGTCGTGATGCCCAAAACCAAAGGCGACCATGGCAATTGAGCGACCGTCCAAGGTGCCAGGCCTTTGAGCGAGGCGACATCAGTACCCTGAGCGGGCGTCATCGTGCTGAGGACGCGGAGCTCTGTTCCGGAGGGCGCGAGGGTGTAATCGCGAACGATGTAAAAGCCGAATTCCTTGATGAGCGTGGAGACGGTTCGCAGGCGCAGCGGCGAGCTGTAAGTGACGATGTGCCGGACGCCGGGAAGGTCCATGGGCGGCGGCCAATTTTGTTTCCCGGGCAAAAAGCGTCGCCAACCTTCTTGCGGCCAGACCCACGCTTTGTCGCCGCCCCAGTTGATCCAGTCCGTGGGCTTGTCGCCGTCGAACTTCGCCAGGGGGTTGTTCCACAGTTCATTAGGCCCGCCGACGTATCCGTATCGCATCACCCTGCCGATTTGTGGGACGATGACGACATCGACCGTGCCGTTGGAGAGCGTGTAGGCCTGATCGAATACGCCGAAGGTCGTCGGCGGAGATCCAATCGCGGGCGCGTTTTGTTTGCAGCCCACGAGAGACGCACAAAGAGCGACGGGAGCGACGGCCAGAAATAAAAGGGCATAAAATCGTAAATCACGCATAACGAAAAGCCTCCGACCTTGAGTATGGATCGGAGGCGTGTAAATCGCAAAATCGACAAGCTGCTGCGTGTGGCTTTTTGCGGACCAGGCGTCGCCGAAATGATCGACGATTTTTGGTCTACACCCTTACGCCCGCTTTGACTGCATGCGTTTGCGATACCACGCGGCAATGCCGATTGCGGGAATGGCCGCCAAGAGTGGCGCGGGCAGCGGAATCACTTCACTGCCGACATTGATGTGCCCGGACTTCAACTGAATGAGCGAGGCCGAAGCGCCTTGTGCGTACGTGCTGACCAGACCGTCGAGCTCGATTTTGATATGGCTCCAGCCCTCGGGCAGCGCGATGACGCCGCTGCTTTGGAAAAGGCCGGAGTTGAACCCCCCATTGAAACTCATCTCGTCCGATTCACCTTCTGACGTTTCGACCACAAGACCGGCCTGCTGCGGCATCTCAGGAGTAAAGCTCAGCGCTTGCACGAGCACCTGCATCGTGTCGAGGTTCCGCACGCGCACTTGTCCGGACGCGCTTGCCGAGCCATTGCCGAGGATCTGATAGTCGCCCAGAAAGCCCGCGCTGATCCAGGAGAAATGTCGGTTCGGTGCGGCATTAAGAATCACGCTGGTGGTGTCAGCGAGATTGTGCGTGCTGTCGTTGGTGGATTGCGAGACGAAAAGCTGCGGCGTGAAAGTGAATCCATTGGTCACCGGCAACGGCGTGCCGAAATGGTTGTTCAGGTCCGAGCCGCTTGAATAGTTGAACGTCGGCTGCGAGCCGCTTGGAACCGACCACGGCCCGGCCTGGACGGTGGTCGCGAGTGAGGCGATCGACACGAACGAAACGGCCGCGATAGTTAGAAAATGCTTCATCCTGGGAATGCTCCGTGAGGGGTGGGTTGTTGCCTTCACTTTGCATTACGAATGAGGCGATGCGACCTGCAATCCGGGAATTCAATAGCAAATGACCCGGAAAAGTCGCCCTCGAAATTAAACCTTTCCGGGCGAACGGCGTGTGACGTTTAATGCGGGCTGATAACCACGCCCGCTCGAAGTGATCGTCCGCTTGCGGTCATGACAGCAACGCGGGATAGTCCATTCCCAAGCGCTTCATGTCCGCACAGGCCTTGTGGTATGAGAACGATCTCGGGCCACTCAAATTCAGGAACTGAAAAAAATGTTTGGAAACACCCGCGGCTGGATCATCGCAAGCGTCGTGCTTCTTCTCGAAGTGCTGCTCATCGTCTGGCTGTTCAAGCTCGACGACGTTTCCTCACCGACCGAGATGGGAACCAACCCAGCGAATCTTGCGGCCGTAAATGTGCCGTTCGACATGCGAAGCCTCGTGCAGGCGACAAACCCAACAGACGCCGGCCCGCTCTATCGGCAGGCCGTCCGAGAGATGTCAACCAACAAACTCATGTACGAGCGTTTCGCGCAGCGGCCCGACGCCCAGACATTGACCACGCTCGACGCGTTCAAGTTTCTGCTCGAGGCCAGGACCATGTCGAAGGCAAAAATCTTCGCCGACCATCTCGATGAAGTGCTTCGCTACAATCAGCCCGACCGCGACGGCTTGAACGCGCTCGACACGCTGGGCAAGGGTCTGCTGGCTGCGGGTACGATCAACATGGTCGAAAAACCCGAGGAAGCGCGAAAGTATTTCGAGGCCGCGTTCAACCTCGGCTTTCACCTGTATGAAGAACGGATTGTGTTCCAGCAAATCCAAATCGGCATGAACCTGATGGCCGTCTCCGCGGACGGCCTGGCGGGCCTGCCAGTCGTCGCGAGTGAAGCGGGCGTCGCGGGCATCGCGAGTGAAGCGAAGTTCAAGGCGTTTCGCGATGCACGAGCGACCTATTTCACCGACCGCGTCATGCCCATCTGGGGCGTCATCACCGCCGTCGATCAGAACAAGATCGGCAGACACTCGGGCGACATCTTCGCGTTCGCGAAAAACAGTCAGGACCGCGTGTGGCAAGTCGAGGCGATTCTCAAACTCGGACGCATGCGATACAGCGTCGGCACGGGCGGCCGTGCGGGCGATCAGAAAGGCGCGGACCGCGTGCTTCGCGAAATCGTTGACAATCCCTCGAGCGATCCCGTGCTCAAGAAGGCCGCACAGTTGGCGCTGGATTTGACGGTCGAACAGTATCGAACGCTGCAGTAGAATATCACTCGACAATTTGTTGATGCCGTAACCCTCATGTACCAACACAACCCCGCACAACTCGGCCGAGCATGGAGGTCCAAACAGATCAAGCGACCCGCGGCCCAACTGCTGGGCGATGAAGCACTGTCGCTCTTCCAGCACGACATCTCTCGACAGCACAAAAAAGTCGGCGGGCTTTCGGAGGCATGGCAAACGCTCGTCCCGCCCATGCTGTCGGACCATTGCACGCTCTCCGCATTTTCGCGCGGCACGCTGACCGTTCTGGTCGATAGCTCCTCGTTCATGTACGAACTCAAGCAGTTGATGCTGGCGGGGCTAGAGGCGCAGCTGCTGCTGGCGTGCCGCGGACAGGGATTGCGGAAGGTGCAGCTCAAGCGAGGTTAAACTGGCGCGGCAAATTGGCGCGGTAAATTGGTGCGGTCAAAGCCCCGAGAGTGTCCCGTCGGACGGGCCAGAAGCCAGACGCCTCTCGCAATAGCACTCATATCCGCGCATACTCGTTCCATGCCCACCGCAACCGAATTCACCTCCAAAGGCCAAGCGTCTCGGATTGAGAACGGCCTGGTCGTTTTCGCGCCCTCGGGTACGAATTACGAGCACCACGTGCAGGGCCCTGCCGGGTTCGCGCCGCGAATCCCGCTCATCCGCGCCGCCATCCGAGTGAAAGCGAGAAAAGTCTACACCGTCACCAGCGGCGGAAATTTCGTGCAGCCGATTCTCGGCACGCCCCGCATCATCCAGGGCCGCGTGAAAATGCTCGATCAGCGAACGCTGGTCGTTCAGGCGGGTGCGATTTTTCTTGTCGAACTGCCCACCGGCGAAGACACGATCGACCTGCACAACGGCGACATTCAGATCGGCTCGTTGGTGAACGTCGTCGCGCTGCCGGGTGCCAGCATTGAGGTCGCGTGAACGAATCTCGCCTGGACCCAGCCGACACCCCGCACACCCTCTGGACACGTGTCGCACGCGAGCCGCTTTCGAGCCAGCAGCTCAATCAGCTCGACGGATATCTCGACGGCCTGATCGCGTGGAACCAGAAGCTCAATCTGACGCGCATCGTCGATCGCAACGACGCGGCCGTGAGGCACATCGCCGACGCGCTCTCTCTGCTCAGGCACATTCCAGCAACCATCACAACCCTCGCCGACGTCGGCACGGGCGGCGGCGTTCCGGGTGTGGTGCTGGCGATCGCGCGCCCGGGCTTGTCCGTCACGCTCATCGATTCGACGAAGAAAAAGCTCGACGCGATCTCGGCGATCCTGCTCGATATCCGCATCAAAAATGCGGCCGTCCTGCACGCCCGCGCCGAGCTACTTCGGGGCAAGCAGCGGTTCGAGGTCGTCACGTCGCGGGCGGTCGCGGAGATGAAGACGCTTGTGGAATGGTGCTGGCCGCTCGTGAGGCCGGGCGGAATTTTCCTGGCGATGAAGGGCCCGAAAGTGGTGGAGGAGATCAAGACGGTTCGCTTCCCGATCGGCACAGTTTGCCGCGTGCTGGCGGTGGAAGATGCGGAACTGTCGGGCCACGTGATCGCGCGCGTGACGGGCGAAATGCGGTCCAGGTAGCGGCACAGCAGTGGTGCACAAATAGTCGCGACGTTGCTGTCCAAGCCCATAGGACTCAGCTAGCGCTAGTCTTGGGCGTTTGTCGGGCAACAAGTGAGTCGTCTTCAAAAACAAAGGGTCTAATAGTTTTGCGTAACACTTCAGCCGAATGCAGACGCAATTAATTGAGCCATGCACGTGAGTAAGCGGTTTCTGCGAATCGCCGTTAAGGGTATAAAATGCGGATGCGCTTCTGGCCCGTCCGGCAGGACAATGCGATTTTTCACGAGTGGAAGGCTCTTTACAGAAATTCAGAAGGAAGATGTCCTGCCGGACGGGCCAGAAATACGTCCGGGACGCCACGTTTACAAGTCATGATGTGCGTTCGATGACTTTCAAGGGTCGTCGAAGATTTCGAGCGCTTCTGCAAACGGCTGAAGTGTTACAATTTCGCTCGTGTTTCCATTTTCGCTAAGGTATCAGAATTATGCTCCCGCCTACCAAGAACAATGTCCCTCTAATTCAATCAAAGAGATTCTGGTTATCCATCGTCGTGGTTGGTTTAGTGTTGGGAGTGTTATGGTGGAATCTTCGAGGATTATCCCAAGACGAGACGCCGATTGTCATTGCCATAGGGGATCTTCAAAAGTCGAATGTCGTGACGTTTAATGGGGATGATCTGCCGGAGGCGATTCATTATTTATCTCCGCGTCTCGAAGGAAGCCCTTCTCGACGGGCGTATGTCGCATCCCTGCGTCGTGCCGCGACATTGAGATACGTCGGGCTGGATGATGCGGTCGTTCAAATCAGCTCTGACTGGTCCAGAACGTTTGATTCTCTGTCAATCTCATTACCCCCCATGCTCAGGGCCGACGCCTTGTTGATACGCTCGTCACTCGCCAAAGAGAATGCAAGGATACTAAGGTGGGTTGCAACGTTCGATTCGCAAGCCTACCTTGCAGGACTTGATGACGGTCGAATCATGCCTTTGATTCAGTTCGACGATAACACGAGTTCCGATCCGTTTCTCTCAAGATTAATTCGAGACAGCGATGCGGCAACACCGGACTTGGTTTCGCTACAACGACTGCTCAAGGCCTGGGGTCGCGCAAGCGAGGAATCGGATTCTTCGCGTAAAATCGATGGTTTTGCGGTCGGTGCTGAGGGTAGTCGACTTGCCGTTGAAGTCATTACCAGTGCTGAGCAGGATTTAGACCTGACTTGGACTCAGATCGGCGAGCCGGATGGATTGTTCTGGTATGGAAAACTTGCGCAGGGCGCATATTTCATCTCAAGCCATCCGATTTCACTTTTGACTCAATTAAATCGAGACGGTTACGTGTTGGTCGCGCAAGGGATCTTCATCGTTCGCACTCAAGGGCACGACGCGTATCCGATTCACGTTCGATATCGCTATGATCCGACAACCAGGAATTGGTGGCTCGAGTCATTCTCTCGCCGCAGCAGCGTTCGACTCGGACAGCCGATGATTTTTTAGGTCAATTCAAATTCGAGCTCTTAACCGAGACTGTCATCATGAAAGCTTACCACCGCATTATTTTTGAAGGGTGTTCATTAACAATCGGCGTGGTGCTTCTTTTCGCCGCAATTCTGAAGTCAATTGATCTTGTTTCATTTCAGACGACGCTTCGGCTCATATCATGGCTTCCTACTTTTTGGGTTCAAGAGTTGGTTTGGATAGTTCCGTCGATCGAAATTTTTCTGGCATTCTGCCTGCTTGGCAACGTTTATAGATTGAAGGCGATGTTCGCATCACTGGTCGTATTGATCGGATTTTCGATTTTCCTGGCGATCAATCTAACCGACCCCTATGCACCCGCGTGTCGGTGTATAGGATGGATTGAATTTTCGCACAGTAATTGGACGAACAATCTAATCGCTCTGATCCGCAATGTTTTTCTTCTGATGGTCGCGGCCGCGGGGCTTTGGGCCGGGCCTGGGCTTATGACTTCACGTGAGTCGTTGCAAGAGCCAGTGATCCTGATTCGATCCAGCGCGTTCACTTTGATCGAACTCCTCGTCGTGCTGGGCGTGCTTTCGATACTCATCGCCATACTTGTTCCCGTGTTCGCGAGTGTACGTCGGGCGTCATGGCTGACTCAATGTGCAGTCACTCAGCGTGAGTACGGCACATTGATCCACTCGCGGGCCGCGTCGAACCGTGGCGACACGTTCATTGCCGGGCAGCTTGAATTTGCAAACGGCGTGAGCCTGACTCAGCATCTGGGTGATCCTGATAAACGCCGCTATCTTTATCGCACCACCGCCGAAGCGGGATTGGCGGAATTAAGGCCGTTCACACAGTTGCTGCCGTTTCCATTTTGCCTGACCGACGTGACTCGCGCACTGCCTGCGATTGTGCTGCAGAATGAGGTTCCAATGGACGTCAGTCGTTTGCGGTGTCCGAACCTCGTATTCGACGGAGAGGTTCACGGAGAGGCGTTCATTTCCTACCGACAAAGCGAGTCTGCATGGCGGGCACTGACGGGTTATGCCCTGAATGGCGCGATCTTCGCGTTCAACAGCGACAACCCAGAGACGAATGCACTTCGCGGAAAAATACTCCAAGTCAAACGACCGTCTGACACGTTGTTGCTCGGCGACGCAAACAACCGACCGGCCGTCGTCTCGACTTCAGTCTGGTTTCCACGTGGTGTAGGCGTCCCAAACGCAACACTCAGAGACGCAACGGCGCAACCGGCGTCGCCGCGATTCGATCTCATGCGTCATCGCGGCAAGGCCAATACGCTCATGACCGACGGACATGTCAGAACCGCCGGCACGATTCAAGAGTTCAATGCAATTCGACTTGTCTCGAAATAGACGAACGCAAAAGCATTGGCGTGAATGGATGATGCGATCAATCGCCGGACGCTTAGAATAAGAACACCTCGCGACGGGATCGTCGCGAGGTGATTGTTTTTAGACCAACTCAGGATTGTTCAATTCGTCGCTACGCTCAGGCGCGTCGGCGGCGAAGCATCGCGAGCGAACCCGCGGCGATCAGGCCCAGAACCGTCGGCTCGGGAACCACGGTGACGCTGACATCATCGATGAGGATGTTCAAAGGAGTTTGCGTCGGACCTGAAGCACCGACGAGTTCGACGAAGGCGGCAACAGCACCAACGGGAACCACTCCGCCGACGAAGGTATACTGCTGATAGGTCGTGGGATTGAGCACAGCGAACTGCGCACCGGAGTTGAAAAGTATCCCACCGCCGCTGTTGAGATAGCGAAGGGCGTAGTTCATATTGCCGGTATCACCGACAACGCCCCGTGCCCAGAAGTTCAGGACGAGCGTGTTGCCGGCAACCAGGTCAGGCAGACCGCCGCCTGAGATGGAGTTCTGCAGCAGGATGCTGGCGGCAGGACTAGCGACGTTGAGACGGCCGTAGGCGTTACCGGTGCGTGCGTTTGCGGGATCGACGACTCGTCCACTTCCGACTTGCAATTCTTCCCAGGCCGCGGCGTCGGCGCCGGTGCCGTCTTCGAACCCGCCGTTGGCGATGAGGTTCTGGCCGTATGCCGAAGTTGCGAGCGCAGCGGTGACGCAGAACGAAACGACTGATAGTGACTTACGAGACATGAATCTCTCCTCGAAAAAAAGGGGACTAAACTGTGTTGAATTCGCACGGATCAAGACATCTTGCACCGATTTGCGATTCAACCCTCCGAATCAGATGTGATTTGTGACTGGTGAATTGGCTGACTGAAACTTTTACATCAGCAGTTGCCAACGGCTAACAGCAGTTAGTAGTTGAATGCCAGGTTTCGGAACAAGAGGTCGGTCTTGCCGACGCTCTCGCCGTGGCCGTCGACGAACAGGACGCTGGTTTTCGTGCTCTTGAGGTGACGGTATCGCAGGTGATAGTTATTGTTGACGGCATCGCTGTTGTTGCTCCAGCCCGGAAGTGAGTTAACCAGATTGGCCGAGTTCGCCGGATCGATGAGTGCAGAGAAATTGTTTTCGGTCCAGCTGAGCCAGCCACCGGCGGTAAACACGCCGCTTGATTGCGCCGAATCGCCGAAGGAAACGATTTCGGAGCTGCGTCTGACCTTCGTGACTTTCTGAAGCACATTGACGTCTCCCGGAAGTTGCACGGGATCAACGGCGAAGTAGACGTGAGCACGGGCATTGGCGCCGTAGGTGAGGGGAAATTGATTGCTTGTCCCCTCAAAAGCCGAGGGGCAGGTATAGATCGATTTGGTAGCGGTTTTCGGCAAGTAACGGACCAGCACGTCGAACATGGAGATATTGGTGCTCGGATTGCTACGGCTGAAATAGTAACTGGGCGGCAGGACGCCCTTGCTGTCGGTCAGGTAGTTGGACGATGCGAGCCCGATCTGGCGGACCTGACTCAGGCAGGTGACGCTACGTGCGGATTCTTGTGCTCGGGCGAGTGCGGGCAGGAGGATTGAAATCAGCAGCGCGATGATGCCGATGACGACCAGGAGTTCCACGAGTGTGAAAGCCCGATTGACGCTCTGATTGACAAAGTTCGCGTGACGGGACGCATGAGGTTTGCTCACGAGTTTCGACACACCAGTAGATACGACCACGACGAAATTTCTAGGACGCGAATTCATCTGTTCCTCCGTATTGGCAAAATTCAAGGACGACTTCCACTGCATTTTTGTTTCTCTCCTCCACGATCAACCGATGGAGGAGTATTGCACAAGACGGGGGTCAATGCAGCGGCGGTTTGCGCAAACGATTTTATGTTTTACGCCAAACCGTGCAGTGAAAGTCCAAGCGGGTTAGGATTCGTCGATGATTCGAATCGGGCTTCAGGTGGATTTGATCGGCAGTTACGGTCGGGACGTGTTGCGCGGGCTCATACAATACGCGAATCTTGCGGGAAACTGGGAGTTTGTCAGGCCTTCGATGTACGGCGTGGAGCGAAAGCGGAAAATGCATTCCGGACAGATCGACGCCGCGGTGATGATGGTGCATAGCGCCCAGTCGATAAAGACGTTACAAAGGGCAAAGGTGCCGATTGTCAACGTATCGCACACACTGGACGCGGCGGCGCTGCACCGATTGAAGCTGCATTCGGTGTTGCCCGACGATGAGGGCATCGGCCGGGCTGCGTATGCGTATCTACGCGAGCGCGGCTTCCGCAGTTTCGCGTTTTGCGGCCATCCGACAGTGGCCTGGTCACGCGTCAGACAAAACGCCTTCGCCGACCTCGCCCGGGCTGACGGCTGCGAGTGCTCTATTTCACTTATGGCCGACGCGGTGTCAGCCGCCTGGATCGCGCAGTTGCCCAAGCCCGTCGCCCTCTTTGCCGCCAACGATCGCTACGCCTGGCTCGCGGTCGATGCCTGCCGAACGGCGCGCGTGAAAGTGCCCGAACAACTGGCGATTCTGGGCGTCGACGACGACCTGTTGCTGGTCGATCTTGTCCGGCCGTCGCTTTCCAGCATTCAGTCTTCGGGGTTTCAGGTCGGCGTCGAAGCGGGCGCGATGCTCGTCGATTTGCTGAATGGAAAAATCGTCGAGCCGCGAATTCGCCTGGTGCCTTTGCAGGGAATCGTCACGCGAAACTCCTGCGAGGTCTTGACCATCGGCGACGAGGCTGTGGTGAGTGCTGTCCAGTTCATCCGAAAGTCGGCTGCGAATCCGATCGGCGTGAGCGAAGTTGTCGCCGAGGTGATGCTGAGCCGTCGCAACTTGGAGCGTAAGTTCCAGACGGCTCTGGGCAGGAGCATTCTGCAGGAGATTCGCCGCGTGCGGATCGATCGCGCGTGCGACCTCCTTCGAGACACGGACTTTGATATGCCCGCGATCGCCCGCGGCTGTGGCTTCACGAGCCACGTCCGCTTCTCGACGGTGTTTCAGCAGCAGCTCGCTTGCGCGCCCACAGCCTTTCGGCGTAAGCACCGCGTAACGGTGGTGCGGTAAAGCCAATGTCATGAAACCCGGTAAATACTTTGTTGATCTTAAGGGTTTCACTTCGGCGGATTTGAGTAAGAGCCCGTTTCGCCGCAGACGCTAGCCTTCGTGCGCGTTCGGCGTTAAACGACGCGAACACCCCGCGACGACGAAGTCGCGGGGTGTTGATTTTGTCGAACGATTCAACTTCAGGTTCAGATGATTCAGGCGCGGCGGCGACGCAGCGCGGCAAGCGAACCCGCGGCGATCAGGCCCAGAACCGTCGGCTCGGGGATGGCGCCGGGCGAAGCGATGTTGGTGACAGGAGTCGGGTTCGATGCGAACGCAGCATTCACACTGTACGCGCCATCGACACCCACTGATGCGAGGGTGGACAACACAGTTCCAGCGCCGGTACGGACGAAACTGGATCCCGGTGTCGCGGCACCGAACGTGACGCGGGTGACTTCGACGTTCGAACCGGTGAAAATCACAACCGCATCACCACCGCTCGAAAGTCCAACACCCGACCCCGAATAGCTGCCGATTTGAACGGTGTTGGGGAGGTTCCAGAAGGTGCGGAACTGGGGGGCCTCGATCAAGGGGGCGGCACTCTCGAAGAAAACCACGGATTCGCCCGGAGCGATGGCCGAGACACCCAGAAGATCGACAATTACCGTATCCGGGACACCAAACGAGCCGTCATCAAATCTGAAGCCGGCTACGTTCTCTGATGCTGCACCGGTGTTGGTCAGTTCGAACCAATCCGGAGTGCCGCCGGTGCCCGAGCTGGACATCACTTCGGTGATCACGATGGCGGCTGAGGAAACGGATGCAACAACTGCGAGTGATGCAAGGCCGGCGAGGAGGGCGATCTTCTTCATGGTTCGGGTCTCTATTCTTTTCGTTCGATTGATATGACGGTCGGCCGGCACACACGTGCCCGGCCTGATGCGAAGAAAGATAAGGCCCGGAAAATCCGGTCTGTTAGTTCTTCAATAACGTTTGGCTAAGGTTTCGTTAAGTTCGGAGCGTCCGATATCACAATCGGGGCGAATCCGATTATCTCCGACAAAATGTGTAAAGATGGAGAAAGATTTAGGATGGATTCTGGAAATGAGTCTCAATCACTCGTGATTTGTCACGTCAAAATTTACGGGTTACTGCTGACGATTACTGTCGACTCAAACTGGCTCAATCCCGTGTAGCCGCCAGCTTGCTGGCGCTTATGGTGCAAGACGAGTCCGACGAAGCGCCAGCAAGCTGGCGGGTACTCTTATAAAAAAGACATGCTTTTTCAATTCGTCGCATCACCGCTTTAAGGTAACGCGTGCTTGAACTGTCGTTCTGCTTTTTCTTTGTTGAGAAACGTCGAGACGTCCGTGTCACCCAGAAGATCAATCACTCGAAATTTGGGATGCGACAGAGCACTGGCTTTGACTAATGCACGATCTGAACGCTTACTTTCCATCCAACTGCGTCAGATAATCCATCGCTTTTTCTGCCCTCTCCTCTGTTTCCAATCTGGAGGAGCTGACGTCGAGCTCGTGCTCGCCCGTGATGAGTCGGACCGCGCGCGAGCCCAGAACGTAGCCGAAGGTCCATTGCACCATGACCACCAGTTTGCTGCGATGGCTGATGAGGAACATGACGTGGATGAGCCCCCACATGAGCCACGCGAGCAGGCCGCCGAAGCGGATGCCCTTGATGTCGGCGACGGCTTTTGCGGTGCCGATGGTCGCCATCGTGCCCTTGTCGATGTAGTTGAAGGCGGGGCGGTCGAAGGTTTTGCCGAAGGAGAGATTGTCGCGAATTTGCCGGGCGACGAACGCGCCCATCTGCATGGCCGCGGGAGCGACGCCGGGCACGGGCTGCTTTGTGTCGCAATCCAAAGCCGCCGCCGCGTCGCCGATGACGAACACCTCGCCGAATCCCGGCACGGACAAATCCTCATCGACAATCACGCGTCCGCTTTTATCCAAAGGCACGCCCAGCGTCTTGGCGATGGGCTGGCCCTGCACGCCCGCGGCCCAGATGATGTTCTCCGCCTCGAGCCTTTCCTTGCCGATCCACACCGCATGTTTCTCGATGTTGGTCACACGCGAGTTCAGCCGCACCTCGACGCCCATTGATTCAAGATCGTCTTTGGCGCGGGCGGAGAGGATCGGGTGCATCGCGGGCAGGAGACGGTCGCCGCCTTGCAGCAGAATGATCCGGGCGGTCTTGGTGTCGATGAAGCGAAAGTCCTTGGGGATGTCAGAGCTGGCGATTTCGCGCAGCGCCCCCGCCATCTCCACGCCCGTCGGCCCGCCGCCGATCACGACGAACGTCAGCTTCGCCCTTCTCTCGTGCGGATCAGCTTCCTGCTCTGCCTCCTCGAATGCCAGCAAAACGCGCTTGCGGATCTCCGTCGCGTCGTCGACTGTCTTGAGCCCGGGCGCGAATTTCTCCCACTCGGGCTTGCCGAAATACGAGTGCGTCGCACCGACGGCGATCACGAGATAGTCGTAGCCCAGCTCTTCATCTTCCGTGCGAACGATCCGCAATTTCAGGTCGACAGAATCCACGTGCGCCATCACCACCTGAACATTCTGCTGCGACCTGAACACGCGGCGGATCGGGTAGGCAATATCGCCGGGCGATAGTCCCGCCGTCGCGACCTGATACAGGAGCGGCTGAAACAGGTGATAGTTGTGGCGATCAAAAAGCAGAATATCGCAATCCGAACGGGCCAGGCCCTTGGCGACTTTCACACCGGCGAAACCCGCGCCAATGACGATTACGCGCGGGCGGCGATTGGTGTTGGTCGAATGCTCTGGTCCGGACTCGAATCCACTCATGCGACGCAGCGTACAGGCACGTGAGACAATTGCGTATCAGCTTATTTCTCAGACGGGTCCTCTACGCGCCTCGACGCTTCTCGACGAAAAAAAAGAGCCGCACACGACGTAAGCGGGCACTTCGATTTTTCTGAATAGCTCATTTTGAACGCGAAGAACGACGCAAGCCCGCTCACTGAGTACGCGGCTCTTTAGGACGATTTCGGATTATGCCGAAACGGGGCTTTATGCGGCTACTTTCCGATGTCGATACCTACGCCGATACTGCTCGGGCCTTGATCGCTCGAGGCGCCGCCGTCGCGAAGGGCTTTGCGGGCGGCGATGGAGTCGGTCGTGTCACGCAGTGCGCCGGGATTCGTGCCTTGGCCGACGAAGATTTTTTCCGGCGCGATGCCGGCGTCGGCGAGGTAGTCCTCGGTCGCGATCATGAGCGCGTCAGTCGTGTCGCCCTCGGGCAAGTTGATGTAGAGCCGCGCGGTGGCACCTTTGGGCAGCACGGAGAGAATGCGATCGATCTTGTCCCGGCCCAGTGAGTTGAGCTTGCCATCGTCGAAGTGCTGAGAGAAGAGCATGGCGTCGTCGCGTGCGCCCGAGGCGGCCATGCGTGCGAAGGCGACTTCGGTTGCGGTGGGGACGGCGGGGTCACGAAGCGTGGATTCACGATAAGCAGGCTCATCTGTTTTGGGCTTGGATTCACACCCGATGATCAGGAACGTGGCACCCAGGGCGAGCGGGAAAAACTTGAGTACGGAGTTGTGATTTTTCATGGCGAAGTGGGTAATGGAATTGTGATCGGATGTTATCGACTATCGAGTGAACTATTCGGTGAACTATTCGGTAAAGAGGGCACTGTTGAGCAGGCCGATGACGGTGGGCCCTGCAAGGACGATGAATGTTGCGGGGAAGACGAAGAGCACCAGGGGGAAGCTCATTTTGACACTGGCCTTGGCGGCGAGTTCTTCTGCCTGGAACTGGCGTTTGCTACGCATGGACTCGGCCTGCACGCGAAGGGCGGTTGCGATGCTCGTGCCGAATCGGTCGGCCTGGATGAGCATGGCGGTGAGCGACTGGATCGACGTGTTGCCGGTTCGGGTGGCGAGGTTTTTGAACGCGTCCTGTCGGCTCACGCCGACGCGGGTTTCCATGTGCGCGACGCTGAACTCGCGTGAGAGTGCGGGGTGAGACAGTTCCAGTTCATCGCCGACGCGCTGCATGGAGCCGTCGATGGTCAGGCCCGATTCGACGCAGATGACCATTAAGTCGAGTGCGTCGGGCAGGCCGAGGTTGAGGGCCTTTTGATTGGCGGAGATTTTGGAGCTGAGCCAGATGGAAGGGATGAAGTGCCCGATGAGCCCGCCCAGGGCAGCGCCGAGCACGCCGTATCCGAACGCGGAGGCAAAGATGTAACCGAACACGATTCCGCCGATGAGGCAGATGAAGCGGAAGCCGACGACGGACTTGATGGCGGCGGGGTCGTAGATGCCGGCCATCGCGAGCTTCTTTCGCATGCCTCCGATCTTTTCACTTTCCTTTTCCGGCATGAACGGGCTGGCCAGTGCCATGCCGATTCGTTTGAGCGGACTGTCTTGTTTCGTGTCGCCGTCGGCGATCGTCACCTGCGAGCCGGTCTGTCCGCGACCCGAGAGGCGCGAGGCAATCTTCGGATCCGCAGCAACCATCAATCGCGCCACGCCCCAGTACGCACCCAGGGCAAGGGCCCCGGCGAGTGAAGCAGAGAATATGAGGTTTGTATCCATGATGAGGAAGTGGGGAGCGGGGAGTGGAGGGCGGGGACGTGAGAGTGAAACGCTTTCTACTCTACTCGCTCCCCGCTCTGGTCTTGATTCTGAATTTGACTACACCTTCACCGTCGTGATTTTGCGAATGACATAGAGCCCGATCACCTGCATCGTGAACGCGGCGCCGAGCATCTGAAGGCCCAGCGTTGTGTTGATGAGCCGCCCGGCGTATTCGGCGTTCATGACATAGCTGATGACGAACATGACGGCCGGGAATGCGGTCAGGAGATATCCGGTGAATCGGCCTTCTGCGGTCTTGGCCTTGACCTGCTGCTGGAGGCGGATTCGCTGGCGGATCATGCCGCTGATATTCTGCAGGACTTCGGACAAGTCACCGCCGGTTTGGCGCTGGATGAGCACCGCGGTGACGAAGAACGAGAAGTCGGTAGAATCGATTCGGGTGGTCATGTCCTTGAGAGCAGAATCCATTGGAATGCCGAGCGAAGTCTGGTCGTATGCCTTCATGAACTCGCCCGCCAGGGGCTGGGGCAGTTCCTCGCCCATCATTTTCAGGCCTGTTCCCATCGAGTGACCGGCGCGAAGTGCCCTGCCGAGAAAGTCCATCGCTTCGGGAAGCTGGTCGTCCAGGAGCCGCTGACGTGCGTTCTTTTTTCGTACGAGATAGAGCGGGGGCAAGATCCCAAGGAGCCCGCCCGTCACAGCGGCGATGATCACCACGCCGAATATCACCATCATCATCAGGAAGCCGAAGCCGAAGAGCCCGACCATCAGGCCCAGGAAGTTTTTCAGTTTGACGTCAGGTCGTGAAAGCAGAATCAGGCTGTTGATGTGCCGGACGAAGCTGAATCGCATCAGCTTGCCTTCCAGGCCTTGGAGCACGAGATCGTTGCGGATGGACCGCTGCGATTCGGAGACCTGCGACGAGCGCTCGCCCGAGTTGAGTCGGGACTTGAGTTTTCTTCGATCACCCGTCAGCAGATCGATTACGATACGCGCGATCACCCACACGAGCAGTGCGAGTGAGAGGGCGTAGAAGAGTGGGGCGATGAGTCCGTGCATGGTGTGTCAGTGTGAGTGGACTAAAGGGGTCATCTGGCAGGGCCAGTTAGCAGGGAATCGTTCGTTTTTCGAAGGTGTCGGCCGGCAGCTTGATTCCGCGCGCTTCAATTCGGGGCATGATCTTGGGCCTGATGCCCGAGCTGAAGAAGTGCCCTGTCGCGTTGCCCGCTTCGTCGAGTCCGGTTTGCTCGTAGCCGAAGATGTCGTGCATCTGGATGGTGTCGCCTTCCATGCCGACGATCTCGGTGACGCGGGTGATTTTTCTGCGTCCGCCCACCAGACGGTTGGCCTGCACGATGAGCTGAACGGCACTGCTGATCTGCTGACGCATCGCCTTGGGCGGAATGTCGTAGCCTGCCATCGCGATCATGACTTCGAGTCGGCTGATGCCGTCGCGCGGATTGTTGGCGTGGATCGTGGTCATCGAGCCGTCGTGGCCGGTGTTCATGGCCTGAAGCATGTCCAGTGTCTCGCCGCTTCGGCACTCGCCGATGATCACGCGGTCGGGCCTCATTCGCAGACAGTTTTTCACCAGATCACGCTGCGTGATTTCGCCCTTGCCTTCCATGTTCATTGGACGCGTTTCCAGCCTGACCGTGTGAGGCTGCTGCAACTGCAGTTCGGCGGCGTCTTCGATCGTGATGACGCGCTCCTCCGCCTGGATGTATCGCGAAAGACAGTTGAGCAGCGTCGTCTTTCCCGAACCCGTACCGCCTGAAATAATCACATTGATCCGCGCCTGCACCGCGGCGGCGAGGAAGTCGATCACGCAAGGCGGGAATGCGCCCGCACGCAAAAGATCTTCGAGCTGCATCGGCTTATGCCCGAAGCGACGAATCGACATCGCAGGGCCGTCCAGCGCTAAAGGCGGAATGATCGCGTTCACTCGGCTGCCATCCGGCAGACGCGCATCACACATCGGGCTGGTCTCATCGATACGCCTGCCGACTTGCCCGACGATTCGCTCGATGATCTGCCTCAGATGCGCGTTGTCGCGAAAGCGAACATCCGACAATTCCACGCGGCCTTTCTTTTCGACATAAATACGGTCCCAGCGGTTGACGAGAATATCGCTGATTGTCGAATCCTTCAGCAATGTTTCGAGCGGCCCCAGGCCGAACGTCTCGTCCATGATCTCGTCCATCAATCGCTGCTGTTCGCTGGCGTTGAGGAGTGATTTTTCGTTGGTGCAAAGTTCAGCGACCAGGGCACGGACTTCTCGCCTTGCCACTTCCGGAGCCATCGCACGCAAGTTCTGAACGTCCAGCTTATCCACCAACTGCTGGTGCATGCGGACCTTCATCTGCTGCATGTAAAGCTGACGCTCCGATTGCGGCGCGCTCACGATCGATGCGCGCGGAGGCGGCGACATCGAGCCGGCGGTCGAGGTGGGCTTGGGGACGCCGGGCGCTGAAGCGGTATTGGCCTTGACCGCTTGAAGCGCCATGAACGCACTGTCGGCGGCGTTGGCGGGACGCTCGGCCGGGCTTTCTGCCTTGGCGGGTGACGGCACTTCGACCGTCTGAGTATTTGTTCTACTGAATAGACCCATGACAACTACTCCTATAACAATTTCTATACACACCCGAAGACCATCTCACGCGACGCGCTAACTGAACTCTTTGACACATTCACTCGTTCACTTGATCACGCCGCCATCGAGACGTTCGACGACGACGCACTGATCATGCCCGCAAGTTCCATAAGGCTCTGGCTCATTTCAGAGCGCGGAGCACGCAGAACCACAGGCTCGCCGAAGTTCACCGCGGCGATCGCGTTCTTGTAGTCGTTGGGAACCATCCAGCTGAGCTTCAGGCCCAGCGACTTTTCGACCTCTTCGGGTTCGATGTCCCAACCCTTTTTCACATACCGGTTCACGACCACTTTGATCTTGTTCGTATCCACGCCCATGCGGCGAAGTGTGCCGACGAATCGCTCGGCGTTCTTCGCACTGGGTACGTTGAGCTGCATCACGATCATGTTAATCGACCCGGCGTGCAGCGCGGCCGCATACACCGGGTCAATGCTCATCACCGAATCCACCACGACGTAATCAAACATGCGACCCAATACGCCCAGCAGGCGATTGAGACCCATCTGATTCACGCGCTGGCTGTCCTCGGGAAGCTCGGGCCGGGCAAGGATCGCCAGGCCGCTTTTGGTATGGATCGAGAGCGCGGTATCCAGAAGCTGGCGATCGATTTGTTCGCCCGACTGCATCACGTCGGCGATGGTGTAACGCGGGTGCACATCAAACGCACCCGCGACGCCGCCCTGAACCAGATCAAGATCGACCAGAACCGTTTTGGCTTTTTGTGCGAGCGACGTGGCGATGTTGCACGCGATGGTGGTCGAGCCTACGCCGCCCATTGTCGGGACGACGGTGATGATCTTGCCCTTGGCGCTCATGCCGTGGTTGTTGGCGACTCGATCCAGAGCGGCCTTGAAGCGGTGCTCGACGATCGGCAAGGGGATGAACTCTTTCACGCCCACGTGCATGGCGTCCATGAGCAGATTCGGATCCATGACCTGGCTCATGACGAAGAATGTTGTGTCCGGGAAATTCTTGATCAGCGGCGCGAGTGCGCGGAGCTGGTCGGTCGCGCCCGGATCGAGATTGACGATCGCGAGCTGCGGTTTTTCCTGTTTGCTGAGGAACTGCCCGAGCTGGTCGATGGTGGGAAGCGAGGCCATGGGCGTCATGCCCTGTCCTGCAAGGAACTGCACCATTTCGCCGCGGTTGTTGTCGTCGCCGTCGACGATCGCACATGTGAGTTGAAAGAACATTGTCGCTCCGTATTGAATCTGCGATGAATTTCGTGATGGGGCCAGACGAGTGTGGTCTTCGTTTTTCTCGAAGCTTTGAATAAAGGAATTGCTTCTGGGCACTTCCTACTGAGGGCCGACCAGACCGGTATCCATGTCCGCCATTGCGGGGGCTTGTTCCACGCGCTGCTCGTCCGATACAGGATCGGCGATTTTGCTGCCGGGGTTTTGCGGAGCGACGGGAACGTGTCGCACGCGGTCGTAATGCTGCTGCCTTGTGGGCATTTCATTGGTCGGTCGTTCACGAAGAGGTTCGCGTGACGAGTCGCTTACGGTTTGATCACCCGAGTGATTGGCCGACATGAACGGTGCGGCAGATGTCGAGTTCGTATTCCTTGAAAGCGGCACGGCCCGAGGGGTCACGTCCTTGCCCTGGTCGCCGCCGAAGTAGAGTTCGACGTCGTTGGGGTCTTGCCACTGACTACCGGGCAATGCGGGCACTTCGCCGGGCTTCATCGCACTTACGAGCCGGGGCGTAATGAGCACGAGCAGTTCGGTTTCACGCTGCTGATAGCGGGTGCTGCGGAAGAGTGCGCCGATGACGGGAAGTTCGCCCAGGAACGGAATGACCTGCTTGTTGGCGACGATGTTGCTGCTGAGCAGCCCGGCGATCGCCATGGTCTCACCGTCGGCGAGTTCGACGGTGGTGCTGACGCGGCGTGTGATGAATCCCGGAACCGGGCCGCCGCCGATCTGCACGCTGACGCTGCTGTCGATTTCGCTGACTTCAGGCTCGAGTGCGAGCTGAATCTTGCCGTTGCCCAGCGCGATGGGCGTGTAGTTAAGTTTGATGCCGTACTCTTTGTAGGAGATGGCCAGTCCGTCCTGCGAAGGCTGCGGGATCGGGATTTCACCGCCCGCGACGAATCGCCCGGTCTGCCCGCTCATGACGACGATGTTGGGTTTTGCCAGCACACGCAGGAGGTTGTTTTCTTTGAGTGCGGTGACGAGATACGCGATGCTGGAGCCCCTGATTTCTGCCTTGCCGAAGATCGTCGCGCTGCGGACGTTCTCGGGCACCGTCAGGCCGAACTGCCCTGCGCCGAGCGACTCGCTTCCGAACAATCCGGCGCTTCCGATATTGCTGCCCAGGAAGGAGACGCCGTCCTGTGTTGCGAGGTTGATACCAAGCTGACGCGAGACGGTCTTGCTGACTTCTGCGAACTGAACTTCGAGCATGATCTGCTGTCCGCCGGCGACTTCGAGGAAGTTCACCACCGTGCCATAAGGCTGGACCAGCGCCACGAGTTTTTCTGCCGTGCCGATGTCGGGCACCTCGCCCTTGAGCACGATCGAACCGTTCGCCGCCGCGACCTTGATGTCCGAGCCGGGAACGACGGTCCTGATGATTTCGTTGATCGCGCCGACGTCGACGGCGACATGCACATCCATCGTCGCCTGTTCCCCGCTGTCGTCCCAGATCATGAGCTGAGTCGTGCCGGGCTTCTTGGCGGTGACGAGCAGAAGATCGGGCCCGAGCGTCAGCACGTCGGCGATGTCGGGCGCGGCCACGTTGATCGTCTTGATCGATCGCTTCGTGCGAATCGCACTGCTCTTGTTGATCATCAATCGCACTTCGCCGTTGTCATCCAGGCCGCTGGTCACCAGATCCAATGCGGCCGGCCTGACTTTGCGAGACGTAGACTGCTGGTCTGTTGCATTGCCCGTTGAAGCGGCGCTGCGACGCTGCATCGGCCTTCGAATCGCTGTCGCGGCGGGCGCGGTCGACGCTGTCGTGGTAGGCGAACTCTCCAAAGCGGCCTCGGGGAACGCGACTTGCGTTGAAGGAGCGTTCTCGATTACCGAAATACCTGGCGCATCGAATGACGAGGCTGTCCCGTCGGAGCTGACGAGAAAAGTGCCGCTTCGATTTAATACGCGGACCTCGACGGGCTGTGTGGTTGTTGAGTGATCCAATTGATCTGAGACCGGCGTTCCGACCAGAGGCGTTTCGACCAGAGGCGTTTCGCCCCAGACGTCTGAAGCGGCCGTCGTTGGGCTTGCTTCTGCGACCATAGACGATCCCGTCGAATGAACTGTCGAATGAACTGTCGCGGCATCTGGCGTCTTGTCGGAAGCGTCGTCGCGGATCGTCTGGTTCCCGCCGAACAGGTCGGTCCATGTCACTTCGTTGGTCACGTCGTTGGTCGTTTGAGCGACTTCAATAAACGCATCAGACGATGAATCGGCAGGCAAGGCGGATTGCATGAGCGCGTTGCCGCCGGCTTCGTTTCTAGCCAGCTGGACTTTGGTCTGCGGGTCCAGGTTCCCCAGAATCATTTCCGAGGCTAGAGCAGAGCGCATACCCTTGCGCTCACGCCCGATGATCGCGCCCACGACCGGCTCGACCGCGACGGCGATCGCGCGGTTCGACGTGTCGGTCGATAATTTTTTTCCGCTCTGCAATTGTGTGGTCAGAGCCAGAACACCCAGCAGGCCTGCCCCGGCAAGGAGTGACCAGCGCTTGATCTTGAGATGGCGTGCGGTGTGATTTTGAGTTGCGTCTTTCATGGATTTCTCTGTTGTACGAATCGAACTTCTTTTGAACTGAGCTGTTTTATAGATCTACGATCGGCCCGAGATGTTTGGAGTTCAGTCGGCGATGGAACGCAGCAGATCACTGATGTCTGCGATCGTGCCGCCCTTGGCTTTGGGTTTGGCTGGCACTTCCACCTCGATTTCGACCGGAGCGCCGGCGCGGATCACGGTCATCTTGTGCATCACCGGCACGACGATTTCGGGCGTGTGTTTTTGATTCGAATCCGGCCGCTTGTAACCCGTCTCGGAGAACGGATCTGATGTCGAACGCTGGGGCGCTGGTCTTTGCGAAGCATCGCGATTCGAGGCGAGCTGCACGTCGCCCAGCAGATCGCTCATGGTCGCACCGGCTAGTTTGGGGGTTTGATCGTCGTCAGAAGCGCGCAGGGTCAGACGAAAATTGTTCGCCGACGCCAGGTCAAAAAGTTCCGCCTGTTCAGGCAAGACAAGCAGCGTCACCGATCGAGAAGCGGAATTCTGCTTCTGCTGATCGTTGGCGGCGTCTCCAGAAAGCTTTGACTCTTCCTGAGGCTGGCTCGGCGACAAACGCGGCCCGACCGCCAGGACCAAAACGTTCTGTGCGACGGTTCGTGCGACCTGCTCACCCTCGACTTGTACACGCGCGACCAGATCGACACGCGAGCCGGGCTGCATGAAATTCACCATGCCGTTGAATTCGTTGATCTCAAGTGTGATGGCGCGCTGTCCGGGTTTGAGCACGCCCGCAAGCCCGGCGCCCGCGCCTTCGCTGGCGAGCATGAAGCTGCTGAACAGCGATCCCTTGCCCACCATCGTGCTGGTGACCCGACCCACGAGCGTAGCGCGGTCATTCATGACCGCCCCGCCCATGACGCGCTCGTCCACCTTGATCAGCACCAAATCCTTCTCGCCGATCATCTGACCGGGTTCCAGGTTTCGTGACGCAACAGGCATCTCAAGCCACTTCACGTTTTGCGAAGGATCGACGACCTGTGCGGGGGAAGAGAACTGAATTGCCGCCACGAATGCGACCACGCCCAAAGTAGCGGCGGCGATCAGTGGTGCTGACTTCTTGATATCCATTTTCACTCCAGATGAGTTGCGAGTAACGAAACTTCTTCAACCGCACTTACCGCACGTTCGCGACAAGAGTCGGTTCGTCCGCACTCATCTTCGGAGGGTTCGTTGAGGAGCATTAGGCCGCCTGCGCGGAATATGAGCCCGGCAAAATCGCCCGAATTCAGCCCACCTTCTGGCTCGTGCTAAACTCATCCATCAAAGATGTTTCAACACAGCCCTGTTTCGCGTTTCCTCCCCACTGATGTCGCGACGATTATCGAACCCTGTGCCAGGCGACCATCAGAACCATGCCCGAAAGCCCGCACCCATTTCGCCAAATCTAGATGACCGTGTTCAGCATTCACGTCGAATTACCGGGCGTTAATGACATCCTGTTTTTTTGTTGCACCCCTGCCGTGTGCGAGATTTCGAACCCCTTCAGCAGATAAACTGCCGCGCGCGAAGTAAGCAGGTTTCCCAAATCGTTCCTTTGTTTTCTTGATTTCGTCCCACATGCAAAAGCAGCAACCACCATGAGAAACCGCTCGACGTTGGTACGTTCGAGCGGGTAGAGATCTCCAGGATTTTCGCCCGACAAAACGGATCAGCCTTCTTTTCGCATCACCGTCTGGCCGACCACTTGCTTCGCCGTGCCGATGAGACCCAGCGGCCTGACGCCCACCGAACCCCAGCCCACACTGACGCGAACCTGAATCGCCGAACCCGCGGCGACGCTTGCGGCACTGACCGACGATGTTCCAGCGCCGTCGAGAACCTGCACGCTATAGCCCGAACTCGAAAGCCCCGCGGCGTTCATCGCGACCTGGACTGCGCTGGTCACATCACCGTTGGTCGCTCCAGGCGTGATCGCGGCGCGCGCACCCTCTCTTGCGGCGCCCTGCATCGTGTGCTTAATGAAAAAGAAGTGCCCGAATTCCACGCACCCGAACGTCAATAGCAGCAGCACCGGGAACACCAGTGCGGCGTCCATCACGGCGCTGCCCCGTCGGCGAGATGGGGTTGAATTGGACTGATTTGTCGAACGATTTCGCATATTTATTCCTCTTACCTCGCCTGTTTCTCAGTAATACCGCTCACCACCGCACCGCCACGCACACGCACAGCGCGATCATCACGCTGACCGCGTAAGGCAACGGCTTGTCGACGCTTCGCATCGATTGGCCCGTCGATTGAACGTGCTCGCGCCCAAGATGTTGGAAGCTCGCGAAGTTCACCACCAGTACCATCGAATTCGAAAACAGCTTCTGCAAACGTCCAGTCGCAACCGCCTGGCTCAGCACGATGATGAGCCCCACGATCGCGGCGGCGATGAAGACTTCCAGCGTCGCGAGCGGGCCCACCCACGCACCGACGGCCGCGAGCATCTTGACGTCGCCTCCGCCCACCGCACCCAGTGCGAACTGAACGAACAGCAGCGCAAAGCCGACAAAAACGCCTGCCAGTGCGTAGCCAATCGACACGGGCGATGCCCACACGATCGCGTTGATAAGTCCGCTCAGCAGGATCAGCAGATTCAGCCAATTCGGAATCCGCCGCTCGCGCAGGTCCACCATCGCGGCGATGAAAATCATCACCAACAGTGGAGTGAGCGCGAGAATCGGCGGGAGGTGAATCATTGAAAATTCGAACTAACTGGGAATCAGCGTGTTCAGACTCGTCCACCGCGCTAGCACCTTCGTCCCGAACACCGCAACAATCGCGACTGCGGAGATAATGACCAGACCAGCGATCAGAACGTATTCCAGGATCTCGGCACCGGTGTCCTGAGCGATGAGTCTTTTGAAGAGCTTTCTCATAATGCAGTATCGGTTCGGCTCACTGTGATTCAGGCTGCCAAACAGGCCAGCCTGTTGTCGCGCGAACTGCTTACAAGCGATCGCCACCGGTATTCGCGGCGACGATCGGGTGATTTTCGAGGGACTTTTCCCCTCCCACTCTCGCTCACATCTGGGTGTTGAGCGAGTTCCAGCGTGCCAGCACTTTGTTGCCGACAGCTGTGATGACCGCGATTGCGGCGACGACGATCAGACCGGCGATGAGTGCGTACTCAAGGATTTCGCCGCCCTGCTCGTCACGAACGAGCTTCTTGAAAAGAGCCTTCATGGCTTCTCCTTTAACTAACCCAGGCTTCTTAGCACCAACGACGCTGCAGCAACCCTTAGGACCTGCTGCCGTCATCGATGCCACCATCGCGCGAATCGCGCCATGCCCGGGTCGAGCGACCCGTTCACGTCGGCATGGGCTGGGAACTCCCATTACCGATCTTGATATCACATCGGTCGAATACATTTCTCAGATGAGCAAACCGATCGCGTAATTTTTGCGCTTTTTCCGGCCCCCTTCCGATAACCAACCCCATCTCGATGAATTCACGTGCAAAAAACATGGCCCGCTCGAAAACGCGAGGTATACTTCTTTTCCCGCGATGTCTGACGAACCCGAACTCATTTGCCAGATCGAACTCCTCGAAATGAGGCTCCGAGACCTCCGCGCCCGCTCGAACGCGCTCAAAGACAAGCCACGCGAAACCCACCCGAGCCGCCGTGTTCTGGATCGACAAGCCCGGGAAATGAAGGTCCAGGTCACCGCCCTTCGCGGCAGGCTGAACCCCAGACCCCGGCTTCGGCCGCATGTGATTGCGTAATCCACATCGCGTGGTGTCCGATAATTGGTAGTCCAATATTTTTTGTGCATGCCCGCTCGCTTTCGTTGACATTGAAGTGATCGGGTGGATGGCCGTCTGAGGATGGCAACCACCACCGCCGTTTGGCGCCGATTCGCCTCGATTCGCCGCCATTCGCCGCCGTTCACCATCATTTCGCACCCGTTTACCACCGATTTTCACGACTGCTTTTCTCCCATCCCTGGGCCCAACTCCTTCTCATCACTCGCCTTACGCCGCCGCCACTCGTGTCTGCCCACTCGAAATGCGCACATTTGAGTTCACATTCGGGGTCCACACCCGTGTCGGCGTCGCATTTACCATTCGCACATCAGCGCATCGTCGTAGGCGCGCAGATTCGAAGCGCATCTTCTTCTTCGATTCGCCGCGGACTTGTCCGCGGAGGCAAGCGAGAACAATCGGGCGATAGCTGACCCAACAGCGCTGTGTGACATCGCGAGATCACGCGGGCTCACGCCCGCGGCGAAACGAGGAGCACGCATAAACCACGTAGGGTCCGCAGTATTCTGCGGACCCTTCACGCGTTCCCAAGATTAGCCGCCAGCTTGCTGGCGCTTTGATCGACCCGACGTGCACATCAAGCGCCAGCAA
>JBBQKP010000012.1:0-32283 GCA_038326995.1 Tepidisphaerales bacterium
ACAAACGCGATCCGTTGCAAACGGCTGACGTATTACCAACAGACAATGAACTGCGTACGGCAAGACTTTCTGTATTTACGGGAAGGCTTCTCGTATATACGGCAATGCCTCTCGTACGTACGGCAAGCCGTCTCGTACATACGGCAAGGTTTCTCGTACGGACGACAAGGTTTCTCGTACGTACGACAAGGTTTCTCGTACGTACGAGTTTGGTTTGATAATACGCAGGAACTCCGTATCTATGCGAAATCGAATGTTTTGATCGGACGTGCGAATTGGCGCGGATATTGCCCGGGTAACACATCAGCCTAACGCGAGAACTTCGCGATATCTGGTGCCGCGAATTGTGCGCAAGTCGTGATCCGCTCGAAAATGCAAACGATTCGACTGCTCGCGCGTTTCACGACTTGGTAACATTTCAGCCGTTTGCAGAAGCGCTCGAAATCTTCGACGACCCTTGAAAGTCATCGAATGTACATCATGACTCGTAAACGCGGCGTCCCGGACGTACTTCTGGCCCGTCCGGCAGGACGTCTTCCTTCTAAATTTCTGTAAAGAACCTTCCACTTGTGAAAAATCGCATCGTCCTGCCGGACGGGCCAGAAGCGCATCCGCATTTTGAACTCTTCACGGCGATTCGCAGAAACCGCTTACTCACGTGCACGGCTCAATTAATTGCGTCTGAATTCGGCTGAAGTGTTACGACGACTTAAAGATAAGTCGTGGCACTTAAAACGTCCGAACACATGCGATTTGCTGCAAACGATTGAAGAGTTACTGCGCGGGTACTCATTGCGGTTTCGTATCAAACCTGATTCGTCTGACTGACGGCCGGGAAGTAGTGATAGAGCAGGAAATAAATCACGACGCCCGTGACGCTGACATAGAGCCAAACCCAGATGGTGTATTGATTGATCGCGCGGTGTTTTTGCCATTGGCGCATGTACGCGTGCCAGAAACCGATCGCGATCATCGGCAGCATCGCGACGGCCAGGATCAGGTGCGGGATGAGAACCACGAACCAGTAAATGTAGGCCATCCAGTTCGGCAGATTGGGAAATCGCTCGCGCAGGCGGATGTCGGGAAAGTAGTATTTGTGCAGGAGGTAAAAGAACAGAAAGACGGACGAGGTGATGAACGCGGAGATCATCACGATGCCGTGGGCCGCGTATTTTTTTTGCCTGATCAGGACGTAGCCGATGATCAGCAGAGTCGCCGCCAGCGAATTCAGGGCGGCGTTAATCGTCGGTAGTGTTGTGGGCTCGATGCCGAAAACCCCTGACGCCAGGATGTCTGAAGAGTGGGCAAAAGACTCGAACATAGGGTGACTGTTCACGACTCCTCCGAAAGCGTCTTCGCGTCGGCCGACATGCGGTTCATGCTTTCCTGGGCTTCATTGATGTCTTTGGTTTGCAGCACATCAGTCGACTGATAAATGCCGCGAACTTTGCCGCGCTTATCGATCAGCAGAAAATTTCCACTGTGATTCACCGGCGCGTCATAGGGCATCTTGAAACCGGCCGCGGTCTGCATCATCTGTTGCGGCGTGCCGGTGAGGAGGTGCCAGCGATCGGCGTCGGCGCCGATGGCGGCGCGATGGCCGGCCAGTTTTTCCGGCGTGTCATTCACCGGGTCGACCGTGAAGCTGACGATCTGCACGTTCGTGCCCTTCAGCTGGTTTTGCAGGTCATGCATTCGCGACGTCATGCCCGGGCAGATGCCCTTGCATTCGCTGAAGAAAAACATGACAGCGTAGGGCTTGCCCAGAAGATCCTTACTGCCGAAAGTTTTGCCGTCCGCGTCGGTGAGTTCGAATACAGGCGCGTCGTAAAGTACGTCGGTCAGATCGTCCTGTCCGAATGCGACGTTCGCGACTGCGGTCGACTCCGGAGAGTTTGTTGGCGCGTTCGACGAAGGCGTAACCCAGCCCGGCGGCGGACGGATGATGGTCCAGACGGCGACGGCGGCGAAGCCGGCGACACACCCCACGACGATGTTAGTGAGTCGTTTCATGACTTTATACGATACGCCCGCCGCGGCAGTTCGTCGCTTCGTCTTTCGGCGCTTTCTCAGATCGGTATCATTTGTCGCATGGCAACCCCTTCCGTCGTCCCATTAAGTTCCAAGCCGCCCACATTTTATAAGCGCGTTCTGTTGAAAATCAGCGGCGAATCACTGTGCATGGAAGGCGGATTCGGCATCGACCCGGCCGAGCTGGAGAACATCGCCAACGACTGCAAAGCCGTCGCCGATACCGGTGTTGAGCTCGGCATCGTCGTGGGCGGAGGAAATTTCATTCGCGGTGCGACGTTCAGCAATACCGGGCATATTCCGCGAGCGACGGCCGACTACATGGGCATGCTGGGCACGGTGCTGAACGCCGTCGCGCTGCAGGAAATGCTGGAGAAGCTCGGACAGGCGACGCGCGTGCTCAGTGCGATTCCGATCGAGAAAGTGTGCGAGCCGTTCATTAGGCGTCGTGCGATTCGGCACATGGAGAAGGGGCGCGTGGTCGTGTTCGCAGCCGGCACGGGCAACCCGTTCTTCACAACCGACACGGGCGCGGCCCAGCGTGCTGTCGAAATCGGCGCAGAAATTTTGCTGAAAGCGACCAAAGTCGACGGCGTCTACAGTGCCGACCCGAAGAAAGACCCCAACGCCAAATTTTTGCCCGAGGTGAGCTTCGACAGGGTGTTGTCGGACAAACTCAAAGTGATGGACATGACGGCCTTCGCGATGTGCCGCGAGCACAGTCTGCCGGTTGTGATTTTCAACATGAAAACGCCGGGGAATATCGCGCGTGTAGTTAGAGGCGAAGAGGTAGGCACGAGGATCGTGCCTTGAAGCAGTTGCGAATTTTTCACTTCGCCGAGTCGATCGACTTCGCAGCCGGCGGGGTGACACGCGCTGTCGTTGATTTGGTTCTGGCGCAGTCGCGTCACGGGCACGATGTCACGCTGGTGCTTCAGGAGTCGAAGGACGACCCGTTTGCACAAAAGGATCGGCCGACTCTTGAGCAACCATGTCCGCGTGTGTTGATCGACAACTTGCCTCATGCGCTGTCGCTCGCGGAATGTGACGTCGCGCACCTGCACGCGGTGTGGAGTCCGTGGCTCGCGAAAAAAGCGAAGGAGCTGCATCGACAAGGTGTGCCCTATGTGGTCAGTACGCATGGCATGCTGGACGATTGGCCAATGCGGCAAAAGTGGCTGAAAAAAAGGATTTATCTCCAAACGCTCGGCAGGAAATATCTCGGCCGTGCGAGGTGTATTTTGTTCACGAGCCAGGCCGAAGCCGAACAGGCAGGGCCGCGGCTCCCAACTGGATTGCCGCATCGTGTCGTGCCCCTTGTCGTCGATCTCGCCGATTATCTGCTGCTCGAGCGCGCAGATCAGCAGCCGCCGATCGTGCTGTTCCTCTCTCGAATTGCACACAACAAAGGTGTCGAAACCCTCATCAGAGCATCACTGCTGCTCAAGACGCAAGGCGTTCAACACGTGCTTTTGATTGCGGGGACGGGTTCGGAAAATTTTGTCGAGCAGATGAAGAGTCTGACCAAACAACTCGGCTTGGACACGACGACGAGATTCATCGGCCACGTCGGCGGTCAGCAGAAGCTTGAAGCACTTGCGAGCGCCGCCTTGTTCGCCCTGCCGACTCAACAAGAAAATTTCTGCATCGCAATCGTCGAAGCGATGGCCGCAGGTGTGCCGGTGGTCACCACGCGGAACGTCGGCATCTGGCGGGACATCGAGCGCGCGGGTGCTGTTCTTTGTGATCAGTCTCCCGAAGCATTCGCCGACTCGATTGGTCATCTGCTTTCCAATTCCGAAGATCGCTTGTCACGCGCCGAACGCGGCCGACAATGGACACGCAACGCGCTCGACGCCACATCAGTGACGCAGCAATATCTGTCGATCTACGATTCGGTCATTCGAGCACCACTTACCAGCCAAACCTCATGAGCGAAATGTCGCGAGATGGTCAGCCCTTTGATTCCGTATGGACCGTCGGCCGCGTCATGGCGTGGTGCTCATCCCATTTTGAAAAGAACAAGATCGACTCGCCGCGGCTATCGAGCGAGCTCATTCTCTCGCACGTGCTCTCGCTCCCGCGGATTCGCGTTTATGCCGAGCACAAGCGCGAGATGACGCCCGAGCAGTTGACCCGCACGCGCGAGCTGGTGAAACGCGCGATCGCACACGAGCCGATTCAATACCTCACCGGCTGCGCTCCATTTTTCGGCATGGAGTTTCGAGTCACGCCCGACGTGCTCATTCCGCGCGGCGATACCGAAACTTTGGTCGAACAAGCTCTGCAGTTTCTTCGCGGCCGATTGGGCACCGAGCCGCCTCGCGTCTTGGACCTGTGCACCGGATCCGGATGCGTCGCCGCGGCGATCGCAAAGCAGGTGAAGCAGGCGCAGGTGCTGGCAATCGACATCAGCGCCGCGGCCGTGTTGATCGCACGCGAGAACCTCAAGACTTTCAAGCTCGACGACCGCGTCAGCGTCGAGATCGGCGACTTGTTCGAGCCGGTCTCGCGGCAGGTCGACCCAAGGCCGTTTGATTTGATCGCGAGCAATCCGCCCTACATCGCGACGCCGCAGCTCGAGCACCTGGACAAAAACGTGAGGGACTACGAGCCGCGCCTGGCGCTCGACGGCGGGTCGGACGGGCACGTCCTGCATCGCCGCATCATCGCCGAGGCACAGGCGCACCTCGTGCCGGGCGGCAGGCTGCTGATGGAGATCGCCTTCGATCAGGCCGAGAGCGCGGTCGCACTTTTTGATTCGGCGAAGTGGGAGAGCATCAAGCTCACCAACGATCTCTCTCGCAATCCGCGTGTCGTCGGAGCGAGCAAGGCGACGGCATCGTAGCCGCGGGGTTCGGCAGGAGATCGCAGCGACTTTTGGAGGGCGTTAGTCCGTGACGCCGCAGCGGCAGGGAATGCTGCAATCCATCGGGGTCGCGGAGATTAATTGGAATGCGTAAAAAATGTCCACTCAGAAAGAGAATGTCCTGCCGGACCGGCCGGAGGAATGGCGCGGTCAATTGAGATATTGCATCCGGCTAAAGTGGATTGGGTCTGGATACAGATCGCAGTGTCATTGCCTTAGGTGATCAGTTGGTTCTCAAAGGGCTACAACGCGACCTTTTTGCCCCGACACGAATTCGATGTTCTGGCGAATCTCGTCAGCAATCTGGTCCGCAATTCTCTCAGGTAGGTCGCCTTCTATGCTCACCTGAATGCCGGCATCTTCATACGAAAAGGAACTGTCGACGCCTTCGCATCGAATACGGTCGTCGCCCCGACCCTCAGCACGCTCGAACTGGAACGAGGTTGGGCGATAAGCCTCGGCCGCGCGAGACGCCGGAATATCGAACCACTGGCCGTCGGTGCGTCTTATGAGGTATTCGGTCATGGCAGGACAATTTATCGGCAATTATTGAAACACGTCAGTCGGCCGAGCTTACTCGTCACCCTGACGCCCGAAAAGCAAATCGCAAAGCCGGGTGCAACGTTTTGGTACTCCAGAGCGTGCCTTGGACGTCGGCCGAGCCGCACGCGCAACCGAACGCGTTGCGAGTACACAAAATGTGGCACCCGGCTCGTTAGAGAGTTTAACGCTGCGGGTGGTGCACCGCTGCCGCTCACATGTTTACGCTGCTATCTCTGATGATCTGCCCGACGCGCAAGAGATTTCCATCGGGATCGACGATCGCGAATTCTCTCATCTTCCATGGTTTGTCCTCCAGGGGTTCGAGCCGGGGGATGCCGTTGGGAGGCAGTTGGATTGATGAGCAATCGCGATAGATGGGCTCGACATCGACAACCCGGATATAGCAACCGGCCGACGATTCGGCGGGCATGAGTTTGTCGTGGCTGAAAAAATGGAGCTCGATCGTGCCGCGTCGAAGGATGGCATAGGCGGCACTGAATTCGTGCGGGCCGCCTTCGAAGCCGAGGCGCTTGTAAAACGCCACGGTGTCGGCGATCGAGCGGCTTGGCAAAATCGGAATGGCGAGATCGTTCGGCTGCATTTATAAGCCTGGGGACTTGGGTTTGGTGCGGGCCAACGTCGATCGAGCTTCCCACTGTTGCCACTCGAACTCCGTGAGTCGAACGAACGCGTATTTCTCATGTAAGACGGTGCCGAACAGCAGCTCGCCTCGCCTGTACACACAAACGTCTTCCACCCAAGCATCACTTGAGGTGCACGAAACAAAGATTCCCTCTGGCATGAACTCGCGTAAGACTTCACGAGCCTGGGCACTTAACCGCCACACTTCGATGGGTCGGGGATTGCTCTCGTTGGCGTAAGTGACCGTGCATTCGCGTGTCAGTTGGCCAAGCGAGGCGAACGCGAATTTTTGCACGAGCCGATCGCACGCGGCCTTGCCGTCATCGCCGACGTATAAGAAATCCATGGTGAATTCATCTGCTCCGATCGACGCGAGGAATTCGATCAGCTCCCAACCCGGATGCGGCGTTCGGTCTTCGAGGGCAAGCGGGCGATCTTTTGCGGGTGAGTTGTGAGGCATAAAGTAACTTCCGTAAACGCCGCAGCGCTGCCCGACCTTGCTCGTCGAACGCCCACCAGACTCAGTTCGACGAATCGTCTCAACTCTACAGAGGGCAATGGGAGCGGTTGGTTATTTTTATGCGGGATCGTCGCGGTGTGATATTGGCTGCGGCGGTCCGCGGAAGTCTTTTCGGCGAACTCCATCGAGCAGGTTCCGGACGTCCTTGACGGCCCTATCAAGTTCATCCTGATTGCAGTGATAGTCCAGGAGCACACCTAAGGCGTCATATCGCGAAACGTTGAAGCCGTCCTCAATGTCGTTGTATCAGATCACATGGCGACCGCTAAAGCCCACGACCCAGAACCCGTCGCCCATATCTCTCCACGGATTGAGTTTCCATTTCTGCGGCTCGACGCGGATTGTATTCCATAGCACACGTGTCGGGCCATCCATCTTGACTTCGCCGCGGCTGATCCATTCGTAAAGCTCGATGAGTTCGATGGGTTCGATGAGTTCGATGGGCGTCCACATGGTTGCGGCCGATTGTAATGAATCGATGCTGGACCGCCGACGATCTGCGAGCATGCCGTTGGTCTGCCGCTCGCGCAAACTTAACCAATCGCTAAAGAAAACTAAACATGGACCCTTGATGCTCCCGCCCTAACCCCTAACCGGCGGTCAATCCGCCAAGGAGAGATGCACCATGCGTTTTCTAATCAACCTGACGGCGGCTTCGTCCGTCGCATTGCTCGTTAGCTCGTCCGCTTCCGCGGCCACCATCACCCAGTGGAACTTCCAGAACATCGGCACGATCGGCACGGGCTTCCTCACCAACAGCCCCGCAGCGTCCACCGGCACGGGAACCGCCATCGTTTTGGGCATGGACAACACGTTCAATACCAACCCTTCGCAAGCAGCCGCCGATGTGTTGAATGACTCAGTCGCCCCCTCCGACACATCAGTCCCCAACCGCTCGTGGCGCATCCGCGGCGGCGCGGTTCCCGTCGGCGGTGCCGCATCAAACGGCTGGTCGAGCTTCGCCCCCGAAAAATCTCAGGGCGCTCAGTTCAACGCGTCCACCGCAGGCTTCGAGAACATCACCGTCTCAGTCGATCTGCAAACCACCAATCAGGGCGTTCGCAACTGGGCCTTCCAGTACACCCTCAACGGAACGACTTGGACGGACTTCGGCGCCATCGGCACATCCACCGGCGGCGATGCTTGGAACGTCATCTCACGCGACCTCACCTCGATCCCGGCCGTCAACGACAACGCCAGCTTCGGCGTCCGCGTCGTGTCCGCCTTCGACCCAACCACCGGGACATATCGCAACGCAGCCAACACCGGTGGGCTCACCAACACCTCAGGCAACTGGCGCTACGACTTCGTGACGATCTCCGGCACGGCGATCCCGGAACCGGCCTCGCTGGGCCTGATCGCCGCGTCGGGCCTGCTCGCGCTGCGCCGTCGTCGCGGCGGTAAGCTGGCCTAACGCACTGTGCATTTCATCAAAAACCAAAGGTCGGGCGTCGGTTCGAAATAGTCGACCACGCCCGACTTTTTTTATTGATCTGATTCATGCATCGCCAGCCTTCTGCCGCAGTCTATCAAGGCGTGAGTCTATCTGCTGGTCATTTATCTGCCGCTCAAAGTCACGTAAATCGTGCCTTCCGCAGACCCCACCGTATACCCGCAGGCCGAGCTTATCACTTGCAGTCTGTCCCGCACGAGGCCCGATTTCCTCCGGTTTGCCGGCGTTTGGAGATGCAAATTCAGGAGCGCGAGCGACGAGCTTCCAAGACTGTGTGTCGCACACGCCTTGTTCGGAATGTGAAACGACCAGGACGTATTTTCCGGTCGGGTCAAAGCCGATGGCGACCACATCGCCGACGATCAATCTCGCAAGCTTGGTATTAGTTCAACGCTTAGTTGTTGTGCGTGTGGATTAGACGTGCTTGTTTGGTCGAAGCCAATGCAGGACCAACCTAATGTCTGAAGCCGGACGAAATTCCAACGTAGAAACGTCATACACGCCCGGCGGCAGTGAAGCCTCAAGAAAGCGGTCGACCTTGTCGCCCGGCACACCACTATCGAATATTGCCTGTGGGGAGGTCGTCAAACGAAGTGATAACTCTGCGGCCAGGAAATCGCGTAGATCGATACTCGCCATCGAAGCGACAACGCTCGCGCTATCCGGACCGTAGTCCCACTTCACGATCAACAGGGAGCGACCGGACTTTGACCTGACCAGTATTGTGGAACTCGGATCGTCACCTATGACTAGAGCCTCATGATCGCCGACATGGATAACGCAAAGATATCCGCTGACATCGCACGCGCGGTCGTAATCGGTGGCCGACACATTCGCATCGGCATAACGGAACTTTGCGGAGACGTGCTTGGGCGGCTTTGATGGCCGCACTCCATCCCAATCCTTCATCGCGGCATTTGGCATGAAGATCAGTGGCCCGCCTTCAGAAGCAATTTCGTCCCAATCGTCGATGTTCTCGAATTGCTCCATGTGAGATAGCTGATGAAGGTCTGTAGATACGATCGTATCACTTGCGAGAGACGACGATCAGGCCCGCCAGGATCAGTGCTGTTCCCAAGATTACTCGGCCGGTCATTCGCTCGCCCAGGATCAGCCACGCCAATAATACCGCGACGATAAAACTTCCCTTATCGATCAGCGCCACAGTGGAGACTTGCCCCATTTTGATGGCCTTGTAGTAGAAGACCCAGGAGACGGCCGTCGCGACGCCCGAAAGGCCGAGCCAGAAAAAGTTTTGCCGCGTCAGCGACCAGAGCTCATCGCGATCAACACTGACAGCGGCAAACATCAGCACGAAGCAAAAGACGAAACACGTTCGCACAGTCATGCCGAGTTCGCCGGAGATACCCGTGAGCCCGAGCTTGGCGATCACCGACGTGAAGCCCGCGAAGACCATCGACACCAGGGCGAATAGAACCCATTTTTCCATCGGAAACTCCTTCTTAAATACGAACGCGGTTTATCTCGAAGCGGCTTCGCACGTACTATTCTAAACGGCGTTACTCTGGGCCTTCAATGATCGGCTGGCAGTCGGAGAAATGCTGAGGCAGCGTGTTCTTGATGAGCTTCATGATTTCCGCAACTCTTCGGTGTCTCAATACAACGATTTGGACGGTTTCGCGTACATGGTTGAGGTCCTGGATCGTGCCGTAGCCGGGCTGCACGATTTTCGGATAGAGCGTGTCGTCTGCCCAGCAGAAGACGCGGAAGTAGAAGTCGTTGTCGCGGCCTGCGGGGAAGCGGATGGTGATTCGCCGAGCCATGGAAAGCAGGATAACGGATCAAGGGTCGTTCGCCTGCACCGCGCGTTCGACTCCTCAGCCGAGTGTTCGTCGACAATCACTAGCACATGTCTTTTTCGCCGGTGTCGCAGCCTGCGTTGGCTTTCCTCATCGAAAGAGAATTCCCGGATCGGTTAATATTTGACAGTGATGTCGGGTCAATGCGCTGCGATACGCCGAACGCGCACGCAGGCTTGCGACCGCGGCGAAGCAACTTGTTAGCGCAAACATAAAGATGTCCTGCCGGACAGGCCGGAGCAGAGACAGTGGAAATCAAAAGGCTCGCATCCTTTCGGACGCGAGCCTTGTTGGTTTTTTGAGTGCAGCTATTCGATGCGGATCAGCCGCGGTAACGTTCGCCGCGATCAGAAGATCGATCTGACGAACGGTCACCAGAGCGTTCACCAGAGCGGTCGTTCGATCGACCGCTATTACGGTCGCTGGAAGAGCGATCGCTGTCGCGTGATCGGTCGGACGCCTGACGAACGCGAGGCGCGTCGTCGCCGCGGTCACGTTCAGCGCGTTCGGTGTTCGAACGGTTGTCGTCGGCGCGGTCGCGATATCGGTCGCCGCGATCGTTGCGGTTTTCACGTTCGCCGACGCGTTGCAGGTCGCGGTCGAATCGGTCTCCGCCGTTGACCTGAATATTGTCGGGCACCTGACGTCGTGGGCGGTAGTCATCGCGTCGGTTGTCATCATGACGATTGCTGTTGAACGTAAATCCGCCGCGAATCGATTCGCGCACGACATTTTGCCGTTCGACCCAATAGCCTTCGCGAACGCATACGCGTTCATCGATTTTCTGGTAGTAGCCTTGCGTCACGCAGACCTGCTGGGGCGTTTCCTGCCAATATCCTTCGCGGATAACGACTTGTTGCTGGACGTTGGCGTAGTGGCCGCGTTCGACCAGGACTTTCCTGCTGATGATCACGACTCGGCCGCATTCATCGCGGATGCGTTCGACACGGTTTTCGTAACGGTCGGGGAGCCAGACTTCCTCAGTCCGATTTTCGACAATCGGCCCAACCCATACGCGTTCGCTGCGGGTGTCGTAGACCGGCTCGACCCAGACCTGACGCGTGCGGGTTTCGTAAACGGGCTCGACATAGATTCGATCGGGCGTGCAATCGGCCGGAAAATCGAGGGATGAACCGAGGCCGCTGTTGAAGCTGAAATCGATCTTAAACTCGTCGGCCCGGGCATTTGACGCCATGGCGAACGTGCCGATCACCGCCGCCGCTGCCGCAAGGACTGAACGGGCGGATTGGATGGACATAAGGCGAGAGAACCGAGTCATAATGAATCTCCTGAGGTTAGGGACATCACTCAAGACACGCCGGGCGGTCGCAGGTTAGGGAAGGTTGAGTCGGGGCTGATTTGTGCCGATAATCGGTAGAGAACAAGCGATAGCACCCCATCAGGAGCCCACTTTATGATTCACCCCTGGCACGACGTTTCACCCGGCGAGAGAGTCCCTCGCGAGTATTCGACCATCATCGAAATTCCGTTCGGCTCGAGCGTAAAGTACGAGCTCGACAAAGATTCCGGCATGATCAAGCTCGACCGAATCCTGTTCTCCGCCGTCTATTACCCGGCCAACTACGGCTTCATCCCGCAGACCCTGGCCGAGGACGATGACCCGATGGACGTGCTGGTGCTGTGTCAGGAAACCGTCGTGCCCCTGACGATCATGCACGCACGGACGATCGGCATCATGACCATGATCGATTGCGGCAAGAAGGACCACAAAGTCATCGCCATCGCGACGGACGACCCTGAATACAATCACTACCACGAGGCGACGGAGATGCCGCCCCACAAGCTCGCGCAGCTTCGGCGGTTTTTTGTTGATTACAAACAGCTCGAAGGCAAGAGCGTGGAGGTCGACGAGATCCAGCCCGCCGCCGCCGCGTATCAGGTGATCGAGGATTCACTTCAGCGCTACAGCCTGGCACGTCGAAAGGGCTTCATTCGCCAGCACTAAAATTCGATTGCCTGATGCGTCACGCCGCACGGTTGTCATGCAGTTCGGGCGTCAAGCCAGTACCGCGCGATCGCCAGCAGTGCGAAGAGCCATCCGCTGTAGACCATTGTGTATCGCAGTGCGTACCACACGCTTTTTCCAAGGTCGCCGCGTGTCGAACGCGAGTAGATCAGCACGTACCGCAGCCCGCGGTGAACGATCCAGAACGCGGCGGCGATGACCATGAACACGCCGACCCACAGGACGTTCATAATCAGTGGCAAAAGCACCAGCCCGACCACGAGCAGCACCACAAACATCATCAGCCCGACCGCCAGCCCGGCGAGATCGTCGGCCGCGCCGACGGCTTTGAACGGCACATCGCCAAACATGTTTTCGTTTTGCTTAAATGCTTCTCCAATCGCGGTGAGTTCAGGAATCTTCTCGCGTTTGCGAACCCTTACGCCCTTGAACAACGCACACGACAGGAATGTAAACATCAGCAACGCCATGATTGCCGTCAGCAGTTCCACCTTTAATAGTGGTGACTGATCGCCGACCAGAAAAATCATCAACACGCTTGTCAGCAAAACCGCCAGCGATGTGAACGTGATGGTCCTGGCAGACCAAATCGGATAACGACTCGAACTAATAAATGCCCCCATTTGTGTTAGGATTGTGACAGGGTCGCAATCGTATGGCAAGAACGGTTGCATCGGTTTTGGCCTTTCCGCAGGATCACAATCCTGCGCGGCCACTTGCAAATAAACGCAAGAGACCTAGCTTTGCATCGTCACCAATCAACGGAGGATGCCGTGGGAAAATTGAGTAAAAAAACATTGACGAAAACCTTGACGAAAACCTTGGCCGCAATTGCTTTAGGCACACTCGTGTTCGCTTCACATAGCGGCTGCGTGCAGACGAGCGAGATGATCACGTTCTCAAAACAGCAGCGGGCCACGGGTATCGAATTGTACGACCAGCAGAACACGGAAAAGGCGACGGGCGCTTTCCGCGACGCCGTGCGTCAAAACCCGCGCGACTACATCAGCTTTTATTATCTGGGCAGGATTTACGCAGAGGACGGCAAGGAGCAGCTCGCGGCCCAGTCGTTCCGCGCGGCCGTGCGCGTCAAAGCTGAGACCGACGAAGGTCGCCGCGACAAGGTCATGGATACGCCCATCACCGACGCGGCGGCAGCGTTCACCGCAAAGGCGGCATCGCGCGACGCAGAGATCGCCGCCTGGGAGCAGCAGGCACAGACCTCGCGCAGCGCGATCGACTGGCTCGTCGTCGCCAAGACGTTCGCCGCCATGGGCGACGCCGACAGCGCCATGACCGCATACGACCGCGCGACGCTCGCGGACAGCAACAACATTCACGTGGTTCGCGCGCACGGTTTGTTTCTTGAGAGGATCGCGCAAAAGCAGCGGGCCGACCCGATTCTTCGCCGTGCGTATCAGATCAATCAGGATGATGTGGATGTGAACAACGCACTACGCCGATTGGGCATCATTCCGGGCCCGGCCCTGCTGGAGGCGAGCCAGCTTCAACGGCCTTTGATTCCGCGTGGGCCGATCCCGGAGTTGCAGGTCGTCCCGCGCGGGGAATAAGCACGACGACATAAGTATTTATAAGAGCCGCGAACGAATTAAGCGGTTTTGCGTAATGATTCTATGTTTTTGTCGATTTGGTTCAAAAAAAACGAGAACTACCCGCTTACTTCGTCCACGGCTCTCTAAGACTATGGCACACTGAGCCGAGGCTAAACTGTCCTGCCCAACAGGCCGTCGCTCTATCAACTCACGGAATTGCCGCGTACTATTCCCTGTTCGCATGATTCAAGACACGCCCACAACTCTCCCCATTCTGCCCACGGGCCTGAAGCGAAAGCTCGATGAGGCGAAGGCGCGGCGGGCACAGGTGACGACGCTGCTCGAAGACCCGGCCGTCATGACCAATCCGCAGAAGCTCGTCCCTCTGGCTCGCGAGCAGGGACAACTCGGCCCGATCGTCGAGCTCTACGCGAAGTTCAATGCGGCCGTCACGGAAGTCAATGAACTCGAATCGATGCTCAAGGACGCGGAAATGGCGGAGACCGCTCGGGCGGAACTTCCCGAAACCGCGGCGCGTGTAAATGAACTGTTCGAGCAATTGAAAAACGAATTCGTCGCGGCCGAGGACAATGCTGTGCCCAGCTTCTTCCTTGAGCTTCGCGCGGGGACGGGCGGAGAAGAGGCAGCGCTGTTCACCGGCGATTTGTTCGAGATGTATCGAAGGTTCTGCGAAATCAACGGCTGGCGATTCGAGCCGAGCGATTACAGCATGAGCGAGCGCGGCGGGTTCAAGGAAATCATCATCAATATCAAGGGCGACGGGGCGTGGCGTCACCTGCAATACGAGGCCGGCGGGCATCGTGTGCAGCGCGTGCCCGAGACCGAAACGCAGGGTCGAATTCATACGAGCGCGGCGACTGTGGCGGTCATTCCGGAAATGCCCGACGTGCAGATCGAAGTGAGGATGGAAGACATCGAACAGTTCGGTTGCCGCGCGGGCGGGCCGGGCGGACAGAACGTCAACAAGGTCGAGACCGGCTGGTACATGAAGCACAAACCCAGCGGCCTGCAGTTCAAAATCACCGAGCACAAATCGCAGACCCAAAACAAGGAACGCGCCTGGGCGTTGCTCAAGAGCACGCTTTATCAGTTCGAAAAAGACAAGCAGGCGGCCGCACTCTCGAGCCAGCGCAAAAGCATGATGGGCAGCGGCAACCGCAACGAGCGCATCCGCACGTACAACTTTCCACAGAACCGCTGTACCGATCATCGCCTTGGCGGCGAGGAGTCGACGGCGAAAAATTTCAATCTAGAGACGATCGTGCAAGGCAACATGAACGAACTGGTCGCGGCCTTACTCGAATTGGACGCGAGGCAAAGACTCGAATCGCTTTGATGAATCGAGTGCTTTGTGACAGTTAAAATCGCGAACGATTCGGCAATGATTAATCCACAGGTCGGAGACCTGTGCCACCATTGCTAGCCGGCGGGACCGGACTCTGACCAATGCTCTGAAACGGCGATTACGTTCGCTTTTCAGTGTTCTCGGGTTGCCACGGCCTGTCCTGAGCGTTTGCGGCAGATGCGGGGCTCGGCTGGGCGAATTTTCGCATGCGCTTGATGTGCGAGGGCGAATCTTCGGAGTCGTCGTTGTCGCCGTAGACCTGACCCAATGCGACGTTGCGGTAGTAGCCCGCCTGGCTGATGAGCTGGTCGTGCGTTCCGCGCTGCGTGATCTGGCCGTCTTCGAGCACGAGGATGAGGTCGGCGATTTTGACGGTGCTGATGCGGTGGGCGATGAGCAGAACGCTGCGGCCGTGCATGACGTTGGCCATCGCGCGGCGGATCAGCTCTTCGGTCTCGCTATCAACCGCGGCCGTGGCGTCGTCGAGCACGACCACGCGAGACTCGGCATTGATCGCACGCGCGATCGCCAGTCTTTGCCGCTGTCCACCCGAGAGATTCGCGCCGCGCTCGCCGATGGGCGTGTAATAGCCTTTGGGCAGCGTCTCGATGAACTCGTGTGCCTGAGCAAGACGTGCGGCGGCTTCGATCTCGCCCGGCGCGTCGTTGCGGCGACGTTGTTCCGGGCGGCCGTAGGCGATGTTCGCTTCGATCGTGTCGCTGAAGAGATAGGTCTCTTGAAAAACAAACGCGACGTTACGCCGCAATATGGAAAGATCGAGGTTCTTCAAGTCCACACCATCAAGTGTGACGCGGCCTTCATCGGGGTCGTAGAAACGCGCGATCAGATTTACCAGTGTCGTCTTGCCCGAACCCGTCGGCCCGACGATCGCAACGATCCCGCCCGCGGGCGTCTCGAAGCTGACATTTTTCAGAACGGGCTTGCCCTTTGAGTAACTAAAGTTGACGTTCTCGAACGCGATTTTTCCCTGGCCGATGGGAAGCGGCTTGGGGTCGATCGCCTCGGGCACGGTGGACTTGGCCATCAGAACTTCGTGCAGCCGCCGGGCGCTGACGATTGCGTTTTGATATTGCTCGCTGATGACATTCACGTTCTGAAGTCGGCCCAGGATCATGCCCATCGCCCCGCCGAGAATGATCAGGCTGCCGACAGTCATCTCGCCGCGTGCGATGATGTAACTGGCGAGTAGAAACAGCGAGAGATGTGAGACCGTGCTGATGAGCCGCATCACGGGCATGTAGTTGGCGAAGAGTTTGATGCGCGTGCGAACCTTGGAATAAAAATTCTCGGCCGCGGCGTTGTACTTGTTGACCTCGTGCTTCTCCGTCGCGAACGCCTTGATGACGTGAACGCCCGCGATTGCCTCAGTGATGAGACTCACGTTCGTGTCTTCGGCCTCCATGACGGCCTTGGCGGCGGGTTGGACCTTCTTGCCCCAGCGCGTCGTGTACCACACCCACACCGGCAGCGGCGCGAGCGCCAAGAGCGCAAGCCAGATGCTGCGCGAATACAGCAGTTGAATATTCAGCAACACCACCAGCACAATATCGAGCGAGGTCAGAATCGCCGTCTGAATAAACGCACGCACGTTCTGCAAATCAGACAACGCGCGGTTGATGAGCTGGCCCGAGCTCATTCCGTCGTGAAACGAAAAGCCGACGTTCTGCAGTTTGTCGTACACCGCTTCGCGAATGTGAAACACCATCCGCATGCTGAATTTCATATTCGACATTTCGCGCAGGTAGTTGAACACGGCACGGAGAACCACCACGCCCATCAGCAGCGTGACGACCCATCGAATACCAGCCGCACCGGGATCTTTCGAGAGAATCCAGTTGAAAAAGCCCTCGCTGCTGGCGGACGCGGACAGGCCCAGCGTCTTGATCTGATCAATCGTCTGGGCCGAATAGTCCAGCACGAGAACTTCCGTGCGGACCATCGCGATGAGAAAAAGGCACGCCAGAACCAGTTCGACTTTTGCGGGCGCGAGGAAGCCGAACATCCAGCGAAGGAGTTGGCGATTCGTCGGGCCGGCGCTCGGAACTACGGCCAGAGGGGTTTGGATTTCATCCACAGAGCGATAACGCTATCACGTGAGCGCGGTAGAAAGCAAGGGGAATCTGAGCGGTTTCGCAATCGCGTCTGTCTGCAATGCAATTCGATCGCGAAGAATTATGTCTCGCGTTTGGAGGTTCTGACCTAAAGATTATCAGACGCATTGGTCGATGAGTCGCTTATGGGAGTGATGATTGACGACGCGTCGCTGGATACCCTTTCCCTGGGCCTGCAAACCGTGGGGGATGTGCTGGGTCACGTCGCGCGAGATGATCGGCTGGTCGTGCATCTCACGATCGACGGCAAGACGCCCGACCTGGATCAGATCGATGTGATTCGCCGGAGTCTGGTGCGCGACCACGTCGTTTATGTCGAGACGGTCGACCCGAGTGCCATAGCGCACGAAGTCCTGGCGGAGGTCGACAAGCAGTTGAACGAGGCACAGGTGCTGTCGGATCAGGCCGTCGCGAATCTGCGGCAAGGCGTGTACAACGAAGCGCTCAAGCGACTGGGAACCTGTTTCAAGAGCTGGAGTCTGGCACGTGAGTCGCTCGACAAAGTGTCGAGACTGATCAGGCTCGACCTCGAGACAACACTCGTCGACGGCACGCCGATGTCGGAAGTGATCGCCGACTTCGCAAAGCAACTTGCAGAAATTCGCAGTGCGCTGGAGTCGAAGGATTACGTCATGCTCGCCGACACGCTGGCATTTGAAATGAAGCCGGCCGCACAGAAATGGCGCGGCGCGCTCGAGGTCGTGAAGCGCAGCATCGGTCAGTAAAAATGGTTTGGTGAGGAATGAATTAAATAAGCCGCGCACGATGCGGTTCTTTTTCGGTAGCAAGATCGTGGTGCTTCAAGTGATACATTGATCCGCTCTAACGCCGCCGCCACCGATTTGCGGTGTACATCGGCTATACTTCCGCCGTGCGGCTTACGACTTACACACCCAATGTCACCGGCGCGATCACCAGTGGAATCACCGGCGCGATCACAGGTCCACGGTCCATCGGCGCCGTCTCGACGCTGCGCCTAAGCATCACCGACCGCTGCAATTTTCGATGCCTCTACTGCATGCCCGAGGACGGCGTCCAATGGCTCGCCAGCGAATCCGTTCTCACGAGCGATGAGATCATCCGCGTAGCTCGGGTCGCATTCGAGTTCCACGGCATTCGCCATTTCAAAGTCACAGGCGGCGAGCCGACGCTTCGAAAAGACCTGCTCGAACTCGTCACCAGGCTTCGCGGCATCGATCCGTCGGTCGAATTATCGATGACGACCAACGGCTTTGCGATGGCGACACTGGCCGGGCCGCTTCGAGAGGCCGGCCTCGAGCGCGTCACGATTTCGCTCGACAGCCTGCGCGAAGACCGCTTTGCCGCGATCACCCGCACGGGCAAGTTGCCCGTCGTGCTCGCCGGATTGTCCGCGGCCCTTTGCGCAGGATTTTCACGCGTGAAGCTCAACTGCGTCGTCATGCGAGGCATCAACTACGACGAAATCGCGGACTTCGCGAAGCTGTCACTCACCTTGCCGATCTCTGTGCGGTTCATCGAGTACATGCCGCTGGGCGATGCGCCACTGAGCGAGGATCGTTTCGTGGGCGAGGAAGAAATGATGCGGCAGATTACGGATGGCGTCGGAGCAATTGCACCAATAACACTCAGTACCCCGGTCACACCCGATGCCCCGGTCGCACCCGACGCCCCGGTTGCACGCATCTCTCCTGCGCGCGGCCCGGCCAGGGAATACGCGTTCCAACACGCAAACCCCCTCGGCACGCTGGGCTTCATCAGCGCGATGTCCAATCCGTTCTGCTCCACCTGCAATCGGCTTCGCCTTACCGTGCAGGGCGTTTTGCGCAGCTGCCTCTTCGAGGGCGGCGAGGTTGAGACACGCGCGATGCTCAGGGACGGTTCACCCGACCACGCGATCGCAAACGCCATGGTCGAGTGCGTTATGAAAAAGCCCGACGTTCACAGCCAGCGCGGCTACACGCCCATGAGCCGCATCGGCGGATGACTTTTGAAGAACAAGATTCGTGACGCGCATTCGATCTTCATCGGTTGACCCGCTTCGGGTTGTGCGCATGCTCGCGGCAACGCTATGCCCACGCCCGATGAACAGCCTGCTCCGGTTGCTGCACCGCACTCAAGCGATGCCGACGTCGGGCGTAACGCACGCGTCATCGGCGCGATCACGCTGGTGAGCCGAGTTTTGGGACTCATCCGCGAATCCCGCGCGGCCGAGGCGTTTGGTGCTTCTGCGGTGTGGAGTGCGTTCACGTTCGCGTTTTCAATTCCCAATTTATTCCGCAGGCTCTTTGGCGAAGGCGCACTCTCGGCCGCGTTTATTCCACTGTATTCCCAGTCGCAACAAGGAACAGGCGCATCAGATCGTGAAGCTTCAAAGCAATTCGCCAGCGCCAGTGTCAACCTCCTTCTGCTCATTCTTCTCGTGCTGACGATCGTCGGCGAGATGCTCTTGCTCGGCCTGTTAATGCTGGTGAGTCGGCCCGACTATGTGCTGGGCCTGCGTCTGACGATGGTGATGCTTCCTTACGTCATGCTCGTATGCGGCGCGGCATTTTGCGGCGCGATTTTGCAGGTGCACCAACGCTTCGCCGTCACCGCTGCCACCAGTCTCGTGCTCAATGCGTTTCTCATCGCCGCAATTTACCTGGCCGGAAGTCGACTCGATCTCACGACCGAATCGGGCAAAGAACAGGGCGTGGTCTGGCTCGCGATCGCGGTGCTGATCGCTGGCGTGGTGCAGTTGTTGATGCTGATTCCGTCGCTTCGCGCGGTCGGCTTTCGCTTTGACGTGCGGGCCAATCTCAAGTCGCCGCTGGTTCGCAAGATGTTGATCCTGAGCGTGCCGGTGGCGATGGGTGCGGGCGTACTTCAGATCAGCACGCTATTGGATAAATCGATCGCGTTCTTCCTGGCCGGGGGTGACGGCCGAACGCATTTTCAGTTGCTGGGCGCGAGCATTCGCTACCCGATGGAAGAAGGCGCCGCCGCCCGACTGAACTGGGCGCAGTTCATGTATCAGTTTCCGCTGGGCGTGTTCGCGATCGCACTGGCGACGGCGATTTTCCCGAAGCTCGCAAGGTCGGTGGAATCTAACTCAAGTGCCGGAACAAGTGTTGGTTCTGGTGTCAGTACTGGTGTTAGTCCAGGCGCGAGCGAAGAGTTCAAACGAGTACTGTGCCGCGGCATTGAGTCATCGCTATTCATCGGGATTCCCGCGACGCTGGGCATGATGCTCGTCGCGATGCCCGCAGTACGATTGCTCTTTGAGCGCGGCGCTTTTACGGCGCACGACACGTACCTCACCGCCGTCTCGACGGCCATCTACTCCGCGGCGATCTGGGCGTTCTCCTTGCAGCAGATTCTCAACCGCGCGTACTACGCACTTCACGACACACGCACGCCGCTGGTGTGGGGCGTTTGGAATCTGCTGATCAACCTCGCGGTGGAGATTCCGCTGATCTGGACGGGGCTTGGCGAGAGCGGTATGGCCGTCGGCACGCTCGTCGCGTTCACCGTGCAGGCGATTGCGATGACATGGATTTTGTCAAACCGCCTCGGCGGACTCGGCCTGTCGAGCGTGGCCTTGCCGGTGGGCAAAATGCTGATTGCGACGGCGGTCATGACACTCGCCTGCCTTGCCGCACGGTATATTCCACTGGACGCCATCGCGCCCGCAAAACTCCGACAGGCGTGCGAGCTCGCGCTGGTGATCGCCGTCGGCGGCGTGGTGTACTTCGCGGCGTGTGCGGTGATGGGCGTGAGGCCGCTGCGCGGGTCACGTTAAGAAATGTGCTTTCCCACGCTTAGCCGCCAGCTTGCCGGCGCTTTGACGGACTCGACTTGCACAACAAGCGCCAGCAAGCTGGCGGCTACACCGGATTCAACGGAATCGGTTCCATTCCTACATCACGTCTTCGCTCATCACCCCGCCCACGAACTGTTCGTAGAGGTGTGCGTACTTTCCGCCCAGGGTCAGGAGCTGGTCGTGCGTGCCGCGTTCGACGACTCGGCCCGCGTCGATCACGAGAATGAGGTCCGCGTTCATGATCGTGGAGAGTCGATGCGCGACGACGAACGTCGTGCGGCCTTTGGTCAACTTCGCGAGTGATTCCTGAAGCAGCAGCTCGGTCTGCGTGTCGACGGCGCTCGTGGCCTCGTCGAGCATGAAGATTTTCGGGTCCGCCAGGAATGCCCGTGTGAAGCAGATGAGCTGACGCTGGCCGAGTGAGAGGCTCGCGCCGCGCTCGCCGACCTTGGTGTCGTAACCCTGGTTGAGCTTCATGATGACGTCGTGCGTTCCCAGCTGAGTCGCGGCGGCGACGACCTCTTCGGCGGTCGCGAGGTCGTGGCCGTACTTGATGTTCTCCATCACCGAGCCGGTGAAAAGATAGTTGTGCTGCAGGACCAGGCCCATCTGCTTGTGCAGGCTTTCGCCCTGCACGTTGCGAATGTCATGGCCGTCGACAAGGATGCTTCCCGACTGCGGCTGATAGAAGCGGGCGATGAGCGAAATGATGCTGCTCTTGCCGCTTCCGGTATGGCCAACGAGCGCGACGGTCTGCCCGGGCAGGACATCGAAGTTGATGTCGTGCAGGACGGTTCGGTCGGGAACGTAGCCGAAGGTGACGTGGTCGAACGTGACGCGCCCGACGACGGCGGGCAGGGGCTTTGCGTCGGGCATGTCGCTGATCTCGGCCTTGGTGTCGAAGAGGCCGAACACGCGCTCTGCCCCCGCCATCGCCTGCATGAGCGTGTTGTAAAAGTTGCCCAGCGTCAGGATGGGGTTCATGAACAAATCCCAATACAGGAACGCCGCCACCACCGCGTTCACGCCGACTGCGCCGCCCTCGTCTTTGAGTTTGCCCGAGGCCACGAGATATCCGCCGTAGAGCAGAATGACAGCCTTGCCGAGAAAGCCGACGACCGACAGTGCGGGCTGATACACGCCGTTGAGTCGGGCGATGCCGATGTTGTTGGAGGTGTTGAATTCCTGAAGTGCGTTGAAGGTTCGGAGGTTGGGGTCTTGCCTGTCGAAGGCCGTCACCACGCGGACGCCGGTGATATTTTCCGCGAGGTTCGTGCTGACTTTGGTGAACCCTTCACGCACGACCTGCCACTGGTAGCCGATGCGTTTGAGGTAGATGCGGTTCATCACATACAGCACCGGCGCGAGCCAAGCGACCGCGAGAAACAATCGCCAGTCCGTGAACCACGCCATCATCGCCCCGGCGAAGACCATCGTCAGCACGTTCAGCAAAACCAGGTCAACGCCCCACACGTTCACTTCGCGCATGCTGTTGATGTCGCTCGTGCACCTGCTGATGATTCGCCCGAGCTTGGTTTTGTCGTAGTAGCTCATCGAGAGCTTCTGCAGGTGCGCGAACATCCGTTTTCGAAGCGCGAACTGCACCTGCTCGCCCGCGCCGGTCATTACGATGATGCGAAAGCGGTCGATCAGCACGATGACGATGGACGTGCCGAGCCAAATGCCCAGAACGACCAGGATGTACCGCATCGTCGGGCCGATCTCTTTCGATCCGCCCGCCGCGACGCTGATCACGTGCTCTTCGAGCACCTTGATGATTTGCTGGATGTAAAGCGGACCGAGCAGGCCGAGCACGACCACGACGACGCCCACCGCGATGCCGGTGAGGTATTGCCGCCAATACGGGCGATACTCGTCGAACAAACGCCTGAGCAAGGTAAAGTCAATCTTCTTATAGCGCTCTTCGTCGCTCTCCTGTTCGAACTTGGGCAGGAGAATATCGAGCGGGGCCGAGGCTTTGTCGGCGATCTCGCGTGCGGCGAGTCGGTCTTTTGATTTCTGGCTCTTGCCAAACCATCCGGAAAGCAGGGGCACGGGCATAGGCGGTCAAGCATACCGGCGATGCGGGGAATTGCCCGCAATCTCAAAGGGTGTGCTGAGTGACGGCCGCTCAAGGGTTAAGTCGCATCCGTCCGATAAAGAACAAATGGGCGAAGTGAAAACGGCCGATTCGTTGAATTCGATGAGCATTCCTCGCGGGTTGATGATCCTGGGGCTGCTAAGTGCGGTAATGCTCGCACTGGTCGGCCGGGTGTATTACCTGCAAACAGAAGGCGCAAAAAAATTCCGGGCCAGCACCATCCAGCAGCACACCGCACGCGAAACGCTGATCGCCCGACGAGGCAGCATCTTCGACCGCCACGGCAATCTTCTTGCCGGAACCGTGCTCACCCGCGCGGTATACGTCGACCCCAGGGAAATGCACGCGGGATATATCGCCAGGCCGGGCGGACTCAGGCAGATGGAGGCGGATGTCGCCTCGCTCGCGCGGATCATCGGCCGAAAGCCGTTCGACTTGCTCCTTCAGATTGCAGACAAAAACGCCGCGCGTTATATCGCGCTGTCGGGCAATCTCGATGACATCATTGTTGAAGACATTCAGAAGCTCGACATGCCGGGCCTGGGCTTCGAATGGGAATCGACCCGGCAATATCCCGGCGGCGTTTTAGCAGCGCACGTCCTGGGCGGCGTGGGCAGCGACGGGCAAGGCCTGGAAGGCGCGGAGCTTCAGTTTGATCGAACCCTGACGGGCCGCGATGGATGGAAAAAATCGCTGCGAGATTCGCGACGGCGCAGCGTCAGCACGCTCGCCGACGACTATCAACCGCCCACCCACGGCCGGCATATCGTTCTCACCCTCGACTCCCAGATTCAGCAGATCGCCGAGGAAGAACTCAAAAATACCATCAACGAATTCAGCGCCACCAGCGGCGAGTGCGTCGTGATGGACCCATCCACCGGCGAGATTTTTGCGATGGCGAGCTTCCCGACCTATCGCCCGGAATCGATCGCGACCTCCAGCGCAGAACAGCGGACCAACCGCGTCCTCACTCACCCCTACGAGCCCGGCTCGACCATCAAGCCGTTCATCGTCGCTCAGGCGCTCGAACAACGCGCCGTAAAACTCACCGACGTCTGGCCGATCAACGGCCCGCGTTTCGTCACAAGCTACGGCCGAAGAATCACCGACGTCCACGGCTACGACAAACTCAACACATGGGACGTGCTCGTCAAATCCAGCAACATCGGCATGTCCATGATCGGCCAGAAGCTCGGCAGCGCCAGACTTCGCACCGGGCTCCATGAGCTGGGCTTTGGCAGCCGCGGCGGTGTCGAGCTGCGCGGCGAAGATGCGGGGCTGCTCAACAACATCTCCAAATGGACCAAGCACTCGCCCGACTCGGTCGTTCAGGGCTATGAACTGCTCGTCACGCCCCTGCAAATGACACGCGCGATCGCCGCGATCGCCAACGGCGGCATGCTCGTTACGCCTCACATCACCAGGGGCTGGATGAAGGCCGACGGCTCACTCGAACCAATGATCAATGCGAGCGCGGGCCTGCCCGTCATCGATCGCAAGGTCGCCGATGAGGTCCGGCGAGTCCTGGCTGACGTGCCGGTTCGCGGCACTGCTAAGAACGCGCGATCAGAGAATTACAACGTGTTCGGCAAGACCGGCACCGCCCATGCCGCAGTCAACGGCAGGTACAACGAGATCAACTACACCGCGAGTTTTATAGGCGGCGCGCCATATGAATCGCCCAAACTCGTGATCGCGTTCATCATCAGCAATCCGAACAAGGCCAAGAGCCATTTCGGCGGCATGGTCGCCGCACCTGCGGCCGGGCGCGTGCTCGAACGTTCGCTCGCGGCCATGGGCGTTTCCGAAAGCCCCGTGCTCTCTGTCCCGCCTCCACAGATCGCCGATTCGCTCTTCAATTTCGACGCCAAAGCGTATGAAAAGAAATCCAAGTCCGACGTGGCGGACGTGCGGGATTAGCAGCAAGTCTTCGGAAAGAATCTCAATACTATCCAACAGTAATAAAGAGCCGCGCACGTAGTAAGCGGGCATTTTCAGTAGACAGAACCGGCTCACTCCGCGCGCGGTTTCTTAAGGCAATTCGAGGCTGGGAATGGCCGAAATCGCCCGGCAATCGATGTAGCCAATGTGATTCTTACTTCGCTTCCCAGATCACATCGGCAACGCCCGCGCGGTGGTTTGCCAATCGTGCGGCCGCGAACAGCCAATCCGAGAGACGATTCAAATACGTCATCATGTCCGCATCGACCTTTGCCTGATCCGCGAGATTCACCAATGCACGCTCGGCCCTTCGGCACACCGTTCGGGCGATGTGCAGACGGGCCGCCAGTTCCGTCCCGCCGGGCAAAATGAAGTTGCGGAGTTTTGGCAATTCCTCCTCGGCCCGGTCGATCTGCTGTTCGAGCCGATCGATGGCTAATTTCGGCACGGGCGGCAGCTTCCAGTCTTCGGGGCTTTGCGTGTCGTCCAGCGCCAAATGCGAGCCGATGACGAACAGCTCGTGCTGCACCGGGGCCAGCAGTTCATCGACCCAGCCCGCCCGATTGACGCGGCAAAAACCCAGCACGGAGTTCAGCTCATCGACCGACCCGTAGGCCTCGATGCGGAGATGGTTTTTGGGCACGCGCTTTCCGCCGATCAGGCCTGTGGAACCCGCGTCGCCGGTCTTGGTATAAAGTTTCATAATAAATTTGAGACAGTGTTGAAGAGTGATGAGCAAAGGCATCGACGGCCGTTCTTACTCATCACTCTCCACACGTCTGCGTTGTTCTACGATCTTCTGCGATCTGTGATTACTTGCCGAACAGCGCGTCGGCCCTGGTCCAGTTCACGACCGAAAAGAAAGCGTCGATATAGTCCGCTCGCTTGTTCTGATACTTCAGGTAATACGCGTGTTCCCACACGTCAAGGCCCAAAATCGGGTGATGGCCGGTGAGGATCGGCGCATCCTGATTGGGCAGGCTGACGATCGACAGCTTGCCGTCTTTCTTGACGAGCCATGCCCAGCCCGAACCGAAGCGCTTGAGCGCTGCGTCCTTGAAGTCCGTCTTGAATTTGTCGAACGAGCCGAAGCTCTGCTCGATGGCGGCGGCGAGTGGGCCGACGGGCGACTTGCTTCCGCCTGGCGTGAGGCTTTCCCAGAAGAATTCGTGATTGAAGTGCCCGCCGCCGTTGTTGCGGACGACCATGCGAATCGCCTCGGGAACGTTCGCGAGGTCGGGCGTCGACAGTACCTGCTCGATCGGCGTCGATTCGATCGGCGTGCCTTTGGTCGCGTTGTTGTAGTTATCGACGTACGTCTTGTGGTGCTTGCCGAAGTGAATCTCCATCGTGGTCTTATCAATGGCGGGTTCGAGGGCTTCGAAGGCGTACGGAAGGGGTTTTTGAACGAGCGGCATATTGGTTTCTCCAGTTGAAAAAAGGGTTCGGTGTGACGATAGGCAATTGAAGTCGGATTGTCGATCAGGTAGGGCCTCATCCCGGTTTAGGAGTCCGCTTTTGTTGAAACCAATTTATGATCTGCTCGATAAAGAGCCGCGCACGAACTGAGCGGATATGAATAAGCAAGAGAGCGGGAATTTCTCATTCCCCCGGCCTATTGGAATCAGTCAAACGATCGAACGACATCAGAAACGCGCTGATAAACGCGCTTACAAAAGGCGCTTGCCACACGGGCGGCTCGGTGGGCTCGGTGGGCCCTGTGGGCTCGGTGTATTTTCGCGCGGCGCGTATCGCGTTTGCGCGCTCATCGCGATGCGCCAAGGGGCGAATGGAACATGTGACGGATGTGTGGCTTTGGAAGACGAAGTCGAACTCAAATGTGCGCATGTCGCGTCGGCCCGCGTGAGTGTTGGCGGCGTAAGGTGAGTGTCGATCGGGAGATGGGCCAAGAGATGGTGGAAATGGAGCGTCGAAAATGGGTGGTGATAGGCTGCTAATCGGGTGCGAAAGGGCGTGAACACGAGCAAATCGGCGCAAATCGGCGCAAACGCGGGCAAGTGGCGGCGTTGGGTGCCAGGTTCGGGCAAAAGAGTATCGCGACTCGTGTTCGAGTTCAGGCACCGGAAAAGAGCAGATCCGAAAATACGCCAAGCCGTCACGTCAATGGTCAGACTCCACTTTTCGCCGCACCGGCCGAAACTCAACCAGCGCATTGGCCAGGAGCACCATCGCGCCGCCGACCAGCATCAGTCCCGTGACGCCTTGCCCGCGATACAAATACGCAAAGCCCCCGGCGAAAAGCGGCTCGAGCAGGTAAATCAGTGCCGCCCGCTCGGGCCGGACGCGGGGCTGAAACACGTTCACCAAGCCGAAGCTCACGATCGTCGGAAACAGAACAAGGAGCACAATATTTCCAAGAACGCTACGCCCCAAAACGACATCAAGCTGCGGCACGGTGCCCTGCTTTATCATCAAAAAAATGCCGCCCGAAAGACTCACAATACCGACTACCGCGAACTGCGCGAGCGTCATGCGGTAGGGACCCTGGCCGTCGCCGATTGCCTCACTGTCACGCCTTACCAGCACATTCAGCACGATCAAATGCCACGCGAACATCACCGCACACAAGAGGCCCATGATCTCACCCGCGCCCAGCACGAAGTTGGAGGCGCCGTTCATCACCCACACGCCGATGCACGCCGCGACGGCCGCGACCCACACGATGCCCGGGATCGGCCTTTGATATCCCAGTCGCAAAATCAGCGGCGTGAAGAGCACCGCGAGCGAAGTGAAAACCGCGGCCGTCGCCTCGTCGGTCAGATCAAGCAAGAGCGTCTGCAGCGCCATCGGGATGACGAGCATCACGCCCAGAATCATGCCGCGGCGAAGCGAGGCCGCCGACCATCCGCTTCGCGACGCACGAAAGATCGCGCCCCACAACAACGCGCCGAGGATGAATCGAAAACCCACCGCCAACATCGGGCCTGCAGCGGAATCACTGGCTGGCGAATAAGTGGCATCAGAATGACTGGCGGCCATCGACGCATTCAGCGCCTCGCCCGCGTGCTTCTGAAGCGCGAACGAAAAACCCCACACCACCGTCGCGATCAACAGCATCCATTCCGCACGTGTGTCTTTGGGGACATGTGTGCTGCTCATCGCTGTTCTGTTCGCTCTGCGTCGCCCTGGAAAAAGTCGCGCACGATTCGGCGATACGCCATCGGCACGCGACGAAGAGAGGCCTTGCCGTCCGGAGTCAGCGCATCGGAACTCGGCGCGGCCAAAGAGGATTCGCTTGCTGAAACTGGAAGCGTCTGCGTGTCTTGTGCGATGCCGCCGCGCGTGGAGTTCTCATCCATGTTCTTCGTGTTTTGGGCTTCGTTTCCTAAACCAGCACCAACACCAATACCAGCACCAGGCCGCACCGCGATGCGGCCTGAAGAATCAGGCGAACGCGACGTGCCGGACCGAGTTTCAGTCGCGCGAATCTCATTCGCGACGTCTTCCGAATCTTTACTGCGCGCCTCACCCTGCCCGATCGAATCTCCGCCCGCCGCGAGTGACGTGTCGCTGGTCTGGCGCGATTCATCGCCACGATTTTCCTCGGCGTCGATCTCCAATTCGCTGCTTGATATCGCTGCCGAATTGCCTGACTCGGCTTCTGCTTTTCCAAGCAAGCCGGGCGATCCGCGCATCGATCTCTGGCCCGAAGGGCTCAATGCGCCCGAAGTCAGCAGGGGTGTTGATGCTAAAACAACATCGTTTTCAGGCATCGTTCCCCAAGCTATCAACGCTCGTTCTGGCATCAGCAAAAACGCCGACGCCATTGATGCGATCAGCAGACTCGCGCCGATCGTCGCGCGTCGGGCGGCATGTCTCGTCTCATTCCGTAACAGAATCCGGGATCGAGAAAGCACCTCAAACGCACGCGGCAAAATGCGGATCTGCTCGGCCGTCGCGGCGTCGATCGACGCGGCGGTCAGTAATGCTTCGTTCGAATTCGCTGCGCGATCTAGTGTCGCGGCGAGCGAGAGCGACGTCGTCGCCTGCGTGCGAAACAGTCCAACCACGCCGCCCGCCGTAATAACCAAGCCCGCGAAAATCGGCGACACGCCAATCACTAAAAGCACCGCCCCGGCGATCGAAGCGAAACCCGCGCAGACCAAAACCGATGCGACCGCGTCGCGCATTCGCTTTGCGCGTGAGAGCTTTCGCAGGTCTGAAAGGAGTTGTGTGTGTGATTGAACTGCCACGAAGAACACTCCTATTGACCGCGAATGAATCGCACGCACTGCGGCGAATCCAGCAGTATCGCCTGATCATCCGGGCCGGCCGAACGCAGCTCGCCCGTCGCCTGATCGACCGCGAAAACCGCGAGGTTTCCTGTGGTCTGGTTGGCGACGACCATCCACTGACCACTGGGATTGAGCGAGAAATGTCTGGGCTTTTTTCCCTGCGTCGGCGTTGTGGAAACGAGCGACAGAGATTGCGTCATCGAATCGAACGTGAACCGCGCGATCGAATCATGGCCGCGGTTGCTGACGTAAACGAACTTGCCGCTTGGATGCACGGCGACTTCTGCTGTCGAACTGCTTCCGATGAAATCGGCAGGCAAGGTCGAGACGCGCGAGCCGACGTTCGTCCTGGTCGACAGCGTGCCGGCACGCGCGTCCCATGTGAACGCGCACAGTGTGTTATCGAGTTCGCCGCAGACGAAAAGAATCGGCAAAGTCGGATGAAACGCGACGTGCCTGGGCCCCGCGCCGGGCGTGAGCTTTGCGACGCTGTGAGGCGTAAGCACCGCCGACTTCGCGTCGATCGCGTAAACGATCAGTTCGTCCGTTCCCAAATCCGCGGCGACGGCGAAACGCGCAATCGAATCGGCACTGTTCAAATCGGCGGTCACTGGTGCGGGCGTGATCGAATGCGCGTGCGGCGCCTTTTGCCGGGACGAATTCACGCTGCTGCCCGTGTGTTTTATATGCGACGCCCGCGCGCCAGGAACGCCCTTGTCATCAAGCGGAAACGACACGACGGAGCCCGAACCGTAGTTCGCAACCAGCAGTGCAGAATCGGTGGCACTGACGAAGCACGGGCCGCTCGCACCCGCGTCTACGCCGATTTCCTGCGAGGCGATTTCCGTCAGTGCGTGCGAAAGCGCGTCAATCGAAAGTGCGTAAACCCGCGCCTTGCCGTCGTAGGTTTCGCTGACGGCATAGAGGACGTTGAGCGTCGGGTGTTGCGCGAGAAAACTCGGGCTTTTGACCTCGAACGCGAGCTTGGGCTCAGACAGTTTTCCGGTGCTCGTATCGAGCGTCGTGGAAAACACGCCCTTATCCGTGCCGATGAACAGGACGTCGGTGGCGCGGGTGATGCTGGTTGCGATCAAGAGCGAGCCGAGCGCGACAAAGAGAATCGTGGACCATTCGAAATAGCTCATGGGCAGGATGATAGTCGAACAGCAGCGATGGTGGGTGGGACTGAATTAATGGGCCGCGAACGAAGTAAGCGAAGTCCGCTAACGACATCAAATACCCGCCGGCTTCGTACGCGGCTCATTTTAAATCGATCGGATGAATTCGCGTTACACCTCGAAGCTGACGCCTTGCGCCAGGGGAAGGCGAGTGGAGTAGTTGATGGTGTTGGTGGCGCGGCGCATGTAATTTTTCCAACTGTCGGACCCGCTCTCGCGGCCGCCGCCGGTCTCTTTTTCTCCGCCGAACGCGCCGCCGATTTCCGCACCGCTCGTGCCGATGTTGACGTTGGCGATGCCGCAATCACTCCCGGCCGCACAGAGGAAAAGCTCCGCCTCGCGGACGTCGGTCGTGAAGATCGCGCTGGACAATCCCTGCGGCACGCCGTTCTGAATCGCGATCGCTTCATCCAGCGTCTTGTATTTCATACAGTAAAGAATCGGCGCGAAGGTTTCCTGCTGAACGCACGGGCTATCGGGCGCGATGCCCGTGACGACGGCGGGCGTGACGTAAAATCCGCCCGTGTGGGCACCCTGGGGAACGCCTGTAGTCACGCGATTGCCGCCGAAGATGCCAACACCGCCAGAGTTAGCACCGCCAGACTTCGCCTGCTTCAGCGTGCTCTGCATCATCTCGAACGCACTCTGATCGATCAGCGGCCCGAGCAGCGTTCCGCTTTCGCGCGGGTCGCCCACCTTCAGCTTCCCGGCGATCGCGATGATTCGCGGCACGAGCGTGTCAAACAGGCTTTCATGAACGATGAGCCGCCTCAGCGTGGTGCAGCGCTGCCCGGCCGTTCCGAAGGCGCTGAACGTGATGGCTCGGACGGCGAGTTCAAGATCGGCAGACGGCGCGACGATCATCGCGTTGTTCCCGCCGAGCTCGAGCAGACTTCGGCCCAGTCGCTGCGCGACGGTGGTCGCGACGGCCTTGCCCATTCGCGTGCTGCCGGTGGCGCTAAGCAGAGGCACTTTGTGAGACGCGGCCAGACGCTGACCGCATTCAGCGCCGCCGATGACCAGCGCGACGATGTCGTGCGGAATTTCGAGGTCGGGCGAATTTTCGATGACACGAGCGACGATGTGATGCGTTGCGATGGCGGTGAGGGGCGTTTTTTCGCTGGGCTTCCAGACGACGCCGTCGCCGCAGACCAGCGCGAGCATGGCGTTCCACGCCCAGACGGCGACGGGGAAATTGAACGCGCTGATGACGCCGACGGTGCCCAGCGGGTGCCAGGTTTCCATCATGCGATGGCCCGGGCGTTCGCTGGCGATGGTCAGGCCGAAGAGCTGCCGAGACAGGCCGACGGCATAGTCGCAGATGTCTATCATTTCCTGCACTTCGCCTTGAGCTTCGCTGATGATTTTTCCGGCTTCGAGGGTGACGACTTCTGCGAGTTCGTTCTTGTGCTCGCGCAGGGCGTTGCCGATTCGCCTGACGAATTCGCCGCGGACGGGTGCGGGGATATTGCGAAAGTGGAGGTGTGCCTGATGGACGGCGTCGATCGCGCGGTCAACGTCATCGGGCGTGGCGCTCGAAAACGTCGCGAGCGTGGAGCCGTCGATGGGCGAGCGTGCGACAATGGACGGGCCTTGGGTCGCAAAGTTTCGCGTGCCGATGAACAGGCCGGTCAGGCGTGCGGGTTGGTCCAGGCCGAGTTGATTGAATGTAGAAAGGGGCATATGAATGTTGAGGAGTTTACACGATGGCGGAAGAAGAAGATGCCTCGTGGGCTGAATTTGGCTGTGGTTCTGGAACGTCCGTCAGGACATCGCATGGGCGCATCGGTAATCTGTCACGTCTCAAATATCGAGTGTCTGATGTATTGGGAGGCGCGAAAAATTCGAAGGGTATCCACAAACGAAAGGAATTGCTTTAGTACAAACATCAGTTCAAGCACCAGTCCAGGAACTCGTCACTTTGAACCGGTGGCAAACCCCTGTGAGGGAGATCGCGTTCCCAAGTGATAGGGGTAGGAAAGGCCAGTTGATTCTGGCCTCTCCTCCCTCCGAACCGGACGTGCAGATTTCCCGCATCCGGCTCTCCAGTCAACAGGTCTGTGTAACCACAGGCTCGAGTATCCTCGCACGGGCTTCCTTCAACGTG
>JBBQKP010000013.1:0-29747 GCA_038326995.1 Tepidisphaerales bacterium
GTCGCGCGGCGCGAACAGCTTGTCGCGCGGCGCAAACAGCTTGGCGCGCGGCGCAAACAGCTTGTCGCGCGGCGCAAACAGCTTGTCGCGCGGCGCAAACAGCTTGTCGCGCGGCGCGAACAGCTTGGCGCGCGGCGCGCACACCTATGCGCGCGGCGCAAATAGCTTGTCGCGCGGCGCAAACAGCTTGTTGCGCGGCGCAAACAGCTTAACGCGCGGCGCAAACAGCTTGTCGCGGAGTGAGCGAATTGGTTTTCGCGAATGGGTGAGGGTTTTTATCGGCAGTGTGGTTTTGGCGGTCGAATGCTCGACTTTGATGAGCGGTGGCAAGATGAAAATCGCGCGAACATTCCCAACTTTGTTGAGTCGGCCGATCGAGTTGTTGATGTCATGGGTGTCGGCTGATTTGTGTGGTGTTCGAGGACCCGATGGGCTGATAACTAAACCATGATGTCGTGAAGACGGCATCGGTGAAGGGTCTGTGCGAGCCGGCGCGTCGGCCACGCGCTCGTGGGCAAATCGGGCTAAAATAATGTCGGCTTCGCACCCGTTGTCAAATGTGCGATCTTCGCGACGTACAAGTCGATATCGAACTTTCGCTCCAGCCCGGCCGCGTTCATGTATCGAACATTTCCGAAGATCGCCCGCTCGCCCCACGGCCGATCGTGCTGTCCGAAAATCCACGCGACGTTGCCGTACGTGTTCGCGTTTAGCCCGCACAAAAAGAAACGGTTGTTCAGGTATAGCGTGGTGTCGTACGCCTCCTGAGCTGAAGGCGACCATTCGAGAAGTTTCTTGCCCCAATACATTCGCATGTAGTTGTGCATGTATCCCGTGATCACCGCCTCGGCCATCGCGGCGTTCCAGTACGGATCGTGCGTCTTTGACTGCTCAAGCTGCTCGCGCGTGTAGAGATGTTCCCGCTTGTCTCCCGCGTGTTTCGCCAGCGATGCTTTCGCCCAGTTCGGCATCGCCTCGAAGCTGTCATAGAGCTTATTGAACTCGCAATAATTATGGGCGAGCTCCCGGCGAACGATCAGCTCTTCAATGAAGCTGGCACGGTCCGGAGAAGATTCGCTGCTTGATGATGCCAGGAGCGCAGATTGCCCCGCGAGGGCCGACAGTGCCATTTCGATCGGCGAGATCTGCCCGTATTGCAGATACGGCGAGAGCAGGCTGGTCTGATCGCCGGCGGGTTCATTGCGTCCGTCGGCATAGCCTTTTAGTTTCTTATCCACGAACGCGCGTAGCTTTTTTCCCGCCTCGGTTTGGCCGCCCTTGAAGTACGCTGACCGCTTTACGTCGCGAATGAACTTCAGCTTCGACAGTACTTTTGAAATGTCCGCGAGATCGAAATCACTGTGATGTTTACTGGTAGCCTTGCTGAATGAATGTACGGGCTTTTCCATCTCGACCGGCACGAGATATTCGCTCCACTGGCGATGAATCCTCGGCCGAAGTGTTCGTGCGCCGATCTCGGGCTTATCCGTCGCGACATTCACCGGCACGACGGTCTCCGTCTCGACTTGCACGACCTGACACGTCGCTTCGTCCGCGACATGCTCGCGCCACGCTCGCAAATGCCGAAGGTACGCGCGATCGCATATGACAACCGCCGCGTCATGCGAAAGCAGGGCGGCGACGTCTTTAGGCTGGCCGTGACGCACGACGAAGCCGACGTTCATCTTCGTCAGAGCTTTTTCCACATCCGCAAGACCTTCCAGCATGAACGCGTAGTGCCGTTCCGTGGCCTCTGGGTAATCGTCCATCAGCCCGAACCCCACGATCACCGGCAGCTTCAGTTCGTTTGCGCGCTCGATCGCGTACGCCAGCGCATGGTTGAAGTGCGTGCGGTGCGCCTGCTGCATCCAGTAAAGGACATAGCGGCCGCCTGAATTGATCGGCTTGTCATTGAGATATCGGATGCGCGTGGGAGCAATCGTGGGATGAATCATGGTTCTAACTAGAATAGGCCCAACAGCCCTCGAAGCACGGCCCGGAGCGAGGCTCGCGACGCGCCTTGTGAGATTTGAAAGATCAGCCTTCGCCCGACTCGACAGCAGGCGTGGCTTGCGGCACACTCTCATTCCTATGGCATGGATAGCAGAAGATCGTCGTCATGTGCAGGTCAAGACCGGCGAGCCAGTGCTTACCGAGCAGATCAAGCAGCACCTGCGTGAAAAGTATTTTCCGCGATACCCGACGAAGCGTGCCGTTCTCATTCCCGCCTTGCACGCGGTTCAGCACCATTACAACTGGATTCCGCCTCAGGGCATGCAGGAAATCGCAGAGTTCCTGGAAATCGCCCCCGCCGAGGTGCTTGATACCGCCAGTTTCTACGAAGAATTCTGGCTCAAGCCCAAGGGCCAATATCTTGTGCAGGTGTGCCGATCACTGGCATGTCATTTGTGCGGGCAGAAGGAAATCACCGATCAGGCGAAGAAGACGCTCGGCATCGATGAATTCGAGACCACGCCCGACGGAAAATTTACGTTCATCGAGCTCGAATGCCTCGGCGCTTGCGGGACGGCACCGGTCATGCTCGTCAACGACGTCCTGCACGAAAACCTCACCACCGCCGAGGTGGAAAAAGTGCTGATCAACCTTCCGGCCGACCCGCACGATTACCACGACGCGGGCGTGACTTGGGATGCCAAGCACTAGTGATTTGACAATTCAGATTCCCGAACTGATTGAGCAGGTTGCTCATCTTACGAGCCGCGACCGTGAGGGAGCGGTCTGCGTCCAGCGCTTTCATTCACTCCCTTACGTCAGGATGGCTCAGCGGGCACGCTCTGGAGTACTAGAACGTGGCACACGGCAATTCCCTCTCACGCAGCGACGTGTCGTCCGCGAGTGCAGGTATCAATTGTTCGATTCGAGCAATCGGCGCGGCGAGATCGCACGCGTTCTGCTATCCTTGCTCTCCTCGATGAGACACCCAACAAATCAGAAGATGTTTTCCGATATTCGCAAGACTTCCATCCGCCTTGCGGCGATATCAGTCGGCTGCGGTTTGTTGTCATTGGCACCCTCCTCACTGCACGCGCAGCCCGTCTCACCCGCGCCCGCAGCAGCCGCGACAGATGCCGTGCCCTTGGAGGCACAAGTCGCCGCCGCCCGAACTGAACTCGCGGAATTTTTTGCACAGCAGGCCGCACGGACGCTGACGATGGGCGACGTCCCCGACGCGATTGTTCGACAGGGCGACGTTCTCGCAAGAATTGCGATCGAGCTCGCTCCGGGCGAGGCGCGGTTCCATCGCATCGCGGCCGACCTGGCGCTGGCGGTCGGCGATCGCGACCGTTCGATCGTTTCGCTTCAGGCGATCCGCAAGCTCACGCCCGACGACGAATTGACGCAGGTGCAGCTCATCGACTTATTCGCCGGCCGCATGGAGCGTGGCGAGCAGAAGGTGCAATATCTTGAGACCGTGGTGAATGCGCCGTCGCTTCCTAAGGTGGTTCGGGCGCACGCGGCGACGCTGCTTTACGATGCTTACGAACAGCGAGGTCAGGACGACAAGGCCGACGCGGTGCTGACGCAGTGCCTGACGCTCAATCCTGAAAATCTCTCGGCCCTGCGAATCGCGTTTCAGCGCCTTCCCGTCGATGCCACGCCGGTGCAGAAAGTCGAGAAACTCTCGGCCATGCTTCGAGGCAATCCGGCCCAGATCGACGCGATCATGGCGCTGGGCCAGTTGCTCGCCGTCGCGGGTCGCCACGACAAGGCACAGGAATTTTACGGCCTGGCGCTTTCGATCGGCGCGAGCAAGGGCATTCGCCTCGATGTCGCCGACGGGCTGAACTTTCTCGCATCGCAATGGCTCGCGGGTGATGCGCAAAGTGCTTTGCAGAGCGCATCGCAACTGGCGCAGGTTTATCCCGACGACGCGGATGTGCGAGTCGCGCAGGTGCTGCTTGCGAGGAAGCTGATCTCCGCCGCGGCCAAGCCCGCCGATGCTGTGCCGCAAGGCGTTTCGCCCGGTGAACCAAATGCGGGTGCGGCAAAGGTGGAAGCAACACAGGTGGAAGCAACACAGGTGGAATCGGTACAGGATTCTCCTCAGTTTGGTGCGCTCGTGGACGATGTGCGGTCTCGACTGGTTTTGAAGATCGCCACACTGAGCCGTTTGCTTGCAAGTGGGAAGGACAAACTCACCGCCGACCAGATGCCTTCGCCGGGCGTGCCGCTTCCCGATGTAGCGGGCGATACGGAAAAACTGGTCGCGTTGCCTGCCGACAATTTTCTTCGACAAACTTACGCGACCGCGCTGGCGGACCTGGCGTTTTTCGAACTCTACGCCGCCGCCCAGCAGCCGGCCGCTTCTATACTGCCGGCGATCGCCGTGCTTGAGGGAGACACGTCTGCGCTCTCGGCCCGTCTGGCAGGGTGGTCGCACCTTCTTGCGGGACGAGATGCCGAGGCACAGGTCAAGTTCGACGCGGCAAAATCGCAGGATCCCATTGCCGCTCTCGGTGCTATTTTGCTGCTTCAGAAGACCGACAAGCCCGCGGCACAGGCGCTGGCGAAAGGTCTTTTGTCGCAGCACCGCGGCGGTCTGGTGGCGGCGATGATTGCTGATCGCGTGAAGGAACTAAGCGTCTCGCTCGAGCCCCAAAGTGACAGCGACGAGATCGTCAAATCGACCGAACCCGCCAGGCAAACCGTCAGCGCGTTTGTCAATGATCCACGCTCGGCCTATGTGATGACTGCAATTCCCGTGCGGGTCGTTCACGATTTCGGCGAGCCCATGTTCGCGGACGTCAATATCCGCAATAGTGGGCGTGCGCCCGTGACGGTCGGTGCCGGCGGCATGATCGATCCGCGCGTGTTCGTCGACGCCACGATTAGAGGCGTTGATGCCAGAATGATGCCCCAGCAGCAACTCATCACACTGACCGGTCGAATTCGAATCGAGCCGGGCCAGAGCTTTACGCAGCGTGTCAGACTCGACGGCATTGAGACGGCGTCGATCTTCGGAGCATTTCCCACCGTCGCGGTGCCGGTCGAATTTCTGCTCGTCACCAACGGCGTTCCGACCGAGCGGGGCACGATCAACGCGGCGGGAGGTCAATCCACCTCGGCGGGGCGAATCGTCGAACGTCGCGCGAGCAACGTCGCCGACGCCACCGTACGAAGTGAGTTGCTCCGCAGACTCAGTTCGGGTTCGGCCGTTCAGCGATTGCGTCTGGCGGACTTGTTCACGCGTGTATCAGTGCTCCTGGCTAAGCAGCCCGACAACGCTCAGGCACAGGAAGTTCGCACGGCCCTCGACGCCGCGATCGCAGACCGCATCGTCAGCGATCCTGTCTTGGAAGTCAGGGCATTTACCAAGTTCTCCAAATCTCTTCGCGAAGCAGCAGGCACACAGCGCCTCACAACCCTCAAAGAACTCGCCGCCGATTCGACGGTCGTCGGGCAGGCGCTTTCGGTTTTGCTGGCAGGGACTTTGCCGAGTGACGAACGATCTGCCGCGATCGAGGCGATCCTGGGCGTGATGCCCGATGGTCTGGGTCAAGATCTCGCAAAGGCGGGCAAGGACGCCTTGCAACCGCCGCAGTGAACGAACGCGTCGTCTTCCGCACTCGCCTAAATCAGGCGGCATTCAGTGCGAATGTCCTGGTGTCCGAGGCCGACTGCTCACCGTAGGTCGTGAGGATGTTGACGAACTGCGCTTCGGTTTCGATGAACGCCTGAACGACGTCCGGATCGAAATGCGTGCCTCCGGAATCGATGATCGTTCGTGTGACCCAAGCGTGTGACAAAGCGGGTTTGTAAGAACGCGGGCTGGTCATTGCGTCGTAAACGTCGGCGAGTGCGACGATGCGGCCGGCCAGCGGGATCTGTGTGCCCACGAGCTGATTCGGATAGCCCGATCCATCCCATTTTTCATGATGGGTCGCGGCGATATCTCTTGCCATGCGCAGGAATCTCGCGTCGGGATTTTCGCGAATCGCCGCGTCGATCATCTTCGCGCCGATCGAGGGGTGCGTTTTCATTACGTCGTACTCTTCGACGGAGAGTCGGCCGGGCTTGCGGAGGATCGCGTCGGGAATGTCGATCTTCCCGATGTCGTGTAACGGGCTGGTTTGGTAAATTAATCGTATAAATTCACGGGTGCACTGAAGCACGTGCGAGGGTCCGATTGAGAGTTGCCGAGCGAGCACGCGAGAGTAAAGGGCGACGCGTTCGGCGTGTCTGGCGGTTTGGGAATCGCGAATTTTCGCGAGCTTTGAAACGGCGAAAATGGTCGTGTCCGGCGGTTTCAATTCATCGACTCGCGGACGAGGAAAGAGTTGCACACATGCCTTAAATCGGAGCAATCGCGTGTCTTCATGAGCGGCCGATTCAGTTTGTCGAATCAAGCGCGGTAGCAAGCATGCAATCAATCATTGAATCGAGGTCCGGCCGCGCTGCTTCTGCCGCGACAGTCAGGTCCAGACTCGTTATCGCCTGACTCGTCAGCGGGCCGATGCTGACGCACCCGCTTTTGCCGAGTCGAGTGCGATAATCATCGCCCAGCAGCGCAGCAAGATTGGTCGCCGTGCTGGCGCTGGTGAATGTGACGATATCCACTGCGCCCGAGTCGATTGCGGCCAGGGCGATGTCGGGCAATCGGTCGGCGATACGCGTCTGATAAATCGCCACGTCTCTCACCTGATTCGCGTTGCCGTCACGCAGTCGCTGGGCGAGGGTCGGGCGTGCGATGTCGGCCCGGAGCAGCAGGAATTTTTTTCCGTCAATTTCGTTCTGCGCCAAAAGCTCGTCCGCCAGTGCGTCGGCAAGCTCTCGCTTTGGAATCAGTGCGGGCCTGAGCGACAGCGCTTCACGAACCGCCGCCGCGGTCGATTCGCCGACTGCTGCGATCTTTGCTTGGCCCAGAGCGCGTACGTCGAGCCCAAGGCGATCCAGTAACTCTCGCGTTTTTCGAACGCCGTTAGCGCTGGTGAAGACGATCCAGTCGAAGCTCTTCGCATCCGCGATCGCCTGCTCTACCTCGGCCTGATTTTCCGCGGGCACGATGTCGATGGTGGGGGCCTCAATGACCCTCGCGCCCAGTTCGGTCAATCGCGACGACAGCTCGCTGGCCTGATCGCGCGTGCGAGTCACGAGCACGGTCTTGCCGAACAGCGGCCGACTTTCGAACCATGAAAGTTTCTGACGCAACTCGACGACTTTGCCGACCAAGGTGATGGCCGGCGCGGCAATCTTGGCGTCTTCGACAACCTTCGCGATGGTCTGAAGCGTGCCGGTGACGGTCCGCTGCGTCGGATGCGTGCCCCATTGAATGACCGCGACGGGCATATCACTCGACATGCCGTTTTGGATGAGGCGCGAGCTGATTCGCGAGAGAGATTTCACGCCCATGTAGAACGCGATGCACGGAAGTTTCGCAAGGACGGCGTAGTCGATCGAGTCTGTTCCTCCGCCGCTGCCGGGCGTGCGAAGCTGGGCCTGGGGGTCACGCAGTGCGTCGTCGCGCTCGTGCCCGGTGACGAGGGTGAATGAGGAATTGAAATCGCGATGCGTGATCGGAATGCCCGCATATGCGGCGGCGGCGATCGCGGCGGTGATGCCCGGAACGACCTCGAACTTTACCCCGGCCGCGAGCAGCGCTTCGCACTCTTCTCCGCCTCTTCCGAACACGAACGGGTCGCCTCCCTTGAGCCGAACGACACGCATGCCCGCAAGCCCTTGTTCGACGAGGACCGCGTTGATCTGCTGCTGCGTCATCGAATGATGGGCCGCCCGCTTGCCGACGTAAATCTGCTGGCAATCGCTGCGCAGGTCATTGAGCAGCACCGGATTCGCAAGCGCGTCATAGACGACCACGTCGCACGTCCGCAGCAGCTCGGCGGCACGCACGGTGATCAGCCCCGGATCGCCCGGCCCGCTGCCGACGAGATAGACAATGCCGCTGCCGGATGGTTGTAAGGAACGAGACATGGGTGTTCGAGCATAGCCGCGCTGATGGCGAAAAAGAACGCAAGAGAGGGTCGAAGACGATACAAAGTTGCCGCAGAATGAAAAGAAACAGGCCGCGACAAAGTTGTCGCGGCCCGTTCGTATATCGATGTCGTGAGACTCGCAGACTTACCACGCGAAGTGGGCGAACGCCTTGTTGGCGTCGGCCATGCGGTGGGTCTGTTCGCGTGTCTGGATGGCTTTGCCTTCCTTCTTGTAGGCGGCGAGAAGCTCATCAGCCAGGCGAATGTGCATCGGGCGACCTGAACCCGCGCGGCAGGCCTCAAGAACCCAGCGGATCGCCAGGGACTGCTGGCGACGCTTGTTGACCTGCATCGGGACCTGATAGTTCGCTCCGCCGACACGCTTGGACCGCACTTCGACGTAAGGCTTCACATTGTTGATTGCCTCTTCAAAAATCTTGAGGGGCGGCTCGCCTTCGATCTTCTTGCCAAGGGTGTCCATCGCGTCGTAGACGATGGTCATGGCGACAGTCTTCTTGCCCTGCCACATGAGGCAGTTGATGAACTTGCTGACGAGTCGGCTGTTGTAGCGCGAGTCGGGCTTGAGGCTGCTTTCGGAGGCGGTGAACTTTTTATAAGCCATATCAGGGAGAAGTTGAGAGAGGGGAATGGAAAATAGAGAGCAGGCTGAGGGGATTTAAGTCAAGAAAATTATAGCAGCTGTTTTACTTCAGCTGATTTACTTCTTGGCCACGGCGCGCTTGGCACCGTACTTGGACCGGCTTTGCTTACGTCCGTCGACGCCCAGGGTATCGAGTGAACCGCGGACGATGTGATATCGCACGCCCGGCAAATCGCGGACACGACCGCCGCGAACCAGGACGATCGAGTGTTCCTGAAGGTTGTGGTCTTCGCCCGGGATGTAGGCGGTGACTTCCTTGCCGTTGGAAAGCCTGACTCGGGCGATCTTACGAAGCGCAGAGTTGGGCTTCTTGGGCGTCATGGTCTTGACCTGAATGCAAACGCCGCGCTTCTGCGGGCTGCGTTCGAGATCCTTGACCTTATTGATCGCGGCAAGTGATTTGCGGGGATTTTTGACCAGCTGGTTGATCGTTGGCATGGATTCTTCCGAAGGAACTTGGAACAGAGGTCTGTTTCACCAGATATTTAGCCGGGCTTTTTTCCGGGTTGGTTCTGGAGTCGATGCGGAACGTTTACTCAGAACCATCGCTCATCGAGCCATTCCGCTGCCCGGTGAGAGTCGAACGCTGCGACGCGAACGTGGCAAGATACCAGCACCCGACCCGATCGGCAAGGCTTGGAGACAAAATTGTCACGGTCGGCTTGGACGATTCTTTGTTGCCTCTTCGCAATTACACAATACACTTGCGGACCCATGGCAAAAGCACGCGCGATTCTCAAACGGCGTAAGGCCGTTCGTAACATCAAGAAAATCACCAAGACGATGCAGATGATCGCGACGGCGAAGTTTCAAAAATCGTTGAAGCGCGTGCTTTCCACCAAGCCTTACACGCTGAAAATTGGCGAACTTGTCAACGAAATCGCCTCCAGCGTCGATTCCTCGCAGATTACGCACCCCTTGCTTCGCGACATCAGCCAGGTGAATCCGGGCAAAGAAGCGATCGTGGTCATCACCTCCAACCGCGGCCTGTGCGGCGCGTACAACGGCCACGTCATCCGCAAGGCCATGGAATATATCCGCACGCTGGACGCCCGGCCGATCGAACTTCATTGTGCCGGCAAAAAGGGCGCGGGGGTGTTCAAATTCGCGGGCAGAAAAATTGAAAGCATGATCAACGTCAGCGACGTGCCCCAATACGCCGAGGTCGAGCCGCACGCGCAATCGCTCATGAGTCGCTTCATCAAGGGCGAAATCGACGGCGTGACATTGGTGTACATGAACTTCATTTCAACAGGCGTGCAAAAGGCCTCGGTCGTGCCGCTTCTTCCATTGTCGAATCTTCGTCAATCGATCGATCAGGTCGCACAGGACATGGCAGAGAAGGAAGCACAGATCAAGGCGGGTACGATGGATTCCAAGCGCAGGGGTGATGACGTCGTCAGGCCCGTGGCGAGTCAAGCACTGGTGTCGTCGAAGTCGGATTATGAATTTTCACCCAGCGCGGCCGACCTGCTGAACGAATTGCTCCCACTGACCGTCAAGACGGCGTTCTTCCAGGCGTTCCTCGACGCCAGCACGAGCGAACACGTCGCACGAATGATCGCGATGAAGAGCGCGAGCGACAACGCCGACAAGATGGCGAAGTCGCTTTCGCTTCAATACAACCGCGCTCGTCAGGGACAGATCACGACCGAGCTGTCAGAAATCATGGGCGGCGTGGAAGCGATGAAGTAATTTGCAGTGCGATCGCCTCTAGAACTAGTGCTCTGTGACAACACAATTCTGCGAATCGCTATACCATCTGATCATAGAAATGGAACACCGGTCAGGGACCGGTGCCACCGGGAATTGTCCTAGATGTCTGCGACCGGTGCCACCGGGATTCTAATGGTGGCACAGGACTCCGACCTGTGCGTTATTGATTCCAGAATTATTCAACATTTTCAGATATGACAAAGTACATGTCTCACCATCACCATGTTTGACGAACCCCAGGAGCGAAGAGACGACGCCACTCCGGATGCGACCGAGCGACTTCGAGAGAAGGTGGGTTCGCTCCGGATGCACGCGGAGCTCGCGGCCATTTTTGAAGGACCCCGCAAGTTCGATGCCGAGCTCGTTCCCGGGCTCGATGCTGGCTTTGCCAGAGACCTTCAGCAGACGTTCGGCAAGCTGGCGAAAAATTTGAACCCCACGTACCCGGTTCTTGAAGGCGAAGAGAAGGAACAGGCCGAGTCGATTTTTGCACGCATCGAAGCCGCCGAGCTCGCGCAGAATGACTATCACATTCACCGCCGTCCGGGCGAGGTGGTTCTGTTTCGATGGCTCACGGGCGAGGGTGTGGATTCGTTTTACGAGAGATTTCAGGCACATTTCCAGGCCGGTCTGGAGCAGGCACGCGAGGACGACCGTCAGGCGCTTGCCTGGAAGGACGATCCATCGACGAATAAGTATTTGGAAGCGCTGGACGATCTCGAGTTGCGAATGGCCGACCGGTATTTTCGCGATGCACTGAAAAAGCACATTGAGTTCTTCGCCCTGACGACGCTGGTCGCGGACGAAATGAACATCGTGTATCTGACGGAATATCTGATGGACGTGACGCCGGCCGATTTGGTGGGCAGGGCGTCGGCACCGAATGACCCGACCGACGAATCGCAACTCGGCTGGTTTTTCAGGATGTTTTCGCTCAGGGGCACGTGTAATGACAAGGAGCACATGTGCTTTTTTGTTTACATGCAGAAGTCGGATGAGAGTTTTGACGACTGACGAAAACGGATTGTTTTTGCGCTCGCCGTCTTCAAGGGCGTTTGAAAATTATGGTCGTTCCCTGACGCGAGCTTGCGACAAACCTCACCGCATCGGGCGAGGTGGATGACCACTGATTTCCCGTCACGACGGCGGCCGACTCCTGGCCGAGGGCGTTGATGAGCGTGAGCGAAAAGCCCGGCGTGATTTCGCCGTTCAATCCGTTTGTCGCGCTGCTGATCGTGAGAAACGGCCTGTCATTTTGAACGCTGCGGTGAAACGCAACCAGTGCACCAAGCTCCGCCGCATCTGAAAGCGGTGCCTGACCCTGCCCTTCGGTCATCTCGCGAACGACGCGCAAGAGCGTGATATCGTTCATCGCGGCAAGTTGCGATTTGATGTGTTGCTCGCCGAAATTTCCGTGGCACGAGCCGCAATTCGTGATGTGATAACTCAGGACCGTAAAATCTGTTTCAATGAGTTCGTCATTGGCCTCGGGCAGAGCGGAGATTGTTCTCGCAGATTCGACCGGAGTGCTCTCGCTATTTGGCCTTGCCAACATTACAACGAACCCGCCTACCAGAAGCGTCGCGAGCAAAACGCCGAGCACGGCCAGGATCGCCGTCCTCACTTCGCACCCCGCCCCGGAGCTTGTCTCAGTGGTTGCCCAAGTGTTGAACCTAATGCACGTCCTTGAGCCTGCGCCAGCTTGTTGTCGGGCTTCTGCTCCTGAATTTTCGGCAGGTCTGTCGCGGCCGGTTGAGCCTGCTTTTGCCACGCCTTTTTCAATAGATTTCGAAGCGTGAGTAAAGCCGCCTCGGGTTCGAGAAATGTCGGGGGCATGCGGAGATACACCGTGCTCGCATCGACCACCGTCAGCCTGCCCGGTGCGCCCGTCAGTGCCACCTGGGCCTTGGCGGCGTCGGAGACTTTCATCACGATGTCCGGGTCTTTTTTGATCACGCTGTCGATTCCGAACAGCGTCCCGAGCAATCGCAGTTCGGTGATGGCGATCAGCACCATGACCTGTCGCGGCGGCTCGCCGAAGGCGTCGCGCATGTGCTGTTCGAGCTCGGCAACCTGCTCCAACGCGCCGCACCTTGTGAGCCTGCGATAGATGTCCATGCGCTGTCTGTCGGCGGCGATGTACTGGCTCGGAATGAACGCCGAAACACCCAGTTCGATGTGCGCCTCGGGCCTTGAGTCTTTCTTGCCGTTCTTGAGTTGTTGCGTGGCCTCTTCGAGCAACTGGCAATACAGCTCGTACCCGACGGCCGCGATGTGGCCCGACTGTTCGGGGCCCAAAATATTTCCCGCGCCGCGAATCTCAAGGTCGCGCATCGCGATTTTGAACCCCGCACCCAGATGGCTGTATTCCTCGATCGCCTTGAGTCGCTTTGCCGCGACGGGCGTGATCGGGCGATCGCTGGGAAGCAGCATGTAGCAATAGGCGCGGTGCTTATATCTTCCGACGCGGCCGCGCAACTGGTGGAGCTGTGACAGACCGTATTGATCCGCGCCGTCGATCAACATCGTGTTGGCGTTTGGAATATCCAGGCCGCTCTCGATGATCGTTGTGGAGACGAGAATGTCCGCGTCGTGGCGAATGAATCTCAACATCACGTCTTCGAGCTGGTGCTCGTCCATCTGTCCGTGGCCGATGACGATGCGTGCGTCTGGGACGAGCGCGTGAATTCGTGCGGCGAATTCCTCGATGTCGCCGATGCGATTGTGCACGATATACACCTGCCCCTCGCGCGCCAGTTCACGCTGAATCGCCATCTTCACGCGTTCAGGATCGAACGCGACGACTTCGGTCACAATGCTGCGGCGGTCCTGCGGCGCGGTCGTGAGTGAGCTGATGTCGCGAAGCCCGACCATGCTCATGTGCAGAGTGCGCGGGATCGGCGTCGCACTCATGGTCAGCACATCGACGAGCGCGCGAATTTTTTTCAGTCGCTCTTTGTGCGTCACGCCGAAGCGCTGCTCTTCATCGACAACAACTAAACCCAGGTCGGCGAATTTTACGTCCTGAGAGAGCAGACGATGCGTGCCGATGATGATGTCGAGTTCGCCGCGTTCCAGGCGCCCGAGAATCGCCTTGAGTTCTTTGCCGGTCTTGAATCGGGAGACGCTTTCGATCGTCAATGGATAATCGGCAAAGCGTTCGCGAAAGCTGCGTTCGTGCTGCTCGGCGAGAATGGTCGTGGGCACAAGGACGGCCACCTGCTTGCCGAACTCCGCGACCTTGAACGCCGCCCGCATGGCCATTTCCGTCTTGCCATATCCGACGTCGCCGCACAGCAGTCGGTCCATCGGCCGGGGCCGCTGAAGGTCGCTTTTGATCTCGATGTTACTGGTGACCTGATCGGCCGTGGGTGTGTATCTGAACTCCGCCTCGAACTCGGTTTGCCACGGCGTGTCAGACGGAAACGCCGTCCCTTGCTCGGCCGCACGAGAGGCCTGCACCTCCAAAAGCTCCGCCGCCATATCCATGACAGCCTCGCTCACTCGCTCCTTTTGCTTCTCCCAACTTCCACTGCCCAGTCGCGAAAGTTGCGGATGCCCATCGAACCCGCCGACATATTTCTGCACGAGGTTGATTCGCGAAGCGGGCACATGAAGCGAAGCGCCATCGGCGAATCTCAGGGTGAGATATTCTTCGCTCTTGCCGTCTTTGGTCACCGTGTGCATGCCCGTAAACTTTGCGATTCCGTGTGCGATGTGCACGACATAATCGCCCGACTGCAGGTCGAGGAAGGAGTCAATCGTCTTGCTTGCGACACTCGTTTTCTTGCCCACGCGACGCCGCACTTCGTAGCGGTGGAAAAGCTCGTGGTGTGGCAGAAACAGGTGGGGCAAAGAGAGATCCAAATGATCGGACGAGCCTTCGATTCCCCACACGAACCCGCGATGAAGATAGCCGCGCTCGATGATGACTTTCCCGACGGCCTGCGGTGCATGAGTCTGCATCAGCTCACCGAACCGCTGCGCCTCCGCGGCGTTTTCGCAGAAGAGACTGACGCGGTGATTTTCTGTGACCTCGGCGAGCTCGACCATCGACTTCTTCACATCGGTCTCGAATCGCTGGACCGAGCGAACGGGAAGCGTGAACTTTTTCGCCTCGCCGTTGGAAGCGGGAATCAGCACCGCGCCGCTGCCGGCACTTTGCTCGAACTGGCTCAGCTCAAGGATGCTGAAAGGTGCGGCCGCGCGCAAAATGGCTCCGAGCGGGTACATGCCGCGCTGCTCGGCGACGCGATCGAGAAAGCTCTTGGCCTGCTCCGCGATTTCCAGCGGCGAGTTGAAGACGACGATCGTATCGGGTTTCAAAAGTCCAAAGAGCGACGTGGTGCTGCTCGTGGGTTTGCCGCTGATGTCAGGAATCGCGACGGTCAGCAACACGTCGGCCGAGCCCAGGGTCTGCGTGTCGAAAATCTTGATCGACTCGATCTGGTCGCCGAAAAAATCCACGCGAACGGGCAGGCCCAACTGCTCACGACCGGCGATCTGCCCCGGCAGGTAGATGTCGATGATGCCGCCTCGCACGGCGAAATCGCCGGGAACTTCGACTTGATCAAGGCGGTTGTAGCCGTGGCTCGAAAGCCAGACGATCAGCTTCTCGGGCTCTAACATTTCCCCGGCAGTAATCTCACGCAACAGAAACTTCAGCTCGTCCTTCGTCGGAACCGCCTGCATCAATGCCTGAATCGATACGACCACGTCGGGCTGATCTTTCGACGTCGCGAGCAACGCGATCGCACGCAATCGGTCGGCAACCTGCTCCTCACTCGCCCGGCCCAGCGCGCTGCCCGTTTCGACCGCGCCCAGAACCATCGGCCTGGTTCCGCCGAAAAGGTTCATGTCGTCTGCGAAGTCGTCGGTCTCATCGAGGTGGCCGCACACGACAACGACCGGCCGATTGAGCTGATTGCGAATCGCGCTCACGACCGCCGCGGTGGATGAGCCCCAAAGCCCGGTTGCAGTAACGGCGCGACGCTCCGCCACCGCCAGCGAAAGCTGGCGCAGCTCGGACGACTGCAAAAGTCGTACTACCGACGCGGCAAGACCAAATGACATCAAGGAAATGGTAGGGCACGCGCGGGCGATGGTCGAGTCGGGAAATTCATGCGGCGCTTGTGCGAACTTCTACAAACCAGCAATCGAGAAAGCATCGCGTTCCCACGTTTAGCCGCCAGCTTGCTGGCGCTTTGATAAACTCGACCTGCACAAAAAGCACCAGCAAGCTGGCGGCTACACGGGATTGCGCGTATGTCGACACTTCAACCGTCTAAGCAAACAGTTGTCTAAGCAAACAGTTGTCTAAGCAAACAGGGGCTCATTCCCCTGACTGAGCCTGACGACAAGCGACGCGGCCGCGAATGTGATGATCGCAAACAGCACGGACATGCCGATCGAAACCGCGAGTCCCGTCGGTAAATTCGCCCGAAGCGGAAGATCGCCCAAATTCATCGCGTGTCGCAGGCCGCTCTGGACGTAGGTCAGCGGATTGATGTCCATGACAATTCGCAGCGGAAGCGGCATGTCAGGCCGCCGCGGGAACAAAGAGCCGCTGAGAAACCACATGGGCAAGAGCAGGAGATTCATGACGACGTGAAAGCCCTGCGTGCTAGTGAGTTTCCAGGCGATGCAAAGACCAAGGGCCGTCAGCGCGAACGAGCCCAGAACGATGACGACCAGCGACAGCAACACGCCGATTATCGAAAGCGGCACGCCGACGAATGGCGCGATGCACAGAAACAGAATCGCCTGCATGGTCGCAAGAATTGTCCCGCCCAGCGTTTTGCCGAGCACGATCGACGCTCGGCTTGCGGGCGAGACCAAAACGCCTTGCAGGAACCCTTCGCGGCGATCTTCGATGACGCTGAACGTCGAAAAGATCGCGGTGAACAGTACCACCATCATGATCGTGCCGGGGAAAAAATACACGGCATATCCGGCGCTCGCACCCGAAGCCCCGGGCGTCTGGAACGTCGAACCCACGCCCGTGCCGATGAGCAGCCAGAACATGAAAGGCGTCACGACTGCACCGATTACGCGGCTGCGCTGTCTGAAAAATCGAACCACTTCGCGGCGGGCAAGCGACAGGGCGGGACTAAGGACTGAGGTGTTTGTCATGAAAAAGCTTTATTCGAAGTTGAAGACCGCGACGACGGGATAATGATCGCTGTTGATGCGAGCGAAGGGCGTTGTGACGACGCTGACGGATTTCACTTTCGCCGCGGCCGACGGTGTGGCGTAAACGTGATCGATGAAGCTGCGGAAGCGGGTCGATCGGTATCCGCCGAAGCTGATTTCGCCTTTGTCCACCAGCGGCTTGGTGAGCGTCACCAGGCCTTCACCCAGAAGGTCGGCCCCGCTTCCGCCCGCTTCGAGCTCGAATTCCTGATTGCCGAGTTCGTCATTGATGTCACCCAGGAACACGACATCAGCAACGCCTGAAGTGGAGGCGATTTCCTTGATGATTTCGTTGGCGCGTTTGGATTCCGCATTTCTCCACTTCGTTACTTCGACGCTGTTTCCGCTCTTGCTTTTGAAGTGGTTCGTGCCGACCCAGAATTCCTTGCCGCCCGGGGACTTGATGCGAACGAACGCCGGGCCGCGTGCGAAGAGGAGATCGGTCAAAGGGTTGACGTCGTCCTTGTCGGGCTCGAGATGGTAGGCCTCTCGAATCTCGACGACGGAGAAGCCGGGTTTCAAAAAGATGGCGGTGTTCTGTATGCGGCCGGTGTTGGTCGCAAAAACGTGGATCGTCTCGTACATCTTGTTGAGGAACGTTCGATTGAAATATTCGAGGTCGGCCAGTTCCGGGCCTTCTTGAATCACCAGTACGTCGGCATTGACGGCCGGGTCTTCCAGGACGAGCTGCGCTCCCCAATTGTCCTTGAAATTTTCGCGCTTCTCACGAGCGATGAGATCGAGAAATTCCTGCGGCCAGCTCGGCTGAGTCGCCGCCCGCTTTTCGAGCTTGTCGGCGTCGAAGCGGTATTGCCAGTTCTCGATGTTGTAGGTCGCGATGCGAACCTCTTCCGCTTTTGCCTGTGATGCGAACCAGGAACACAGAATCAAGAGCGGCAGGATTGTCGTTTGAAAGTGGCGATTCATAGGCGGGTAAGTTTGACGGGTCGTGCTGCTGTGGGCAAGAGGGGCGAAAAATTGCCGATGCGTTTGCATTGTTATTCGTGTTCCTCGTTTCGCCGCGGGCGCGAGCCTGCGGGAGCTCGCGAGGTCGGCGAGCGTAATTGGATCGAGACGCGCGCGATCTTAGTCGCGTGCGTACTCGGACAAGTCCGCGGCGAAACGAGAAAGAGGATGCGCTTCGCGTTTGCGTTTGCGCGCTTCGCATTTGCGCGCTGATGACGATGCGCCGGGTGCCACGTTCTGGTACTCCAGAGCGTGCCCGGGACATCAAGCGAACCGCACGCTTTGCGAGTACACAAAACGTGGCACCCTTCTTATGAAGGGTCCGCAGAATAATGCGGACCCCACGAGGGTAAGTTTCTTCAGTGTGTTCCTCGTTTCGCCGCGGGCGCGAGTCTGCGGGAGCTCGCGAGGTCGGCGAGCGTAATTGGATCGAGACGCGCGCGAACGTGATCGCTCGCGTACGCGGACAAGTCCGCGGCGAAACGAGAAAGAGGATGCGCTTCGCGTTTACGTTTGCGCGCTTCGCATTCGCGCGCTGATGACGATGCGCCTCTATGGAACTGGAACATAGGGTGAACACGTGAGGCCGGAACACGCGGCGGACAAGAAACGCGAACTCAAATGTGCGCATTCTACGTCGCCAGGAGTGAGTGGCGGCGGCATAAGGTGTGTTTCGATAACGAGATAGGGCGAGGGATGGTGGAAAATCTGGCGTGAAAAGAGGTGCTAAACGGGTGCGAAAGGGCGGTGGCGAGGTGCAAATCGGTGCAAAAGCGCGCAAGTGTCGGGTAGCGGCGGGCGGCGGAGTCCGGCTCTGTCGCGATTGTCAGAGCAAACGTCGGTTACAAAAAAAACACGCGTGAGGCATATACTGCTGCACTATGTCGAGCAAAGTTTCAGACGGTGTCGAAGGCGAGCCGCTGTTTTCAGATCTCGCGGAGGTGCAGAAGCGAGTGTGGGAACTGCTGGTTCGTGCCGCGAACGACCGCAAGTCACCGATGCACACGCCGACTGTCGCGACGATCGGATTAGACGGCGGGCCGAGGCTTCGGACGGTCGTGTTACGACGGGTCGTGCAGGAGTCGAACGAGCTGTTTTTCCATACCGATAGCCGCGCCATCAAAATCAGCGAACTTCGGCGTGACGCACGGCTATCGATGCACTTTTATGACGCGGGCAAGAAAACGCAGATTCGGCTCGAAGGCATCGCACAGGTTCACACTTCGGGCGAAGTTGCGGACGAGCAGTGGTCACGGAGCCAGCCGATGAGTCGGGAAATTTATCGTATTCCGCAGCCGCCCGGAGAAGTGTTGGAGACGCCCGGCATAGAAAGGCCGTGGCTGGAGGATGGACGCGAGAACTTCGCGACGGTCGTGCTCGGGCCGACGCGGATCGAATGGCTGCTGCTGCATCACACGCAGCATAGAAGGGCGGAGTTCGTGAAGAGGGAAACAGGCGGTGAATCAGGCACTGAATCGCGCAGTGAGTCGCGAAGTGAGTCGCATTGGGAATCGCGTCGGGAATCGCATTGGGAATCGCGCTGGATGGTGCCGTGAATCGGTAATCCTACTCAGGAGTGTGCGCCGCCCGTGCCGTGGATCAGTGCCATGATTTCATGACGACTGCTGGCATTTTCCTTGAAGATGCCGCGAAGGGCACTGGTGACCATGACCGCACCGGTTTTCTTCGCGCCGCGCAGGGTCATGCACATGTGAGTCGCTTCGATCACGCACGCACTGCCCAGCGGAGAGAGTTCTTCCATCAATGCGTCGGCGATCTGCGTCGTGAGTCGTTCCTGAACCTGCGGCCGACGTGCGAAGCCGTCCACGAGCCGCGCGAGCTTGGACAGACCGACGACTTTTCCGTCGGGCAGATATGCGACGTGGGCACGCCCGGTGAAGGGGAGAAGATGGTGCTCGCACATGCTGTTGAACGTGATGTTTCTCAGCAGCACGACTTCGTCATAGTTTTCGGTGAAAACGGTCTGAAGGTGCAGTTTCGGATTCTCACGCAGGCCGGCGGTCATCTCCGCGTAGGCACGCGCGACACGGTTGGGCGTCTTGACCAGGCCTTCACGGTCGGGGTCTTCGCCGATGGAAAGGAGAAGCTCTCTGACGGCGCGTTCTATTCGAGGCACATCGACGGAGAACGTCTGGGCGGACGATGCGGCGGCGGATGAAGGATTGGCGGTTGAAGGATCGGCGGGCGATTGATCATCGTCGTCGCCGCCGCACGAAATTCTGCTTTGAATGAGTGAATCGATTTTTGTCATCAGGGGAATCTCGGAAAGTGTTAGGCTAGTCATTATAATAGGCGGGCTGAACTCAACTTGTAAGTCACGGAAGTGGGTTCGAACGGCAAGAATAAGATTTCAAAAAAACTGAATTCGCAATGCCGTAACAAATCGAGCGGCATAGAGTGAAGAGGTGGAGGCCGTTCGCTGATGAGAGGCGTGTTGCCAATCGCTTTCGATGAGGCCCGATCCCTAACCAAGAGGTTCCGATGATTTCAGTAACCAAGATTCTCGCCGTCGCTGTCGCGGTCTCCGCGGCTGCAGTCGTATCTTCCTCCAACAAGGCCGTCGCTGGTGACTGCAACGGCAGCAAGGGCGGATGCGAATCAGGTCAGGTGCTGGCCGTTCACACAATGCCCGCAGCAAAGGACATCGTCGACACCGCCGTCGCAGCGGGTTCGTTCAACACGCTGGCTGCAGCACTGACGCACGCCGGTCTTGTCGAGACCCTCAAAGGCCCCGGCCCGTTCACTGTTTTCGCCCCAACTGACGAAGCCTTCGCCAAGCTCCCCGCGGGCACGCTCGACACGCTGCTCAAGCCCGAGTCGAAGGACAAGCTCACCGGCATCCTGACGTACCACGTCGTCGCCGGCAACGTCAAGGCCGCTGATGTCGTCAAGCTCACCTCCGCCAAGACTGTCAATGGCAAGGAAGTCAAGATTGTCGTCAAGGACGGCAAGGTCGTCCTCAACGGCAACGTCAATGTCACCAAGACCGACATTGAGACCAGCAACGGCACGATCCATGTGATCGACGGTGTGCTTCTGCCCCCAATGTAATTGCACGGCGAACGTACCGCCTTCAATTCTCATCAAACTCAGCACTCCGGGCTTCGGCTCGGAGTGCTGTCTTTGAGTCAACGCAATGGAAAAACTAATCCTGCCCGAGTAGATAAACTAAAATATCCTGATCACTTGTCGCGACGTACTTAAGCGTGTGAATGTGGTGAAAGCCCAAGGAGGTAAGCCACGCCCGGCCGTGGATGTGGTTCTTCTGGTCGGCATGAGCGATGACACGCCGAAGCCGCGATCCGTGGGCGCGAAAATGCGTATCCGCGATCTGCCTCATCTTGCGGAAAATCTCCTTGCCCAAACCCTTTCGGCGAATCGACGCTTCCACTTCGCACGTCAGCAGGATCACGACGCCTTGCATCGGGTCGGCCGTGAACCACGTCAATGTCGCCAGCGTCTGCGTGCCGTCGGTGAGGCGAATCGTCTGTGTTACAGGCTTGCCCGTGGGAAGCGTAACGGGCTCGAGCTCGACGATTCGAGCGACGACAACTGGTGAAGTGACAGCTGGTGAAGTGACAGCTTTCAAAAACGAAAGCGTCTCACCCGTCGAACCGACGCCTTGTTTTGAAAACTCACCAAGCTTCACGCGTGCTCCGGAAAAAACTAAGCAAGGCCCAGCAATGCCAGGGTGTCGCGTTCGACAATTCCACGCAGAGATTCACGAGGCACGACGGGCAGATTCGTGCCCAGGGCGACTTGATTGATGGAATACAGAGCTTCGATGCATTCGGTGGGCGAGGTGTAGGGAAAATCGGAGCCGAAGAGGAGTTTCTCCATCACGCCGTACTGATGCGCGGTGACCAAGGCGTTATACGCCGGCCAGGATCGCATCAGAAGCCCCGAGATGTCTGCAAAGACGTTGTCGTGCTTGGCGAGGAGGCAGATCGTCTCGTCGATCCACGGCTGCCCGAGCTGGGCAATCACGATTCGCAGCCCCGGGAACGACCGGGCGATTTCGTCGAATAAATACGGCCTGGCGAACTCCAGCTTCGACGTCTCGGCGAGCTTTCCGCCCGGGTGAAAGACAACGGGCATCGCCAGCTTTTCTGCCTGTGCGTAGAGGTCCATCGCACGCGTGTCGCACGGATGAAAATCCTGACTCGCCGGCGAGAGCGCGATGCCACGGAGGGAAAGATCGTTATGGGCGGAATTCAGGTCTTCGAGCCATGTCTCTTCAGTCGGGTCGATGCCCGCAAAGCCGATCAATCGTTCGGGCATTCGGCCGACGTATTTGGAGACGTAATCATTCGGTACAAAGGCATTCAAATAGCGAGACCTGAAGCCCAGCACGATCGCCTTGTCGATCTCGGCAGTTTCGCGAAGGTGCTCTTCGAGATCGCCCTGTGGAATTTCCCGCGCCATCGGCTTTCCGCCCGGCCCGAGGCGCCTGCCGCGTGACTTCTGCCCCGGAGAGATTTCGCCCAGCTCGACATCGCCAAGCTGCGCAGGGTTCTGCCAAATATGCGTATGACAATCAATGATCATTCGGCCTCACCCGGCTCGCTTGTTCCCGTTCCCATGACTGAACTATACGCCAACCGTCCGCAAATCTCCAAACCGTCCACCAGATGAGGCTATCGACCATACCGATGTTCGGCCTAAAAATTTTGCGGCCTCCTTCAAATTTCGTCTGTGAAAAAAGGGGACAGTTGCGGCTACTTCCGCGCCGCCCGCTTGCGGCGGAGCTCCGCGTCGACGAACTCATCGATTTCGCCGCGGTCGAGCACGCTTTCGACATTGCTGGTTTCAACGCCCGTGCGGACGTCTTTCACGCGTCGGTCGTCGAGGATGTAGTTGCGGATCTGCGTGCCGAAATCGGCCGAGCTTTTCTCGCCCACGAGTTCCTTGAGGTTCGCGTCACGCTGAGCCTGTTCAAGCAGCTCCAGCTTGCTCGCGATCATGTTCAGGGCGATCCGCTTGTTCTGCTGAAGCGATCTTTCAACCGAGCACGTGACGGTCAGCCCCGTGGGTTTGTGCTTGATGCGGCACGCACTGGCGACTTTATTCACGTTTTGCCCGCCCGGGCCGCTGGCGCGGACGAACGCTTCGATATCCAGGTCGCCCTCGGGAATTTCCTTGCTCGACTCGGTCTCAGGCACTTCGGGCTCGACCGATACCCCTGCGAAGCTGGTTTGGCGCTTGCCCTGCGAGTTGAACGGGCTGGGCCTGACGAGCCGGTGTGTGCCGTGCTCGGCGCGCATGTAGCCGAAAACGTATTCGCCTTTTACGAGGTAAGTCGCGGTCTTGATGCCCGCCTGTTCGCCGTATTGTTTGTCGACTTCGCTGACATCCCAGCCGCGGCGTTCCCAGAAGTAAAAATACATCCGGCTGAGCATCTCCGCCCAGTCCTGCGCTTCGGTCCCGCCCGCACCCGCCTGAATCGTGACGAACGCGTTAAACGCATCGGCTCGGCCGTCAAGTAGTGATTGCAGCTCGACCTTCTGCCCACGTTTTTCAAGCTGGTGCAGAAGCTGATCCGCCTCGTCCAAAGACGCCTGATCGCCCATTTCCTCGCCCAGGTCGAGCATCGCGCGACAGTCTTCAAGGTCTGCCAGAACGCCCTGAACCGGGTCGATCTGAACCTTGATGATTTTCATGTCGGAGATGACGCGCTGGGCGCGCGTCTGGTCGTCAAAGAAGCCGGGCTGGCCCATCTGGTCTTCGAGTTCTTTTTTCTTGATTAATTTGCCCGGCACGTCAAAGAGAGTCACGGATGTTGTGCATCCGTGCCGCAAGCTCGTCGAGTGAGCGCCTTAGGTTCTCGTGAAGCATAGATTTTAGAATGTAACAGATTAGTCCGGCGAACCCTACAGACCCGTCACACAATCGCGAATACTTACAGCGGCAGCGCCTGCGCAGAGGCAAGAAATTGATTGTAATTCTGCCTGGTCTCCGGCAATGAGTCGCCGCCGAATTTATCCAGCAGTGCTTTGGCGATTTCGAACGCGATGACATTTTCCATCACGACGCTGGCCGCACTGATGGCACTGATATCGCTTCGCTCCCACCCGGCCTGTTTGGGCTCACGCGAATTCAAATCGACCGACCGCAGCGGCTTGCCCAGCGTGCTGATCGGCTTCATCGCACCGCGAACGACCACCGGCATGCCGTTGGTCATCCCGCCTTCAAGCCCGCCCGCATTGTTCGTCGGCCTGAAAAAGCCCAAGAGCGGCGTATCCCGAAGCGACGCGTCGAACGTGATTTCGTCGTGCACTTTCGACCCGGGCCGACGCGACGTCTCGAATCCCAGGCCGATCTCCACGCCCTTGAACGCCTGAATGCTCATCACCGCGGCGGCGAGCTTGCCGTCGAGTCGGTCGCTGCCGTTCATGCTCGAACCCAATCCGATCGGGCATCCAAAAACATGACACTCGACCACGCCCCCGGCCGTGTCTTTGTTCTCCTTCATTTGCCTCACGAACTCGCGCATCACCACGCTGGCCTGATGATCCGGGCAATACAAATCGTCGGTGTCGCGGAGTTCTCGCAGCCGCTTGATGATCTGTGAAGATTGAGCCGCGTTTGATGCTTCCATCGGCTCATCGACGATCGGCACACTCGCGTGCGTCGGCCCGACACTGCGAACGAAGCCGACGACTTCAATGCCGAACTCAGACAGCAGCGACCGCACGAGCGCGCCCGCCGCCACACGCGAGGCCGTCTCACGCGCGCTGGCACGCTCCAATGTTTCCCGGCAATCTGTCGTGAGCCATTTGATGCTGCCGGCAAGGTCGGCGTGGCCCGGCCTGGGCTGGTGAAGCGGCGGCGTCTTGACCAGATCATCAAGGCGACTGTCCTTGTTCACAATCTGCATCGTGATCGGCGCGCCGAACGTGTGGCCCAGTCGAACGCCGGTGAGAAACGTCACCTGATCGGTCTCGATTTTCTGTCGACCGCCTCGCCCGTACCCGCCTTGTCGGCGCGAAAGCTCGGCGTCAATGGTGGTCTGGTCGATCAAAACGCGAGCGGGCAGGCCGTTGACGATGATGATCAGTGCCGGGCCGTGAGATTCGCCCGCGGTCTGGTAGGAAAGCTGCGGCATATTCAATTCAACATATCGGATCAAGGCCGGTCTTGGCTATTTCTAAAAGCGTGAATCTCGAAGCGGCAACCCAAGCCCACCCCGCGTGAGACGCGATTCACTGCCAGGTCGTTCAGACCTCTTCCCACGGAGGGAGGTCGGGGTCGAAATCTGCCGCATCGCTTCCCGAGGCGTTGGGCGCGAGCGACTCGAAGTCAGGAATCGACCCGCCGTCGCCGACGAGGGCGATCTGATTCTTGCCCGACCGCTTGGCCCCGAACATGAGTGCGCGGTCGGCGGCCTCGATGAGTTTTTCGGGCGTGTCACCATCGAACGGATAAACCGCCATCCCGCCGCTGATGCTTAATACGCCCTTGCCTTGCGGGCCCAGTGCGGAAAACTCGCTGCTGGCCAAGAGCCTTCGAAATCGCTGGGCAATAATCAGCGGCGTCTGAGGCACACGCGAGCTGCCCGTCGATTGAGGATTCTTCGCCTGACGCGGGCCTTCCTTTTCCCAGAAGACGACGGCGAACTCGTCGCCGGCAATTCGCGCGACGACATCATGCTTGCGGCAGGCGCGCTTCATCAGCGCGGCCGTCTGCTTGAGAATTTCATCGCCCACGCCGTGCCCGAACGTGTCGTTGTAGCGCTTGAAATTATCGATGTCGAACAAGAGCAACGTCACTGGCGACCGGCGCTCGCGCGCCACTTCAATCACGCGGCGAAGTTTGTGCTTGAAGAATCGTCCGTTGTTCAAACCCGTCAATTCGTCCGTCGTCGCCAGCTTCTGCATGTGAACGTTTCGCTCTTCGACGACGCTGATCTTGGCGAAAATCCCCGCAAGCTGTGCGATCATGTGCCGTGCGATGTCTGCGTCGGCGCCGTGCGGAAGATCCATGCGAAGGTGCCCGAACAACGTGTCGACGTTCCGCACCGGAAGCTGCACTGCAGGATTCAACGATGGTGCGTGCGATGGTGCGTGGGATGGTGCGTGGGATGGTGCGTGGGACGGAGCCTGTGATGCGACTGGCGCACCGTCGCGGCTTGTTGGCAACCAGTGAAGCGACTGCCCGGGAGCGAGTCGCGTATTCATCCGCCGAACGATCGCATCCAGCGCGCCCGAAGGATGCTGAACGAGCATCTCGACGATCAACTCCGCGAGTGGCGCATGAGCAAGGCCGATGAATGCGCCGGGCGACTGCCCCGACTGTCGACCTGATGTTGAACGACTGGTGAAAGAAGAATCGGACGTCTTCGCTTCGTCCGTCTCCTGTTCGTTGATCGCACGTGCCGACGCCGCATCGAGGAAGACTTGCCTGACTTCGTGCTCGTCTGCGGGCGTGACGAAATAGTCGTCCAGCCCGACATCGATGAGCCTTCGGTTCAGGGGCTCGAGCGAAGGCTGACCGAAGGCGATGAGTTTGCCCGTGCCGACGAGTTGCCTGAGCACGCGAACCGCCGCCTCGGGCCTGCGTTCGATGGGCTCGCTGCTCAGCACGACGCTTCCGAAGCGGCTTGCGTGAAGTTGATGAATGCCGTCAAAGACGCTGGTCGCCTGCACGATGCTGGTGTGTGGCAAGGCGCGCCCGAGCACGTTCGCGACTTGATTGTCGCGATCGCCGATGAGTAAAAGTCTGTCTGCGGGTTGAACCACGCTGATGTTGCTCACGTCAAAGACTATGACACGCCGATCCGCCCGCGGCGGTGCTCTGACGCATCACGAATCGAGCATAACGACTCGCTGCCTGTCAGTCAGCATATCTCTGACGATTTTGCCGATTATGACGCCGTCGGTTCGTTCACCCCTGCGAAATTTCGCGAAGAACGTCTTCGATCTAAAGCCGCTTAATCAGAAGCGGCTTCTCAAGATGACCGATAAAACAAAAGAGTGCGCCTCACCCCGGAAGCCAATTTCATCGCCGTCGATCCCGCTCGACCGAATGGCGTTGCGGAATTCGTTCCAAGCCGATCGGCATTCAACAAGTTCACTTTCGCACTGCTTGTTGTCATCGTCGTTCTCGTTGGGTTCGCAGGACGCGTGCCGCACGCGATCTCTGGGCCGACGAGCGACTCGGCCCTGTTCATCCTGATGGGCAGAGCGGCCGCGACGACGGGCATCGTGGGCGTCGATCTCGTCGACGTAAAATTCCATTCCGTCGGCATGCTCATGAGCTTGCCCTGGCGAGCGCTCGGAGCATGGTGGCCCGGCTATGGATTGCTCGGCATCGCGATGTCGCTCGCGTCGTGCGCGCTCCTTGCGCGTGCCGCTTCCAATTCGTCGGCGCATCATTTAGCGACGCGAAGCACCTTCTGGCCGACGTTCGTTCTCGCCGCCATCACGCTCAACTATGCAGCACTCGTCGGCGGCTTGTTTCAACTCGAAACGATGCTGATCTTCGCTTCGAGCGCTGCCGCGCTCTTCACATTCCATCTCCTCAAAACCGCAAGGCCGTCGACGGCACTCGTCATCGGCCTGATCTGCGGCACGGCTGCGCTAGTCAAACCCTCCGCCTTCGGCGTCTTCGTCGCAAGCGGTATTGCATTCCTCTTTACACCCGTTTCGCCTCTTCGAAAAATCACCTGCGTCATCGTCGCGATCGTCGGCCTGTTGCCCGCGATACTCACCTTCGCGATCTATCCGACGATCACCGATACCTGGACCCAGGTGAGCTGGACCTTCGACCAAATCAGCCTGTATGCGAAGCAGTCCTATCGCGACTGGGCTCTCCTCTCGCGGCCTTTGATCGTTGTTGTGATTCTGCTCGCGCCCACACTCTTCGCACTGCTTTTGCGATCATCAGTTTGCCGATTATCCAAGACCTGCGTGACGTTCACGTTGCTCTGGCTCGCGATCGAATCGATCGGCGTGATCGCACAGGGCCGAATGTACGCGTATCACTTTCTCGTGCTCGCGCCCCCGGCCGCTTTGCTGTTTGGCCTGCTCTCGCGATCGCTTTCGACACAGCAAATCGTTCGCGTGCTCGCGCTTCCGATGGTCATCTCACTCACACTCACCGCATGGGCGTTTCAAGTCATGCAGGGCGGCGAGGATTCTTACACACGCTCGCGCGACGCGGCCGCTTCGATCGTGCATGAGACGGGCGGTACAGTCTGGAGTGAAGACTGGTCGAGGCTCGTGCTCGAAGAAGATCTTCCGATGCCGGGCCGCGTGCCGCATCTGTTCCTCTTCACTTGCCACGACGAAGCGCCGGGCGTGTTTGGAAAGATGCTCATCATCGATCTGCTCTCGCGTCCGCCCGTGGTCATGATCTTGCCGCGCGACATCGACAGGCACGTCGCGTTCATGCGAGCGAACAATGCTGAGTTCGCACGGTTCAGCAAGCGCGGCGACGGCCTTGCACGCGTGTGGAATCAGATTCGGCTACTGCGTGATGCGGACTACAGACTCGTCGATGACTTCGGCTCGCTCTCGGTTTATCGTCGTGACTTACGCGCTCCTGCGCGGGGTCAGCTCGCCGCTGAGGATCAGGCTCGCGCGAAGCGTCTGGATTGAATCCACACCGTTGGGCAATGCCGCACGATCCAGAATGAGAATCGCGATGCCATTCTCTATCGGGTATCGAAGTCCGCCGACACTGGCGACCAGATGTTCGCCGACACGGTGAAGAACCGAGTGCGTGAGCGGACATCGAAGCAGCGCAAACGCTTGATCTTGGGCGGACGGAATTTGATTCATTTGATTTTGTTCAGCGCGATGAGTGCGTCGGCCAGGAGAAGAATTGAAACGCCGTCGAGCGTCGTCGGCGACTGCACGCCCGCCGCGTGAAGCAGAATATCCGCCAGCGGCAGCGACTCGTCATAAAGCAGCATCGCATGAACGGCCCAGGGCTGCGCGCTGGCATGATCGGGCTGAACTTCGTGCGTCACATAAAGCGCCCCGCGATGAACGGCCGACAGTGCGAGCGGGTCGCGAGTCGAGCACGCATATGTCGTGATCGCATGAAGAATCGCCAGGTCGTGATACCACGCGGGCTCGGGATTGTCCGACGACCCGAGCGTAAGAAACGACCCGCCGGCGTGCTGCTTTTTAAGAATACTGTGGATTGAAGCGGCGTCATTCGTTGCGGCGGCGATCAGCGCGGCGCGTGCGACGTGCGATGCCGCGTCGCCGTCAAAAGTCTGCTCGGGCAAGCGAACCTCGGCCGTGAATGGCGAGTGAAGGTCGAATCGTCTGTAGCACTCGAAGAGCGCGAGCGTGGCGATGCCTTCGTAGACGCCTCGAGTGTGGCCGCCGCGATCGACGAAGCGTGGCAGCTTATTGACCGAATCGTATCGTCGCAGAATGTCGCGTGCGGTTTCGAGATCGTCCGTCGCAAGTGCCGCAAGCATCACGCCCGGAAGCTTGATGTCATTGATTTCAATTTGCGTGTGGTCAAGCCCGGCGATTGCGGCGCGGAGCGTGGCTTCGATCAGTTTTGAGTATCGAAGCGAGGCGAAAGAACGATCAGAATAGTTCGGCAGGATCTTGGAGGAGACTTCTGGCATTTCGCTCGATTATAGACGACCCGATCCCGCCTAACGGAATCACCGTCGCCGGTGAAATTGGAAAGAACGTGAAGATGCGCGTCGGGCTGGGAATGGGCGCGATGGATGAAGAGGAAAAGCCGAAGAAATTAAGCGTTCGCGACATGAGCTGATTTCGCGTGTTGCTGTTTAGAATCGTCTCGAAAGGGAATCCGATCACGATGGTTCGTGACGCGCCGCTTGCAGCAACTGTCGCCGCTATGCCGCCCGATCCGCCCGTGTAATTCAGGCCTGCAGTCGAGCCGTTGACCGGCGTGAGCTGATCGGGCGAGTTCACGTCATATACCTGCTGGCCGTTGTCGAAGGTGATGTTGAGCCCGGAAAAAATGGAACCCGCGCTTCCGGCCGCGGTGTAGGTGTTCGCGTCGTCGCCCGCGAACTGCGTTCGAAGCGTATTTCTCGCAAACGTTCGGCCGTTGTTTTGTTGATCAAGGTCCCAGGCGATTTCGCTGCCGCTGACAAGCAGCTTGCCGCCCGCGCTGAGGTATGTGCTCACGCGTGTTTGCTCAGCAGCGTCGAAGGTTCGATCTGCGGTCGACTCGCGGCCCAGGTTCCAAATGACCGCGCCGTAGCTCGCGAGATTGACCGCGCCCGAGATGACGGCCTCGTT
>JBBQKP010000014.1:0-29203 GCA_038326995.1 Tepidisphaerales bacterium
TGCAGATATTCGGTGGTCGGGAAGCTTGCGAAGGTGATGAGGCAATCGTGCGCTTCGCTTCTGGCGATCATGACGAGGTCGTCGATGAACTCAGACACTTTGCCTTCGCCGATGTAGCGGACGATTTCGGGCGGGATTTCGTTGGCGACGCTGATGGCAAAAAGTGCGGGATGATTGCCGCACGCGCGGGCTGCGGCGCGGACGCGCTCGCGTGCGTCGTCGGCGACTTTTTCGTCCTGCGTGAAGACGAAATGTTTGCCCCATGAGACGTCGAGCATGAGCTTCAGGCCGTGCTCGTGAACGAGATCGCAAAACCAGATCGGCGGGGTGTTGTAGATGCGAAGCGTGTTCGCGCCCAGTTCTTTGATGAGCTCCAGATCGCGCAGCACGTCTGCGGGTGAGGGCAGTGGCACGCCGTCGTCCTGGCCGGGCTTGAACGAGCCGTAGGTGACGCCCTTGACGGTGAATTTCTGTTCGCCGAGGCGAAAGAATTTACCGTCGCGCCGCACGCGGTTGGAGACGGGTTCTTCGGCGCGGCGTCTGCCGAGCGATGTCGTCGATGCTGCGATGGGGCTCGGTGGGCTTGGTGGGCTCGGTGGGCTTGGAGAGAGTTGCGAACGCGAAACCGGCTCTGCAAGGGTCTGCGAAAAAGTCTGAGATTCGAGCGACATCGTGGTGTTCGAAAGATATACCACGACGGCATGGATATACCACCGGGGAAATTCGTGTCGCAAATGCAATTCGACATGGACGATTTCACCGACCAAATGACACTTAAGCCAGTGGTTGTCGCTTTTGTCTAGCCCGGCTGGCAAGTCATGTTATTTGATCGGAGACAGTGAGGGTCTTGCCGGACGGGCCGGAGGTGAAGAGATCACCGATCAGACGCGGATGTCCTTCACTTCGAGCTCCACGCTGATTCGGCCGTTGAATTCGTTGATCTGCGGCAAAACCGCGAGCGAGATCGACGTGCCGGGCTGTAATTTATCCAGTAGCGCTGCGGCGTTGAAGGCGATGGCTTTCATGAAACGCTCGCCCTGTCGGACATGAAGCTGCAGGTGGTCGCCGTTCTTGCCGACGCGGCGCGGCGCGGCGGTGAGCGTGAGGTCCTCGCACGCGAGCATCGGCCTGGGGTTGCCGTTGCCGAACGGGCCCAGTCGATCCATCTCCTTGCACAGCGCTTCACTGACTTGATCGAGCCTTGCGATGACGTCGACGCGAAGCGTGGGCACGAGCGGGTTTGAGCCCAGCGTGGCAGTGGCGTGGGCGATGAAAGCGGCGCGGAAGTCGTCAAATTTTCCGGGCGCGATCGCGAGCCCCGCGGCCATTTCGTGTCCGCCGTGGCGCACGAGGTGCTCGCCGCACGCGGTGAAGGCCTTGGCGAGGTGAAAGCCCGCGACACTTCGGGCGGAGCCGTGGCCGGTGCCGTCCTCGTCGAGCGCGATGAGCACGGTGGGCTTGTGAAAGCGGTCGACCAGACGCGAGGCGACGATGCCGATGACGCCCTGGTGCCAGCCCTTCTTTGCAAGCACAATCGCGCGGCTGTCTTCGGCGGTGTCGCCGAGCTCGATCGCCATGGCGACGGCCTCTTCGACGATGCCGCGTTCGACGGCCTGACGCTGGCGGTTTTGAGTTTCGAGATACGTCGCGATCTCCGCCGCCCGCGCCGCATTCGCGTCGGTCAGCATCTCAACCGCGAGCTTCGCGTGGCCCATTCGCCCGCATGCATTGAGGCGCGGCGCGAGTAAAAAGCCGACGTGGAAACTGTCGATCGTCTGGCCGTCGAGCTGTGCCCCGGCGATGAGCGCGCGGAGCCCTTCGAGCTTGGTCTGTTTCAAGCCGCCCAGGCCGAACCTTGCGAGCACGCGGTTCTCGCCGACCAGTGGCACGACGTCCGCGATCGTGCCCAGCGCGGCCAATGCCGTCGCGTCCACCAGGAACCATTTCATCGCCTCAGGGACTCGCCCGCCGACGCCCATCGCCTGCCCGACGCCCCAGGCGAGTTTGAACGCGACGCCCGCGCCGCACAGGTGCGGATTCGCATAGCTAAAGCCCGGCAAGGGCAGGCGCGGGTGGACGATGGCGGTGGCGTCGGGCAACTCGTCTTTCCAATCGTGGTGATCGGAGATGACGACGTCCACGCCTCGCTCTCGCGCGGCCTTCACGGGCTCGACTGCAGTCACGCCGCAATCGACGGTGATGATGAGTTTCGCGCCTTCAGAAGCGAGTTGAATGATCGATTCGGTATTCAGGCCGTAGCCTTCATCGACGCGGTGCGGAATGTAGTAATGAACGTCGCCGCCCAGGAGACGGAGCGCGTGCCAGAGGATGGTGGTGGCGGTGATGCCGTCGACGTCGTAGTCGCCGTAGATCACGATTTTTTCTTTATCGCGCACGGCCCGGGCGATACGCTCGGCACCGACGGTCAGGCCGGGAATGAGCGCGGGGTCGATGAGGTCTTTGAGCTGCGGATTGAGGAAGGATTTGCAAGCGTCTGCCGCGACGAGCCCGCGATTCATCAGCACTTGCGCGGTGAGTGAACTGGTGTTGATTTGCCGCGCGAGTTCGCTGGCAGCGGATTCGTCGCCGGGCAGAATGTCCCAAAGGCGGCTCTTCATTTCGCGTCGCCCACCGGCGGGACTTCTCTGTTGTGAACTTCGTTCTTGCGTTGTGCTCATAAGTCGTCATCCATGACTGGTAAACCAAGAGTTTACGCGGTTCTGACACGCCGGGCAAAAATAGCCCGCGCAGCAGATTTGTGCGGCAGAGATTGCCTGGCTTTCGAAACGTTCTTTATTCCATGACCAAACTCGGGTTTCGTACGATCGAGTCGGTGAGGTTCGTGCCGGTCGAAAGGGTGAACCGCACATCATCGAAGTCGGCCGACGGGGTGAACTTGAGGGTGAACAGTTTCGCGTCGGCAGAGACCTCACACGACCTGACCGCGACGGTCGTCCAGGGCTCTTTCGCCTGCAGGATGGTCAGATCGACCTTCGGCGGGTTCGCAGGGTCGAACGCCTCGGCCGTGGACAGTGTGACCTGTGTGACGTAATTCTTCCCGGCCTGCAGCTTCAGGCCCTGCTGAAAAAATTGCGCGTGCCAGATTTCCGCGCCCACGGCCTGAACGTTCAATCGCGCCGCGGGCGTGCCGTCGGGCAAAACAAACTTGCTCGCAGTCAGCTGCGCGCCGTTGTTCGACTCGCTGATCCAGGGCGAGCCGTTCTCGCCCAGAAGCGCGAACTGCGTGTCTTTCAGCAAATTCTCCTGACTGGTCGCAGAGATGAGAACCAAGGCGACGACCGATAATGTCGTCTTCAGCATGAGCTTGAAACGTGTAATTCGCATCTACACATACCTAACCGTCCGCCGTCCGCACGTCCAGACAATTTGAGGTAGAGTCAACAGTGATGTTCAACAGAATCTTAAATATTGCGGCCGCTTGCACGTTGCTGCTGGCGAGCGGGTGCGTGTCTACACCACACTACCGGCCGTTCGATGGATCAGTCGGGTACTCCGAGGCCTTGATCGCGCCCGACGTCGTTTCCATTACGTTCAACGGCGACTCAACTCACAGCACCGGCCAAGCGACTTATTACGCGACGCTTCGTGCGGCAGAAGTTGCGTTCGAACGAAACAAGCCGTTTTTTGAGCTGTATACGGTGGATCGTGCTTACAACGTGAAATCCCAGACCGTGCCGGGGCGAGTTCAGTACAGCGATCATTTTGATCGCAGGAGCGACCGCATCACGACGAATGCAGATTACACGCCGGGCTACACGACGACGAGCAACATGCCCGTGGTCACGCTCGAGGCAAAACTTCTGACGACAAAAACCGAACGCGCGTTTGCGACGGACGACATTCTCAAGGACGCCGTCGCGAAGGGCGTCGTGTTCGGCCCTATGGTGAATCAGGCTTACGGCGTGGTCGTGAAAAAGTAGGCGATGATAAGGTTGGAAAGCAAAAAGAGCCGCGATGCAGGCATCGCGGCTTGATCAATGAGATTTGTTGGCGTTCAAATTTAGCTCACCGCTTCGCTTAGTTCACCAGTGCGCCTTCGCGCACATGGACCTTGCGGCCCTGGAACTCGACGTTGCCAATCGCCAGGGCGAAGAGCGTATCGTCCTTGCCCATGCCCACGTTCGTGCCGGCGATGAACTTCGTGCCGCGCTGGCGTACGATGATCGAACCGATCTTAACCGCCTCGCCGCCGTAGGCCTTGACGCCCAGATATTGCGGGTTGGAATCGCGACCGTTTTTGGTGCTGCCTGCACCTTTCTTATGTGCCATGTGAGTCTCCGAAAATTTTCATTATTGTTTGCTCGATTCGTTTAACCGAGCCGCGAAGTATAGCAGTCGCGGCGGGATTGGCAAGATTATTGAACGAGTCCGGCAAACCACTCGACTACCGGTCGCGAAAATGGATGCTATCATGTTCCAAATACAAAGGAGTCCGACACTTGCGCCACGAATCGAAAAGCGACACACCATTTAACGCCGAGCACTTTCTAGACCGACTCACATCGCCGTCAGAGCTTCGCGCGCTGGAAATCCCGCAGCTCGAGCAACTTGCCGCCGAGATGCGGAAGCGGATTTTTGACGCCGTCCAGACCAACGGCGGGCATTTGGCATCGAACCTGGGCGTGGTCGAGCTCACTCTCGCGCTGCACTATTGCTACGACTTCGGGCCGCACCCGGTCGGGCCTGATCGGTTGCTATTTGATGTCGGGCACCAGTGTTATCCGCATAAGATGTTGACGGGCCGGGCGGGTCAGTTCGCAACGCTTAGGCGTCGGGGTTCGATCGGCGGGTTTCCGATGCCCGATGAATCGCCGTTCGATCTTTTTGCGGTCGGGCACGCGGGCACGGCCATCAGCACCGCCGTCGGCATGGCGCGCGGCGACCTGCATCAGGGGCTCAAAAACCACGTGGTCGCGATGGTCGGCGACGCTTCAATCGTCAACGGCGTTTCGCTCGAGGGCCTGAACAATGCCGGCACGCTCAAACGTCAACTGCTGATCATTCTCAACGACAACGGCATGAGCATCAGCGACCCGCAGGGCGCCTTCAGCGAATATCTAGAGCGCATCCGCGTCTCGACCACTTACGACCAGTTCAAGAAGATCAGCGAAAAATTTGTCAGGCATATGCCCGGCGCAGTCGGCAGGTCGATGGAGGACGCGTGGGACAGCATTCGTGGCGCGGTGAAAGGTGCGATGTGGCACGGCGGGCTGTTCGAGAATTTTGGCGTCAAATATATGGGCCCGATCGACGGCCATGACTTACCCGGACTCGTGAATTTCCTGGCCGAGATCAAGCACGTCGATCGCCCGGTCGTGTTGCACGTCAAAACAGTCAAGGGCAAGGGCTATGAAGCGGCGATGTCGGAGCCGACACGCCTGCACTCGCCCGGTGCGTTCAGTGTCGAGGGCGGCGAGGGTCCGGAACTCATCGGCTGCAGAATCGAAATTAACAAGGCGTCTGGCAAGAGCTGGACGGCGGCGTTCGCGGATGCTTCGATCAAGCTCGCGACGGACAATCCGAATGTCGTCGCGCTCACGGCCGCGATGCCCGATGGCACGGGCCTGTCGAAGTTCGGCAAGGTTTTTCCCGATCGATATTTCGACACCGGAATCTGCGAATCGCACCTTGTCGACATGGCCGCGGGTATGGCCAAGTCCGGGCTCCGGCCCGTGGCGGCGATTTACTCGACGTTCATGCAGCGGGCGTTTGATCAGGTCTGGCAGGAAGTCATTCTCAACAATATGCCCGTCGTGTTTGCGATGGACCGCGCGGGTTTCGTCGGCGACGACGGGGCCGTCCATCACGGATTTATGGACCAGGCTTTCCTCAGGCCCATGCCCGGCATCGTGCTGATGGCCCCGACCGACGAGGCCGACCTGAACCGCATGCTGCAGTTCGCGGTGACGCTCGACGTCGCCGCGGCGATTCGATACCCACGCGACAACGTGCCCGCCCAGGATTTTGAGCTGTCCATCGACCCGACACTCCGCGACGCGGCCAGTGAACTTGCGATGGGCAAATCTCGCACGCTTCGCAAAGGCAGAGACCTGACCGTCGTGGTTTATGGCGCACTCGCGCAATCTGTCATGCAGGTCGCAGACGAGCTTCAAGCGAGTGACGGCATCGAGGTTGAGGTCATTGACGCGAGATTCTGCAAGCCGCTCGACGGATCCATGCTTCGGCGAGTGATTCGCGCGGGCCATCCCGTGCTCACCGTCGAAGACCACGCACTGCAAAATGGTTTTGGTGCAGCAGTCGCGGAGTTCGCGATGGAAAATCGTTTGCCGACGACGAACCTTACAAGGCTAGGCCATCCGGACCGTCTCATCGGCCATGCGAAGCGCAGCGAACAACTCGCAGAGGTCGGGCTCGACTGCGCCGGGCTGGTGCGGTCGATCCGGTCGGCGGTTGCGATGAGTGGCGCGACGAGTGGCGTGACGAGCGCCAATTCGCCAAGTCAGAAATCGGCGATTTCTGCCTTAGCGACCAGCATCTAATCGACGAAACGCGTCGCCTACCCGCGGCCGCCGATGTAGTTGTAGAGCTCTTCGATCCGCGCCTGTTGCTCACTGACAAAGTGCGCGTTGATGTCGCCGATCGAAATCAGGCCGAAGAGTTGGCCCTGTTCGTCGACGACGGGGAGATGCCGCACGCGATGGTCGCGCATTATTTCCGCGGCGTCGGCGATGTTGACGAGTCGGTCGCACGTCCGCACGTCGTGAGTCATGACGTCGCCGACGCAGACAAGATCGGGATGCCGCAATTCGCCGACGATGCGTTTGAGCACGTCTCGCTCGGTGAAGATGCCGACGATTTGCCTTGGATTTTCCCGGTCAACAACCACCACCGCGCCGCACTTATGTGCGTTCATTCGCGTGGTGGCCTCATAGACCGACACGTCGGGGGTGACGGTCAAGATGCGTGTGCCTTTGCTGACGAGAAGCTCGTTGATGGTGCACATGTGAATCTCCTGAGCGAAAAAGAGGGAAGAAATGGTCGGACGACTCCTCATATTCTGACACGAGATTTCAGGGTGTCTACATTGTGAAAAAGTGGACGAGGATTGTGGGTGGACGAATAGAATTCAGATGGATTGGCGCATCGTCGCCGACGAAATGCTACAGTTGGATGCAATGAATGAGGTTGTATCGGTAAATCCTCAAATTTTGGGCGGTACGCCGTGCTTTACAGGTACTCGCGTACCGCTTCGCTCCCTTTTTGACCATCTGCGGCTGGGGTACACCATTGAGGGGTTTATTGAGCAGTTTCCGACGGTTAAACGCGAGCAAGTGGAGATGCTGCTCGAGAGATCTCGAAGGTTTGTATGCGAAGAGACCTCACCGATTTCAGTGCCATGAAGTTACTGCTTGCCCGTCCGGCAGGCGATTTCCTTTGTGCTTCTGCTTAATTGAGTTCGCGGGTCAGATTTTGCCATATCCTGAGGGCCGGACCAGACGGACCTCGGTGGGTTCAACGCGGCGTAATCTATTATCCGTGTCGGCAAGTAGCTTGATGCCGCTCTCGCACATTTGACCTAAATCCGGTAGAGTGATGGGTTATGTCGATGCCAACCGTCGCGATCGTAGGCCGCCCGAATGTGGGCAAAAGCTCGTTGCTCAATGCACTGTCGGGCAAGCGGATTTCCATTGTCCAGGACATGCCAGGCGTGACGCGCGATCGCATCTCCACGCCATTGCACGTGAGCGGCGCTCACATGCGAGGCGAGGACGAGGATGGCGTCGACTCAGAAGGCGAATCGGGTGGCAGGTGGGTCGAACTCGTCGATACCGGCGGCTATGGCTTCGAAGACTCGATGGGGCTCACAGACCACATTCGCGAGCAGATCGAGCACGCGATGGTCCGCGCGGACCTGGTTTTATTCATCGTCGACGCACACACCGGCCTGACCGAGGGTGATCGCGTCGTGGCCAAGCTGTTGCGTGAGAACGAGATCACCGCCGTCGTCGTTGCGAACAAAGTGGACGGCCCGAAGTACGAAATCATCGCCGCGGAGTTCGCCGAACTCGGCCTGGGCATGCCGCTGATGGTCAGTGCGACGACGACGCGCGGATTGGACGAACTGCGGGCCTTGATTCCGCGAAAAATCGACCTGAGCGACGCACCGTCTGAGCTCCCCGATACTGAACTGATGATGGCAATTGTGGGCAAGCGAAACGCGGGCAAGAGTACGTTCGTCAATGCCGTAAGCACGATATTCGATCAGGAGGACGAGCGGGTGATCGTGAGTGAAATACCGGGAACGACGCGCGACAGCGTGGACGTGCGGTTTGAAAAGGACGGCAAGACGCTGATCGTGATCGACACGGCCGGCGTGCGTAAAAAGCGGCACATGGTGGCCGACGACATTGAATTTTATTCTTACCACCGCGCCCAGCGCAGCATCCGCAGGGCGGATGTGGTGGTGATGATGCTCGACGGCATGGAGCCGATCAGCGAGCCGGATAAAAAGCTCGCGCAGTATATTGTCGAGCAGCACAAGCCTGTTGTGATCGTGATGAACAAGTGGGATTTGGTTTTGGAGCAGGCGCAGAAGGATGAGCCGGATAAGTCAAAGGGCGATCTAAACGCGGAGCTCTTGGTGAAGTTTAGAGAGTATGTCGATGCCGAGCTGCGCGGGCTGACGTACGCTCCGCTGACGTTCATGACGGCCAAGGACTTGAAGAAGGTGCAGGTCGTTTTGGATTTGGCGCAGAAGCTGTTCAAGCAGTCGACGCTTCGTCTCACCACGTCGAAGTTGAACGAAGCAGTCGAGAAGGTCATGTTAGAGCGTGCGCCCGCCGGGGGGATGTCGCGAGCCAGGCCCAAGGTGTATTACGCCACGCAGGTCGATATCGCGCCGCCGACGATTGTTTTGTTCGTGAATAAGCAGTCGTTCTTCGACAGCAACTATCAGCGGTACATGATCAATCGTTTCCGTGAGTGTTTGCCATTCGTGAACGTGCCGATCCGGCTGTTCATTCGCGAGCGAGAACGCCGAGAGATGCCCAGCGGCATGGCGGCGCGGTCTGAGGATTAGTGCCTCGATCGCGCGGGCTTTCTCTGTCGCATTGACTTCCACTTCTCATGTTACTCCACTCACTCTGATGCCCAGTTTCGCCAGCGTTCCCGTGTTCTATGAAGCTCTGGCGACAGACGGCGGCGCGAGATTGGGCAAAGTCCACACTCCCCATGGCCTGTTTGATACGCCCGCATTTATGCCCGTGGGTACACGCGGCACGCTCAAGGGACTTTTGCCTTCGCTGGTCAAGGAAACCGGCGCGCAGTGCGTGCTGGCCAACACCTACCACATGCTGCTTCGCCCGGGCGAGAAAGTCGTCAAGGACCTGGGCGACCTGCACGGCCTGATGGGCTGGAAGGGCCCCATCCTCACCGACAGCGGCGGGTTTCAGGTCTTCTCACTTTCGAACCTGAATAAGATCGACGACCAGGGCGTCACCTTCAAAAGCCATATTGATGGCAAGCTCATTCACCTCACGCCCGAGCGGTCGATTCAGGTTCAGAACGATCTTGGCGCAGACATCATCATGGCGTTCGACCAGTGTCCGCCCAGCACGGCAGAACGTGCGACGCAGGAACTGGCGGTGGCGCGCAGCGTTCGCTGGGCGGCCCAGTGCAAAGAGGCCCACGCGCGAAGGGACGATCAGGCACTTTTCGCCATCGTGCAGGGCGGAACGATTCCCGAGCTCAGGCAGTCGTGCGCGAAGTCGCTGGTCGAGATGGACTTCCCGGGATACGCAGTCGGCGGATTGGCTGTGGGCGAAGGTTTCGAGGCGATGATGGGCGTACTTGATGTGACGACGCACCTCTTGCCCGCCGACAAGCCGAGGTATTTGATGGGCGTGGGCTACCCGAAGGACATCGTCGGCGCGGTGGCCAGGGGAATCGACATGTTCGATTGTGTCTTGCCGACTCGAAACGGCAGGACGGGAAATGCGTACACGTCGGCCGGTCAGATCAGACTGAAAAACGCGAAATTTCAGAGTGATCGCGGGCCTTTAGAGGAAGGGTGCGACTGCCACGCGTGCCTGAATTTCTCGAAGGGTGCCATCAGGCATTTTGTCATGGCGGACGAGATGCTTGGCCCGATCCTGATTTCGTTGCATAATGTGCGGTTCTACCAGCGGCTGATGGTGGACGTCCGCCGATCGATCGGCGAGGGCAGGTTCGAGGAATTCCGCAAAACCGACGCGCGTGCGTCGATGGGTGCGCCCGGGAGCACGGATGCCGTCAGTTAGAAGAGAGGCGAAGTGAAGTTTAAAAAGACTTTCTGCACCTCATCCGTCCGCTCACACTGAAACGCCGCCATACCACTTACAAATCAAAATCCATTTCGAAAGGACCGTGCCAGTGACTGATCTTTGGACTGATCTCCCCTCTTTTTTCCTGCTGGCCCAATCGGCCGCACCGACAATCGACGCGGCCTCGGCAACGACGCCGATCGGGCCCGCTCCGGCGCCGGGCTGGTTCACGTTCCTCACCAGTTTCGGCCCGATCATTTTCATCCTCTTGCTGTTCTACTTCTTCATCATCAGCGCCAAACGCAAAGACGATCGTAAACGCAAGGCACTGCTCGACAGCATCAAGAAGGGTGATCGCGTTCAGACCGTCGGCGGAATGATCGGCCCGGTCACCGAAGTTAAAGACGATCGAATCCAGATCAAGATCGACGAGAACGCCAACGTCAAAGTGTGGTTCACCCGAGTGGCCGTCATCGGCAAAGTGGAAGAAACCTAAAGACAAGGTCGATGGTCGATTAAGAGTCAATCGACCTGACGATTCTGACGTTCGTCAAATCAACTGTTGATCGTTCACTGACGCCTCTCGCCCGCCCTCCGATTTCCACTCTCCCTTATTCACCTCATGCCCACCGCCATTGCAAGCCGACTTTTTACGATCCTGGCCATCACCTATCTGGGCCTGTCCACGATCTTCCCGGCCGTGCCCGGGTCGCTCTTTTTCTTCTTCAACCCGAAGCAGGAAATAAGCTTCAAGCCCGCGCTCAAGCCCGGCATCGACATGGTCGGCGGCGCGTCGCTGGTGTATGAGATCAAGCCGACCGAGGGCGGAGTACCCGACGCGAACCTCGCGGAAAAAGTCGCCACAGCCCTGAAACGCCGTGTCGATCCTGACGGCCTGAAGAACCTGGTCTGGCGTCCGAGCGGCTCATCAAGGCTTGAGATTCAGATGCCGCTCTCGGCCGCCTCGTTGTCTGCCAAACCCCTGCGCGACGCATTCGCCGCCGCCAAAAGTGCACTGGTCGATACCAACGTTTCCTCCGCGCAGGTGCTGGCGGCGATGAGTGACACGGACCCGATCAATCGACAGAAGCGTCTAGATGCGCTCGTATTGGGCAGCAACGATCGGCAAAGATTATTCAGCGATCTCCTGGCGAATCAGGCCGGAGCTGCCGCCGCCGCCGCAGAAGATGCAGTAACGCGCGGGCAGGCACGCATCGAACGCGAAGCGCTTTTGGTGCAGGTCAATCGACTCAACATCAATGTCGATTCCTTCGCAGAATCGCTCGTGCTGCGCGACCCCATCAGACGCAAAGATCGGATCGACCAGTTCAAGCAAACCTCGGGCGATTACCCGACTCGACTGGCCGCGATCGACGCGGTCGTGAAGGCCTACGACGCCTACGCGCCGCTGCAAGAAAAAGTCGACGATACGACCTCGCTGAAAACGCTTTTGCGCGGGTCGGGTGTTCTGTCGTTTCACATCGTCGCCAAGCTCGGGGATGTGTCGCAGGACAACTTCATCCAGTACCAGCAGCGCCTCGCCACCGACGGGCCACGGTTTCGCAGCGGCGATGAGCTGCGCTGGTTCCAAATCCCAGCAGAACGCGTCGAAGACATCGTCGGCAGCGTCGACAGTGCGAGCCCGGCCGTCGGGCTATACAACGGCGAGTACTACCTGCTCGTCTGGAACACGTCCGAAAAATCAATGGTCAATCGTCCGGGTCTGCCTCAGTGGGGCCTGGCAAGTTCGTACGTGACGCAAGGCGGAACGCTTGGCGGAGAGTCCGTCGTCGGCTTTGATTTTGATGCCATCGGCGCACGCTATTTCGGCGACCTCACCGGAAGCCACACGCCAAGTTCACCAGGCGGGCCCTTCACCCTCGCCCCCGTACTCGACGGAAAGGTGATCAGCGCACCCAACATTCAAAGTCAGATTTTCGGTCGCGGCACCATCTCGGGCGGCCGCGGCGGATTCAAGCCCGCCGAGCTCGCGTATCTCGTCAACACACTTTCCGCCGGTTCGCTCCCCGCACAGCTTAAGGATGAGCCGATGGTCGAGCGAACCGTCGGCCCGCAGCTCGGTGCCGACAACCTGCGCCGCGGCCTTATCGCGTGCGGTTTCGGCGTCGTCGTCGTCGCGATCTTCCTCATCGGCTACTACTTCCTATCGGGCGTCGTCGCAATGGTCGCGGTCACGCTCAATCTGGTCCTCATTCTCGCCGGCATGGCCGCTTTTGAAACGACGTTCACCCTCGCGGGCGTCGCGGGCATCATCCTCACCATCGGCATGGCCGTCGATGCCAACGTGCTCATTTTTGAACGACTCCGCGAAGAGCAGCTCAAGGGTCTTTCGATTCGGCTCGCACTGCGCAACGCCTACGACCGCGCGTTCAGCGCCATCTTCGACTCCAACCTCACCACCGCCATCACCGCAGCCGTCCTGGTTCTCATCGGCACGGAAGAAGTTCGCGGCTTTGGCATCACGCTCCTGCTGGGCCTGGTGAGTTCAATGTTCACCGCGCTCTACGTCACCAAAACAATCTTCGCGCTGCTCATCGATAAGTTCGGCATCACACGCCTTTCAAGCCTGCCATTGGCGATTCCCGCATGGGATAAACTGCTCAAACCCAATATCGATTGGATGGGCAAGGTCTGGTATTTCATTGTGTTCTCGTCCGTGTTTATCGTCGTCGGGCTCAGCCTGTTCGTCTACAAATTTTCTCAGGGCAAAGTGCTCGACATCGAGTTCGCCGGTGGCACAACCGTGCAGTTCGAGCTCAAAGAGCCGATGCGCCTGGAAGACGTTCGCACGCTCATTAACAATACACACGACGCCAAGCCAGACGTTTTGCCCGCTGTCGGCGTGCAGAGCGTCGGCGATGATTCCAAAACGTACGAAGTCGTAACCGTCAACAGCAAAGCGCTCGAGGTCCGACGGGCTGTCGAAGAAACATTTTCAGGCAAGCTCAACGTCGCAGAGCCGATTCGTTTCGACGGCGTGAGGGACTTATACGAAGAAGCGGTGCGAAAGCAGATTCTTGTGCCGATCGAAAGCGATTCGCAATCCATCGCCGGCCTGATTCCCGCGAACATCGTCCAGCACGTGGGCGGCGTCGCGGTCATTCTCAAGGACCTCTCTTCGACCACCGTCAACGCCCGTCAAATCGAAGAGCGAATGGAACAGCAGCGTCAGCAAATGGGCGGCTCGTTTAAGAATATCGACGTGGAAGCGTTGCCCGACAACGTCGGCTTCGTGGTCCTCATGAGCAGCGATGACGTAAAATATGATGCGGGCTCTCCCGCATCGTGGGAAGACATGGTGGCCAGGCCCACCTGGACGAAAGTCGTTGACGGGCTCAACTCACCCGCCAATCTGCAGCGCGTCAATACGATCGACCCGTCGGTCGCCAGCGACACTCGAATCGACGCGATCATGGCGACCATCATCGCCGTGGTGGCGATCGTCGGTTACATCTGGGCACGCTTCGGCGATGTGAAGTTCGGTTCCGCCACCGTCATTGCCACTGTTCACGACACCCTGATCGTGCTCGCCGCCATCGGATTCGCGCACCTGATCTCCGAGACTTTCATCGGCCAGTTGTTCTACATCGACGCGTTTCGCCTGAACCTCACGCTCATCGCCGCGATTCTTACCGTGATTGGTTATTCCATGAACGACACCGTCGTCGTGTTCGACCGCGTGCGTGAAAACCGCGGCAAGCTGGGCCACGTCGATCGAAACATCATCAACGATTCCGTCAACCAGACGCTCTCACGAACATTACTGACGGGCGGAACGACGCTGGTCACCGTGATGTTCATGTATGTCGCCGGTGGTGAGGCCATTCACGGATTCACTTACGTTCTGATCGTCGGCATCATCGTGGGAACCTACAGCTCGATCGCGATCGCATCGCCGCTCCTGCTGCTGGGCAGTCCGCGTGAAAAACGCTAAGCGATACTGCTAAGCGATACTGCTGATCAATACTTTGGAAAGCGTTACTGCGTAACACTTCTGGAGAATCTTCGGTTCCCAGCTGCTTTTCGGCGTAAGAATTTCTCGCGATCCGCATAAGTTGTCGCCAATGAAATGATGGACCAAGAATTTATGGCGAACAATGCCTCAAAATCGACATTAAATTCAATAATCTGATCGCAGCTTTTGCAATTTCAATCTCGACACGACATACTGCCCAACAGCGGCGGGGACCGTCGCGGCCACGGTGGCGGCTCTCGTCCACCGGTCATCATCTTTCGATTTTCAGCTTACGCGGGAAAGGACTTCCGTCATGCTAAATTTGCGTTCAGATTTCAAACTCGGAGTCGGATTAGCCGTCGCCGGTGTCGGCGTTCTCGGCATCTACTTAATTCTTTCATCACTCACCGGAACTTCGAAAGTATCCGCTCAAGATCCGCTGGCTATCGGGGCAAGCCCCAATCAGCCCGGCCAGGCCGGGGTTTCGCTTGATAAGGGGACATCTTCCCCCCTGATCATCAACGCACCGACAGGCGCAGCGGGTGCTGTGGGTGCTGTGGTGCTTTCGGCAAACAACGCCGCCAGGCCCGAGGTCGTTGTCTCGTCCTCCACCTCGAACGACCCGTGGGAAAAGGCGTTCAACACCGGGAAGATTGAACCCGTCATCACACAGACGCCCGACCCGCGCGCGGCTCGCACCGCAAGCACCTCTGCCGACAGTGCGCTCATTCGAGGCATCAATGCCAGTACGGGTATCGACTCTACCCTTCCGGGCGGGCAAGCTGGTCGCGACGGCTCCGCTTCGTCGGGCGTTGCTCCGCAGAACTCTACCCTCCCGCCAACGGGTTCGCTCAATTCATCGCCCGAGCGTCCCCAGCTTTCACCCTCGCTTACACCCCCGCAGGCGGGTGCCCAGCAGATTCACGTCGTCGAATCGGGTGAGACCCTCACCTCTATCGCTTCGCAGTATTACGGCAACGGCAACAAGTTCAAGCTCATCCTCGACGCCAACCCGGGCCTGAACCCCAATCGACTGAAGCTCGGCGCTAAGCTCATCATCCCCGCCGCAAGTGAGACCGTCATCAACGACGCACCCGCGATCGACCCGATGACGCCCGTCACGCTCGACTCGACAAAGCAATACCGCGTCGAGGTCGGCGACAGTCTGAACAAGATTGCCTTCAAGCTCTACGGCTCGAGTTCTGCCTGGGTCCGACTCTACGAACTCAACAAGCAGCTCATCGGAACCGATCCCGCCCGTGTGAAAGTCGGTAGCGTGCTGCAGCTGCCCGAACCGCCCACGCAGTCAGTCACGGCCCAGCGGTAGTCACGAAATTCACATCACCAAACCAAGAGGCCTCGGCATTGCCGGGGCCTTTTTCATTTCACTCGCTCGGCTTCGCCGGGTCGGGCGGCGGGCCTTTGTCCTGCACGATCAGGCCGGGCTGCTTCCCCCCGCGTCGATTCGGGTCCACGGGCTTGGGAACGTCGATCAACTCTTTCTGAGCGTCGGCGACGAGCTTGGCTTTCACGCGGTCGAATTCTTCCTTGCTCAGCTGCCCACTGTCGCGAAGCCGCCTCATCTCACCCAGAAGCGACCCCGCACCCACGGCCGAGGTCGGTGCTTCAGTTGAGAGATACCTGCGTACGACCAAGACGCCGATGGCACCGACGATGAGCAACACCAACGCTGCCGCCAGACCGTAAAAGATCTGCGACACGTCGCCCGAAGAATCCTGTGCGAGGATGAGCATAGACGTGAATATAACCATTCAACAATAGACGGCGTAACTGATCGGGTATGCCATAAGGTCGGGGCGAACCAGGTGAAGCTTTCTAAGCGGCCGGCCGAATGATCCGATGCCAAAGGAATCAATCGTCGTCCCGCAATTGAAATCGTCCGCAATCGTTTGCTCAATCGCCCTCATATCTGCGCGTCCAATAACGCCTTCAGCAAACGGCTCCCGGTCCTGCGAAGTAAGGCTTGAGAAGAAAAGCAGCGCGATGGACAGTGTGCTAAGCATGAGTGATGGTCAGACAATCAAGCTCTATCAGGTCCGCTCGGGCGAGCCAATTCAATTTGAGGCTTGCGACAGGTTTCCCACGAATTTGGTCGAAAAGTGGCGGGGAATTTGACAACTGTGTCGCGCCTGTCATCTGCAGGGGCGCGGCAACCTCAAAATTGCCCGGCGCGCGACGCGTTGAACCAATTCGCGTCTGGGGTATCCTGCCTCACCGATGCACCGCACGCTTACACTCGCGATCCACACGTTCAAAGAGACCGTCCTGCAGCCGATTTTTTCGCTTCTGGTGGTGCTGGGCATTGCGGTCATCGTCGTGTTTGCACTGCTTCCATATTTCACGCTGGGCGAGGACACACGCATGTTCAAGAGCGTGGCCTTTGACATTGTGCTACTGGTGACGCTGGTCCTCACTCTGATGGCCGCGTCGCGAAGCATTTACGAGGAGATCGAAGATCGCACGATGCTCACGCTTCTGTCGAAACCCGTCTCGCGTGCGGAGGTATTGATTGGAAAATATCTGGGACTCATTGGCTCCGCCGCGGTTGCGGTATTGGTCATGGGGCTGATCCTGCTGATTTGCGTACGTGAGCGCGTGCCAGCAGATTATGCATTGTCGACGCGTTCAATTTACGACGAAGAGTTGTCGCGAATCTCGCAATTTCGCGCGCTGCACGTAGCAGGAATTGGTCCCGGACTGGTTGCGATCTGGCTGCAGGTTTCGGTCCTCACCGCCGTCAGTGTTGCGGTGAGCACGCGGCTGCCTCTGGTCGTGAATTTGCCCCTGGTGGTGATGGTCTATATTGCCGGCAACATGACGAGGTTCATTTCCGGCGCGATCGAAGACCGCGGCGTCGTCACTCGAATGATCGGCCGATCGGTTGAAGCCGTCGTGCCGTTTCTTCAGATGTTTGACCTGCGCGACCTGACGGTTTTCGCCAACATTCGTGTCGGCACGAGCGCCGCGGCGAGCGACCCGACTGCGATCAGCCAGGGCGTGATCTGGATCGCAACGGCATGGGCCGCTGCCTATGCTCTTTTGTATGTCATCGCAGCGCTTTCGAGCGGGCTGCTGCTCATGCGAAATCGCGACCTGGGCGGCGGAGAGTAAGACAGCGAAACACGTTCATGCCGCCGCTCACCAACATCGTCGCGGATGCCGGATCCCAAGGCTTACCTTGGACTTCGATCGCGATGCGTGCGACAGAGTGCGTGCTGATCTTCATCATCGCGCCCATTGTGCTGACGCTGCTGATGAAGAAAGTTTCGCCCTTACCAGTCCTGGGCGTCGTCACGCTGATGATGCTGTTGATACTCGCACGAGACTCTGCGTTCGATCGAGGCGTCGTTTTCAACACAGCCGATTTTACAAATCACTTGACGAAGATCGCGATGCTGTTCGTCCCGGTCGGTCTGATGCTTACTGGATTTCTCTACTGGTACAGGCCCGATGCGATGTTTAGATTTCCCATCGAGCGGCCGGGAATTTGGCTGATGGTGATGGCGTTATATCCACTGTTTAGCGTCATTCCTCAGACGATCATCTATCGCGCGTTTTTCTTTCATCGATATGAAATGCTGTTCGGAACGAGCGCGACAATGGTCATCGCGGCGGGCGTCGCGTTCGGACTCGGGCACATCATTTTCAAGAATCCCATCGCGCTGGTTCTTACTCTCGGCGGCGGATTGCTGTTCGCCTGGCGTTATCAAACAACTAAATCGCTCCTCGTCTGCGCCATCGAGCACGCCATCTACGGCCAATTGCTCTTCACGCTGGGCTACGGCCTGTTCCTTTACCACGGCGCGGCCGACGACCGTGTTTTGCCTGCGAAATAAGTGAAAATTCTCCAGTTACCCGGCCTAACTTCCCGGCGCATTATCAGAATCGTCGTCGTCCGACGTTTTGTCGTGCGATTCCGCGATCGGCTTGCGATGTGTGACGAGCGCTTTTCGCACCTCATCGAGCAACATCTGCACACGGAAGGGCTTGAACAACACGCCCGAAAGTCCATTCTGGCTCGCACGGACAATCGCGTGCGAGGGGTCGTAACCGAAGCCCGTCATCAAAATCACCTGAGGCGGCTTCTGCTGACCCTTGGCGGCGGTGAAGACGTCGTAGCCGGTTTTGCCTGGCATGTTGATGTCAGAAATCACCACATCAAAAAGCGGCTGCTCGACATCATTTAATGCCGCAATCGCCTGCTCGCCGTCCGCGGCGGTCGTCACATGCACCTTGTACTTGCGAAGAATGTCGCCAAGCGTGTCGCGGATGTTTTTCTCATCGTCGGCGACGAGAATGCGCGCGTCCATCAGCACCGCATCCGCCTCCGGAGTCTTGAGCTGATTCATTCCCAAAATCGTCGTGTTCGGTCCCTCCGCTGTCTGCCTTAAGTGCTTTTGAATGAACGCCACATTCGCCAGAATGGATTCGAGCTTCAAATTCACCTCCGCGTCATGCACGTACTCTTCCTTAAAGCTGCGAATATCGATCGTCAGATCGTTGAGCGGCCCTGCCAACTCCGCACACACATCGTCGGCGATCTTATGGCTCGTCTGTATCCGTTCCGTTACAAGCAAATCGAGGATGTTTAAAGCCATCGCAACATAGCGGCCGAAGATCTCGGCGAACTGTCGGTCGTCCTCGCTGAACGCGCCACGCTGAACGCTTTCGACGTTGAAAATGCCGATCACTTTGTCGTTGAGGGTGAGGGGTACGGTCAGGCTCGACATCGCCTGATCCAGGCCGGCCACATACCGCGAATCCGCTGTCACATCGACGCAGATATAACTCTGACCCGTCGCCGCCACGTACCCGCTGATCCCGTTGTTGTCGCTCTTGGCAAAGAGCTCGACATTCAGTGCGTCGGGGGGAAGCCCCGCGCTCATCACAAGCTCGAGCTTACCGGTCTTGCGGTTAAGAAGCCGAATCGCAAAATGATCAAAGTGCATCAGCTCGCGAGTGCTCTTGATGATTTTTTCTTCAAGCATTTTGAGTCGATCGCCCACTGTCAACGATCTCATCGCCTCACTTTCAAGCTTGACCAATTCGCGGCCCGCGCGGTCAATCGCGTCAATCTTCGACTGCAGACGCCGTGTTCCCGTGACATCCCACACGACGCACACGAGCTGCAAAATGCGCCCGCCGTTCGAAACCACGGGCGATACGACGAGTTCGAGCGACAAGTTATCGAGTGTGATCGAATATCGACGCGAACGCAGCAGTGAAACGCCCGTCACATCCGATGTCTGCGATGCTTTAAGAAACGTCTCGAACGCTTCGTGACACGTCCTGCGAACCTGCTCACGAACGTGCGGCGGCCAGGCGCGCATCTTCTGGTTCATCCAATTTGCCCGGCCTTCACAATCCACGATGCACACGCCCTCGCCGATCGTATTCAATACAATCGACGCCTGTTGTGTCATCACGGCGCGCTCGAGCGGGAGGAAATCACTCGCTTCGGAAAAAACTCCGGAAAAATCCTGGTCACGCAATGCCGCAACCGCGTCTTCGAACGTGGCGGCCTCGACGACTTCATAGCCCCCGCCGGCCGCGGCGATCAACGACTCGATAATCGGATTGCGACTCGGATTGGTGCTTCCTGAAAGAACCAGCAATTTCGGACGAGTCTGAACCGTTGATGCTTGCGGCACAGGGTGCTGAACACTCTCTTGAGTCGAGTCGATTGGCTTGTGAGGGGTTTTCGCCATGCAGCGGTCGGATAAAATTGGTTCCGCTAAAAGTATATCACGATCTTCATGCGTTAAGCACATGAAATAAATCATCTTAAAACATCAGGGCAAATACGTGCCCAAAGTGACCTCGCGTGAAGGATGTTATCGGGCGATCGGATCAGATTGCTGAAATATTCGATGGTTGCACGGATGATCGCAATGGATGATCGCTAAGAATGGTCACTATGGATGATCGCTATGAATGGTCGCTAGCGGCAATTTCGCGAACCGCATGTTCAGCGGCTTGCTCCCATGCGTCGACTGGCACTCTCGCTTCTGACCGCCTTACCCGTGTTTCACCCGCCGCCAAACGCAGGTGCAGTTGAGGCGAAGGCTGCAACAGGTCTTCCACGCGCGCGAGCACGCCGATCGGCGAGTGGCAATCTCCTTCGAGCAGCCGGACCACTTCGCGCTCTGTGCGGACTTCGATTTCTGCGGCTCGATCATTCAAGGCCAAGAGTACGTTCCGCACGCGTTCATCATCGCGTCGGCACTCCAGCGCCAGCGCACCCTGACCGGCCGACGGAACGAACTCATCTTCATCAAGCGGTATCGGCAAGATGCCCGACAGATCAGGCCGCAACCGATTGAGCCCCGCCATCGCAAGTACGATTGCGTCGAAGTCGCCTCTACGGAGTTTGTCGATCCTTGAATCGATGTTGCCGCGTAACGGAAAGATCACGAGATCGGGCCGACGATCATGCAGCAGCAATGCGCGCCTCGGACTGGTCGTGCCGACCTTCGCACGAACTGGCAAGTGTTCGAGCGGCGTCTCAGTGTCGACCGCAAGCCCTGCCGCCGTGCGAACAAGAAGGGCGTCGCGCACGTCTTCGCGACGACTGACGGCCGCGATGATGAGATTCGTCTGCGCGACCAGCGGCATGGTCACGGGAACATCTTTCATGCTATGAACCGCCGCGTCGATTCGGCCATCAAGCATCGCAAGCTCGAGCTCCTTCACGAACAAACCCTTGCCTCCGACCTCGCTGAGTGGTCGATCCACAATGCGATCGCCCGTGGTGGAGATGACGACCAGCTCGAAAGAATAATCCGGAAACAACGCGACGAGTTGATCAACGATCTGCCCGCTCTGTGCCAAGGCAAGGCGCGAACCACGCGTGCCGATGCGGATGACTTTTGAGTCGTGGGGCGAGGACTTTGTCGTCATCAGTGTGACGCCTCGGTGTACACGCGTTCGCCGAGTTTTGTGAGTCGCACGAGCACCTGCTGCGGCGTGCAGTTCCATGCTGCCGCGACTTCGACCGGGGAAAGCGGTGTACTAGTGCTCTTGGCATTAACCCCCAGCAAAGTCACGACATTGCCCGCACGATCAGACGGGCCGAGCGTCACAAACGAACTTTGCATACCCACTTCGACAATGCGCTGCGGCGTTCCATTGATGATACAAGGCCCTGCCGCAAGGCCGTGCGAATAGCCCGCCAGAATGACGCCGTGGTGCGTACTTGCAAAGCGGGTGTATCCGATTACGCCGCGAGATTCGCGCGCCTCAATCAACGGCAAGGCCACCGTCACGGCGTCGTGATAAAGCGCAAGGCCAGGCCGCGTCGCATCAAGATGCGTGGACTTGTTTCCAAGCAGTGCTGAACCCGCGGCGTGAAGCCTGAGCTTTCTGGCCGTCGCGTCCTTGATGAATCGGACCAGGTCACTGGCGTGCTCCGGCCTTACGCCGTGCGTCATCGCTTCTTGAAACTCATATGCATGCAACGTCTGAGCGAGGTCCGACGTTGCGCACGCGAATCGCTGCATGCCCGTATCGACCGACAACACCGGTGACGTCGGTGCGAATAACCGCGCCATATCTGCTGACCACACGCACTGACGAATGCGATGCTCGACGAGTTGCTCGATGCCAAGCCGCGAATCGGGCACGGCCGCGATCGTGCTTTTTCCTGTGATCAGCCCGAGCCGCGCGATGACGGCCTCGTGTGCGCTAAAGACATAGAACCCAGCAACCACATCCTTGATCGCGTCCGCGACCGCAACAGCACCCGCGCCATACGCATCGGCCTTCACCACGGCAATGACATCGACTCCAGTCGTGCGGCCAATAGTGATCGCGTTGGTCCTGATCCTTGCGAGGTCAATAAAAACCGTGCCCTGTGTGGCGGTGGTCATTGTTGCATCTTCATCGTGGAACGATCGGACTGCAACAAGGAGCGCAAATGGAATGGGTTCGCTTGAAGATCTGGGTAATCTGAAAAAGCATGACCAATCAATGCCGCATTGGTCTTGCGGGCACGCCCGCGACGCGAGTGCCCGTTGCGACGCTTCGAACAACCACCGCACCCGCTGCGATCATTGCGTCGTCGCCGATCTCCAGGCATTGAATAACCCTCGCGCCCAGGCCGATGAATGCGCGGGCGCCCACCCGAACTCTTCCCGCAAGAATCGCCCCGGGGCAGATATGAACCGCCGCTGCCAGCACGCATTCATGATCGACAATCGCGCCCGTGTTGACGATCGACGCCTCGCCGATTCGCGCCTGCACACAGACGACCGCCTGCGCGCACACGACAACTCCCGCTTCCAATTTCGAGCCCGAAGCGACGACAGCACTCGGATGAATCGCCGAAATAATTTCGAGCCCGGCCGATCGGACTTCCGTCGCGTATTGCTGGCGCACGCGATTGTCGCCGATCGCGATGCACACACCCGTGACGCGCCGGGACTTCAGTCGAGTCAGCATGTTCACCGGGCCGAGCACTTCGACGTCGTCGATGAGCGAGCCGACGAGCGCAGCGTCAGCGTCGAGAAAACCGACGACCTTATGCTTGCTCTCGGCTCGAAAAATGTCGAGCACGACGCGTCCGTGGCCGCCCGCACCAATGATCACAACGTTCATCCGCGTGTTATACCACGCTCTGCCGTTCGCAGGCCACACAACAGCAACCCAGACGAGTTACGACAACAACTAGAGTTCTACTGACTTTTCTTCAGGCTCGCCCAAAAAATCCGGCGAGAGCAGGGCGGATTCCAGGCCCGTCTCGCCAAGCTTGTCGATCGTGTACGAATCTTTGATGTCGAACGTTCCCACGCGCGTGCGGCGAAGCTCCCAAAGATATCCGCCCGTGCCAAGCGCATGTCCGATGTCGCGCGCGAGCGAGCGGACATACGTCCCGCGGCCGCAGTCGATTGTGATGTCGAGAAACGGAAACGCGTAGCGCGTGACGACAATTCCATCAATCCGGATCGGCCGAGGTTGGAGCACGACGCTCTGCCCGCCGCGAACGTGGTCGCACGCGCGCTTGCCGGAGATTTTCATCGCGCTGTAAATAGGCGGAGTCTGCTGGATCGTGCCGACGAATTTGCCGCAGACGTCAAGCACCATTGCTTCAGTGGGAATCGCATCGAATGTGCTGATGATTTCCTGTGTTTCTCTGTCGTCAGAGGGAGTCGTCGCGCCGAGTTTGATCGTCGCCTCGTACTGTTTGGGCTGGCCCATGACGCGCTCGCACAGCTTGGTGCATTTGCCCAGCATGAGAACGAGCACGCCCGACGCCAACGGGTCGAGCGTGCCGGCGTGTCCGATTTTGATGCGTGCGGTATCGACGCCCTCTGTCTTGATGCCCGACGTCTTGACGTTCGGTTGTCGTTTGGGCAGCAACCGCTTCACGCCGTTGATGGCCTGATTGCTGCTGGGGCCGATCGCTTTATCGAGGATGAGGAAGCCGTGCATGGTGAAGTCGAATTTTGATAAGGGAAGTTAAAGGCGGCGGCTAAGACGATCGGCTCTAGCAATCGCAAGGACGTAACGTACCCGTTTGGACGGCCAAGTTGCAAACGATTAATTCGTATCAACATTAGTTGGATAGACTGTTTTCGTAATGCGCAGCAGCGATCTGTCGCGGAGAGTACGCGTTGCGTTTGCAATTGTAATTATTCAGGTTTTCTCGGTGGTGGCTGATAGTGCGACGGCGAAACTTGGTCTGAAGGATTCATCTTCTACGCGCCTACACGGGATTAAACGCGAAACAGAGAAAGAGGCACTGTGCCTCTTTCTCTTTCCGCTCTTCACTTTCCAATCTCTGCTTTTTCTTACGCGGCACGCGATGTTCCGTCGGGCCTGACCTTATCAACGTTCATACAGCCTTTAAGTCGGGCGAGGGTTTCATGCTCGATCTGCCTCACGCGTTCGCGTGTCAGGCCGACCTTCACGCCGATTTCCTTGAGTGTGAGCGGCTCGGCCCCGTGCAGGCCGTAACGATGCTTGAGGATGGTCGCAGCACGGAGGTCGATGTCTTCGAGCAAGCCCACGAGTTGCCGCAGGTCGTCCTCGTGCGAGATGATTTCGTCGGGCGTGCGGCAATTCGGATCGGAAATGACGCCTTCGATGGTGAGCTCGGTGTCGCCGGAATTATTTGCCGCGCCGCCGAACTGTGTCGGGGCGTTGAACGCCTTGACGGCCTTCTTGATGATGCGGACTTTCTTGGCCGGTACGTCCATGGACGTCGCGAGTTCATCGACGGTCGGTGCGCGGCCGAGCGATTCTTCGAGCTTGCGCGTACTGGTCCTAAAACGGTTCATCAGTTCGATCATGTACGCCGGCACGTGGATCGGCTGCACGGCGTTGATGAGGGCGCGCTTGATCGCCTGCTTGATCCACCATGACGCGTAGGTGCTGAATCGTGCACCGTTGTCAGGATCAAACCCTTCGACGGCCTTCATCAGCCCGATGTTTCCTTCTTCAATGAGATCAAGAAGCGATAGGCCGCGGTGCTGGTAATGCTTGGCGATGCTGACGACCAGGCGTAGGTTGGCCTTGACCATCTGCTCACGGGCGGCCATGTCGGAGTGCTCGATGAGTCGCCGGGCGAGGTCCTTTTCCTGAATGGCAGTCAGAAGCGGCGTCTCGTGAATCGACTTGAGATAGATTTGAATCGGCGTCTGCGGCGCGGTGCTGCGCGATGTGGCGGCACCGCGTGCGGCCGCACTTCGTGAGGCAGTACTGGCGGGCTTGATATTGTCGGACTTGATCTTTGCGGGCTTGGCCACGGATTTCTTTGAAGCGACTGCGTGCATGGTTCTCCTTGGGTTGAGTGAAGGACGAATTGTCCTGACACCCATCACATCGGGCCTTGCGCTCAGTCACTTTTTTGAAATGTGCATATTTTGCGTCCGATAGTTAACTATTTTTCAGTTTTGATACAGGCGTAATCGTCGCATTCACTACGACGGGAAGAGTTTCACGGTTTTGCGTGAGAAGGCCGGCTTCGATGCGCGATCGAATCGGATTGCCTATAACAAGCTGAAGCAGAGATAGGCAACGGGTGCGGCAAGCAATGGGCTGTCGATGATGTCGAGCACGCCGCCGAATCCGGGGACGGCGCTGCCGCTGTCCTTGACCTCGGCGTCGCGCTTCATCATTGATTCGAACAGATCGCCCATCTGCCCGACCCCACCGATGATCACGCCGAACAGCAGCCCGCGTTCCCAGCCCATGCCCGCGATCTGCGTGGCGCAAAGCGCACCGATGGCGCCCGCAAACACCAGGCCGCCGAGCAGGCCTTCCCAGGTCTTGCCCGGGCTGAGCCACGGGATGAGTTTGTGTTTGCCGAATGATCTGCCGACGAAAAATGCGCCGATGTCGGTGAATTTGACCGCAAGCAGAAGCAGCACAACGTGCCAGATCGTGCCGGTGAACCACTCGCCGTTTTTTACGCGCAGCGCGACCATGAACCACGCGAGCTGTCCGACATACATCACCGCCAGCAGCGTCCCGGCCATGCCGACGATCGCCTGCTGGCTTTCGCGAATTCGCACGCGTTGCCACGCCGCCGCGACCATGGTGAAGATGATGATGAACGCCAGCGTGCTGGCGGCGATTTTTGCGAACGGCTCGAACTGCGTCGCAAATGCGTGCAGCAGAATCAACGACGACGCGAGCGTGCTGATGAGTCGGTACGGCTTCACATGCTCGGCGGCGAACAGCCTTGCCAGTTCTCGCGTCGCCAGAGGAACAATCAGAATCAGCATCACAGTGAATGCGGCCCCGCGGATCCCGCCTTGCAGGCCGGCCGTGTGAATGTCTTCGGTCCACTTTTGAATTTTCCAGTCGAGCCAAAGGATGCCGACCAATGACAACAGCATGACCGGGCCGAGCGTGAGTCTGTTGCGTAGGGCGGTGTCCATGGGCGTTCTGTGCGGCGGCGTGTGATCGCGTTATATCAGCGAGTGATTGTAATGAATCTACAAAACGACGGACGTTCCATCCGCCGCGGCCGTCACGATGACCTGCGGCACGATGTTGAACTGACGTTGATAAGCCGTTTTGATTTCGTCTTGAAACGGGTCGACCTCATTCGGCTCGACCAGCGCCACCACGCACCCGCCGAATCCGCCGCCCGTCATCCGGCAGCCGAACACGCCAACCTTGGCTATGCTCGTCTCGACCAGAAAATCCAGCTCGTTCACCGTCACGTTGTAATCGTATCGAAGCGAGTTATGACTTTGGAGCATCAATTGCCCGGCCTCTTCGAAGTTCGACTGCTCGAGCTCGATCGCGAATTGCTGCGTCCGGTGGTTCTCCGTCACCACATGTCTCGCCCGACGAAACACATCGTTGCGAAACTCTTCGTCATGTTCGATCGCTTCCACGCTCATCTTCTCGCGTGCGCGAATCTGGCCATAGAGCGACACGGCCTTGACTGCATCTGCCTTACGAAGCTGTTCGAGCATTTCGCCTGACACGTCGCGCAGAGATTTCACGCCGGGATTTTTCGTTTGAAGAAGCTTCACCGCGACTTCGCACTGCATCTTCCGCTTCGCGTATCCGCCGTCGGCGAGTGCGTGCTTCACCATCGTATTGACGATGACTACGGAAATTCTGTCAGACGGAAGCGGTACGTGAACGATTTTGTTGCCGCGGCAATCGAGCTGCATCGCGTGCCCGCTTCGGCCGTTTGCTACGATCATCTGATCCATCACGCCGCACGGAACCTGCGGGTATTCGTGCTCACCATCGACATTGAGCAGGGCCAGCTTCACGCGGTCCATATCGGCGGTGATCAGCTTGAGCGCACACACGCTCGTGCCGATCTCCATGGCCGCACTGCTGGAAAGCCCCGAACCGGCCGGCAGGGTGTTGTGCACGAAAAGATCCATGCCGCCGAGCTTGATTCCCGCGCGAACCAGTTGTGCGACGGGCCCGCGAACGTAGTTCGTCCAGAACGCCGCGTCGCCGTGGGATTCGATACGCGGAATATTGCTCGCGACGCCAAACTCAACGGGCAGGGAATTCTTCATCGCGCTGGAAAACACACGTACGAGATCATCGCTTCGTGCTTGAGCGACGAAGTAAATCGCCGGCTCAATCGCCATCGGAAAAACCAGGCCCTCGTTGTAATCCGTGTGCTCACCAATCAGATTCACCCGGCCCGGCGAGCGGACGACGACGGGGTTGTTGGCCTTTCCAAAAACCGCTTCGAATTGTGCGATAAGCTTCTGCCGGTCGATAGACATCGCCGCATTGTGGGGTTTGCGGGTGGGCATTCAACTCTCAGCACGCTCGTCTTTCGTAGTGCTGTCAGACACTAACCGACTACAGATTTTCCACGATGCGATCTGACCACTTCGCGCACAAGCGTCTCTGCTCAGGCATTTGAATGAGCCGCGCATGAAGCGGCTGTCTTCATTTTCAATTTCTCTTGTGAAAAATTGTCGACGAGCGTTATGCGATTCTTGAATTAGCTGCCGCGGGTCTCGAGGAGACCCTGCAAGCGATCGGCCAGGGGTTTGGGCAATCGAGTCAGCCACGACTCATCGACCAGCCCGACTTCGATCAGGTCGTCGAGATGGGTCTGGTCTTTACGGCGAAACGCGGTCAGCTTGATTCGCACGATCGCACTAAGCGTCAGAACGCGATATGCAGCTTCTGCGATTTCTACTTCGGTGACGTCGGGGTTGACGTCCAATTCGGTCGGCCGAACGAGTTCATTCGCGTAGATTAAATGCACCGCGTCTCGAGGTCTTCCATCGGGGCCGTCTAAAAACACGTCAATGCCACCGACATCGTTGGCTAAGTGTCGATAAACAAAACCTTCGCGCTCGAGCGCGGCACGTACTCCGTCAAAATCTCTTTTGCGAACCAGTACATCAACGTCAGGCGTATTTCGTACCGCACCGGGATCGACCCGAGAAATCCACACTGCAACTGCGTTGCCACCCGCAATCGCATACTCGATTCCAGAACTTTCAAGAGCCCTGGCCGCCCGGATTAAACGTTCTTTGACGCGTTCCACGCTTTGCACGACTCTTTCGATCGAAAAATCGCCGATTGTAGTTTTCACTGTCTTGATTCTACCACTTGGCCCAACACCCGCTGTGCCAATTACGGGCCGATGATTATTCATGAACTGACGTGTCGTGAAGGATCATTCATTTTCCTTCATATCGGCAATTCTCGCTTGACACCGGCCGATCCGGTCCTAGGTTGAAACTTCCGCTTACCAAAGGAACTGATCGTGGCAAAGAAAACCGTCGCAGATGTAGACGTCAAAGGAAAAAAAGTTCTGGCCCGTGTGGATTTCAACGTCCCATTGGATAAAGACCTCAACATCACCGACGACCGGCGGATCGAACAGGCGCTGCCGACAATCAACAGCGTCATTTCTCGCGGCGGGCGGCTAATTCTCATGTCGCACCTGGGCAGACCCAAGGCCGGGCCCGAGGCAAAATTCAGCTTGAAGCCCTGCGCAGAGCGGCTGTCGAAGCTATTGAATAAGCCCGTGAAATTCGCCCCCGACTGCATCGGAGTCGAAGTCGAAAATCTAGTCGCATCACTCGCCGACGGCGAGGTGCTGCTGCTTGAAAATCTCCGGTTTCACCCGGGCGAGGAAAAGAACGATCCGCGCTTCGCGCAGTCGCTCGCGAAGTTCGCCGACGTTTATGTCAACGACGCGTTCGGCACCGCACACCGCGAGCACGCGAGCACGTTCGGCGTGCCGCAGCTTCTCGAAGGTAAGCCGCGCGTCATCGGGTATCTCATCCAGAAGGAACTGAAATTTCTCGGCGAGGCCGTCACCACGCCGGAGCATCCGTTCGTCGCGATCATGGGCGGCGCGAAAGTGAGCGACAAAATTCAGGTCATCGAAAGTCTGCTGGGCAAGTGCGACACGCTGCTGGTCGGCGGGGCGATGGCGTACACGTTTTTTCTCGCGCAGGGTAAGCCCGTC
>JBBQKP010000015.1:0-28720 GCA_038326995.1 Tepidisphaerales bacterium
TCGAGACAGGCCCGAAAAGATCGTTGCGGTTGGCGATCAAAACGGGAGTGGCGAGTGAGGGGACGTTGGCGGGCGAGTAATTCGCGGGCTGGTTGAAATCGCCGACGCTCGGCCCGATGTAGGAAAGCTGCGCAGATGCGAGCGAAGGCAGCGCCAGCGCGATGGCGGCGAGGAGCAAAGTAACGGGGCGAAGTGGTCGCTGTGGCTTGCGAGCGAAAGGGCCGCGAACAAGGCACAACTGCAGGGATATCGGCGTGGACAACGGCGTAGACATGAATCTCCCGGCGGTATTCCCCTGAACGATAAAGCAGTCGATCAGCACAATCGTACAAGAGGAACGTGCGCGGTACAGGCGAAGATACGAATCGAGGACGGATTGTTTGCAGAATTCCGGACTTGATTGCCCGAAGGCGTACGTGTGCCCGCACAACCGGAAAAGTCCGATGTGGATATCGACGCTATCGGACCCGGCGACAGGCAAATCTGACATCCGATGTTGTCGCGATCATCGGTTGATCCGATAGGAACTATAGCATGCGCGAAGAAGTACAAATTGATGCAGACGCACCCGATACGCTGGAGGCCGTCGCGGCGGCGTACGAACGTGAGAAAGAAAGGCGGGATGAGCGGCGCGTGTGGTGCGACGGCATGCCTCTGCCCAACCCGCGCTGTTGGCGCATCGAGCAGGGTGTTTCCATCTGGCCCAGACCACTTCCGAGCGGCGAGGTTGCGGCGGAACTTCTGGACATCTCGGCGTGTGGCATGCTGCTTCGGACGCGCGCAAAAAACGTGAAGTCGCCGGTGCTTGCAGTAGATGACCGCGTCCGCATCGAGTTCAACAAAAGCAAATACAACGACGCGGAAATCGTGCTCGAGTGTGCGGTGCGGCACGTCGTTGACGACCCGACGGATCCGAAGTCACGCATGACGGGCCTGGAAATCACCAACGTCAAGGTCAATGCACAGCGGGCCAAGATGTGGTCCATCTACCGCATGATGGTTGCGAAAGTGGAGCGTGAGCGCGTGCGGCTGATTCGTGCGGGGATTTAGCGGGCTTGGTCGATACCAAGAATTGATGCGCCCCAAGAGTAGGGCGGGATTCATCCCGCCGATTGTGAATAGAAGGAGGGCCGGGTGTTACGTTCTGGTATTCCAGAGCGTGCCCGGGACGTGTCCAACCGCACGCATTGCGAGTACACAAAACGTGGCACCCGGATAGAAACTTTCATCAGATCAAATGATGCGAAGATTTTGTATGGTGGGTTTTCAACCTGCCGTTTTGTTGCGTCACGCAGGCTGGTGGGCTGAAGCCCACCCTACGTTCTTGTTGCTTCGTGGAAGATCAGAATTCAAACGCGCTTCGGGTTTGCGCGCCTTTGACGATGCGCTTCTGCGCGATTGGGAAATGTGAGGGCAGCATCGCTCTGCAGAACAAAGTCCGACTCAAATGTGCACATTTCAACTCGGCCCAGGTGCGCGTCGGCGGCGTAAGGTGAGTGATGATCAGGAGATGGGCCGAGGGATGGGAGAAATGAGCGACTGAGAATGGGTGGTAAACGGGTGCGAAATGGCGGTAAACAGGGGTGAATTGCGGCGAATCGAGGTCAATCGGCGCAATGTCGGGCAGACGGCGGCGACGACAGGCGGCGACGACAGTGGACGGCGGCAGTAGACGGCGGCAGTGGACGGCGGCAGTGGACGGCGAAGGCATCCAACATTTCAACTGATTAAATTTTATATGGCCGACTGTCGATAAAACGGAGAAGGCCCGGAAAGCATCTGGACGAGGTGTGTCTATAGACGTGGCGAGTCCCGGATGTCGTTCATAACCAAAACGTGTCGGGCGACGGGCCTGACCATGTCCAGTCTCACGTCATTTGAAGAGGAACCCGTCATGTTGAGTCACAAAACCTTGAAGTCGCCTAGTCGTAGTCTTAGTCGTCAATCGAGTGGTCGATCTAATCGTCGGCCGCAGGAACTGGTTACCAAACTCGAAGAGCGCCGTTTGATGGTGGCTCCGGATGCGGTGGCTGGTTTCGCGTGGGACACGGCCGCTGCGAACGTGGCGTCGATCAAGATGGATTGGACCGACGGTTTTGGCGAGACTGGCTTTCGCGTCGATCGATTCACGGGCACGGCATGGGTGCAGCAGGGCGCCAACCTCGCCGCCGATCTGGAGACTGTGACGGTTGCGAGCCTGACCGGCGGCACCGAGTACCTCTTCCGAATCCGCGCGTTCAACGCCAACGGATTCTCGCCGGTTTCGACGGTGGTTCGCGCGAACACGTTGACGGCGGCACCGGTGGTGACCGCGGGTGTGTCGACCGCGAGCACGGTGGTGCTGGCCTGGCCGGCGATCGTGGGCGAAGACGGCGTGGTGATCGAAAGCTCTGACGATGCGGGTACGACCTGGGCCGAGGCGGGAACAGTCGGTGCGGATGTCATCACGTTTACCGCCGTCGGTTTGACGGCGGGCACGTCGCATCAGTTCCGCGCCCGCGGCGTGAATGAAGCCGGCGCGAGTGCGAACTCGGCCGTCGTAACCAGGGCCACAAACCTCGCCAGGCTTTCGACGCCGACCTCCGCGTCGGTTACCTCAACCGGGGCGTCGATCAACTGGACCAACGTCGTGGGTGAGACGGGCTATAAGGTGGAAAGACTGACCGGCACGGCGTGGGCGCAGGTGGGGAGCAACGTAGCCGCCGACGTCGCGACACTGGCAATCACCGGTCTGACCGCCGGTACAACGACATCGTTCCGAGTCCGCGCCATCAACGCCTCGGGCGACAGCGCTCCTTCAGACCAAGTTGACGTCACCACGCTTCCGCCACAGGTGACGGGTCTGACGGCGACTGCGGTCAGTTCGACGCGTATTTCGCTGGCCTGGACGAACATCGTCGGCGAGACGGGCTACACCATCGAACGGTCGGCCGATGCGGGCACGACGTGGGCGGAAGTCGGCAACACCGCGGCCGACGCCGTCGCGTTCGTCGGCTCGGGCCTGACTGCTGGTACGAGCTATCAGTGGCGAGTCACTTCGTTCAACGACGGTGGCAACGGCGCGGTGTCGGCAGTGGTGACGCGTGGCACTCTGCTGGCTGCCCCTGCGGGCTTCGAGGCCACCACGATTGCCGGGACGACCGTCACGTTCGGATGGACTGACGGTTCTGGCGAGACCGGCTACGTTCTTGAGCGTCTCACCGGCGTAGTCTGGACCGCCGTTGGTGCTGTCATCGCCGCGGACGCGGTAACCGGTGTCGCCACCACGCTCACTGCGGGCACGGACTATTCCTTCCGACTCCGCGCCGCCAACGCGGCTGGAAACGGTGCCCCGACCGGCGCTTTGAGAGTCACAACGCTCCCCGCTGCTCCGACCCTCACCGCCACCACGTTCTCCAGCCGTCAGATCAATCTGGCATGGACCAACGTGACGGGCGAATCGCGATTCGTGCTCGAGCGTTCGACCGACGGGACGACATGGACGGCGTTCAATGTCTCGGCCGACGCATTGACGTACTCCGCTCGCTCGCTTTCTCCGAATACCTCATATCAGTTCCGCGTTCGCGGCGTGAACTCGGGTGGCGCCGGCGCAAACAGTGCCGTGGCCACCAGGAGCACGCTGCTCAGCGCACCCCGAGGCCTGACCGGCGTGGGCGCGCTGAACGGAACGACCGTCACCCTCAACTGGACCGACGGAGCGGGCGAAACCGGCTATAAGATTGAACGCCTCAACGGCGCGGTCTGGACGCTCGTCGGTGCAGCAACCGCAGCCGACGCCATCACGCTGTCTGCGACGGGTCTGACTTCTGGAACGAGCAACCAGTTTCGGCTCCGCGCAGTGAGCGCAGCGGGCGACAGCGCCCCGTCGCCGTCAGTCACTGTCTTTACACGCCCTGCGGCCCCGACACTGACCACGACGCCTGTATCGTCGACGTCCGTCGCGCTCGCCTGGACGAACGTCGTCGGCGAGACGGGCTACGCAATTGAACGCTCGATCGATGCGGGCACCACATGGGTGGGTGCCGGTTCACGGTCGGCCGACCAGCTTACGTTCACCAGCAGTGGTCTTCTACCCAACACGGCTTATCAGTTCCGCATCAGGGCCAGGAACGAGTCGGGTCTTGGCACCCCGTCTGCGGTTGTCAACCGCACGACCACGCTGGGCTTTGTTCCCAACGTGAGTGCCGAAGGGACAGGTCCGACAACGGTTGCCGTCACGTGGGGCGCGATCACAGGTGAGACAGGTTTCCTGGTGCAGCGTCGTCAGGCGGGCGCATGGGTCACCGTCAGCGGTGCCAATCCACTCGCCGCAGACACGATCGGCTTTAGTGTCACAGGCCTTACCGCCAATACGGCTTACACCTTCCGCGTCGTCGCCGTCAGTGCGGCAGGCAACGGCGACGGGTCTGATGATGCTGATGCGACAACCATCGACTGATCACTAAGTAAGGGCTCTCAGGTCGGCCCGAGTTCATCGCTAAGAAACAAGACGCCGCGACATTCAGATCTCGCGGCGTCTTCGTGTCAGGTCGACCGCTATGTAAATTCGGATAAAAGAGCCGCGCACGAAATGAGCGGGCTGGTAAGTATGGTGTTCAACACAAACGAGCGAACGAGATCGCACCTTGGACACAAAACCCGCTTACCGAACTTATTATGTCCGCGGCTTTTTCCTGAATATTGATCGCATAGGATCACGGGACGACGACGACTTTGCTCTTTCCGTCGGTGAGGAGGTCGTAGACGAGTTTGATGTCTTCGTCGACCAGGCGAATGCAACCGAGCGACATGTTTTTGCCGATGGAGTCGGGGTCGATCGTGCCGTGGATGCCGTAGCCTTCTTTGCCGACCGCCTCGCCTGCGATGCCGTCAAGCTGAAGCCAGCGTTCGCCCAGCGGGTTCTTCGGATCGTCGGCTTCTAGTGGCGGTAAATCGCCCGTGCCCCAGAACTTCGGATTGACGAGTTTTCCACCGCGTGTCACGAGCCAGGTTCCGGTTGGCGTGGACAGGTCTGAGCCGAGCCCGACGCGGAAGGTGGTGATGTAGGTTGAAGCGGAGGTGCCCGCGTCGCCGAGGTAGAAATCCATGGTGAAGGTTGATTTGGAGACGACGGCGTGGAACGGTCCTTTGATGGCCTTCAGTTCCGCACCGGCGCGGAGTCGCCGGGGATCGGAAATGTTGTTAAGGCGTGCGAGAAATTCGGGTGTGATATCGAAAGGCCTCGCCAGGACGGTCAGCGAATGCCCGGGCTGAACCTTGACACGTACGTTGTAGGGATCGGCGTCGATCTTCGCATTGGAAAACACGATCCGCTGGTTGAGTTCGCGTATCGTGGCCTTGGCTTGGTCGGTCTCGTCTTTTGTCAGTTTGCCGCTTTGAAGCTGATCGTTCAAAAGAGATCGCGCGGCCAGAATATCGCCCGCATCGCGACTCGCTTTGGCGCGTGCAAAGGCTTCGGAAGAATCGAGCGACGTATTAGAGACCGGATTGGTTGGTGACGAATTTGTCGCGGCCGGCGCTGATGCCTTAGTGGGAGGCGTATATGCAAGACCAACAGCGGGTTTTGCAATGCTCTGCTCAAGCAGGAGTGGCTTATCGGGCTTTTGTTCGAGTGAACCCAGAGAAAGTTCTGATGATATATTCGAGTTTCGAGCGGGCTCGAATGCGGGTCCGGCCTGTTGGGGCAGAAGCGCGACTGATGCGGCGGTTCCGGTGTTGGGCGTGGAGGCATCAGGTGCAGAGGGGTCGTGCGGCCTGAGGAACCAGGTCGCTGCGGTTACAACTCCCGCAATAGCAAGGGCGATTCCGAGTTGTCTTGATAGGCGTTTGTTTCGTCTTCTCATAGGCGTGTGACCTCCGTGTCGGCCGATGTGGGTATTAATCTATGGCTTTGTCGCTTGGGACCGGAGTATAAACCCGGAAAAAGGAATTGTCTCGTCAGCGTGCTTAAGCGGCGGTTGTTATCGTCGAATTCGTCGAGAGTGTAAGACGATCTGTTTGGGTGTAAGCAGCTGTTTTGTGGATTTCTGCCCGACGATTGCGGTAATAAAACGCTTGATCAGTTCTTTTCAAACATGTACACACGAGGCTAAATGTTCGCGGGTCGTAATCCATATAAATTGTGATTAAAAGATTAGAGTATCTCCTTGCATTTAGACGGAATCAAAATATAGTTCCGCCAGATCAGGGGTTTAATTTCATTATGGAAGGTTCATCCGATGCCACGTGGTAAAGTAGAATTATCGATCGCCAAACTTAAAGGCTACCTTGACCAGCAAATGGACAAGAGGCAGGTATTGCTCCGCGAAAAGAAGAAGCTTCTGAAGGAAATGTCGAAGCTCGACGCGAAGCTCGCTTCGCTCGAAGGCGGAGCAGTTACTGGCAAGCGTGCAAGCAATTCGCAAAGCCTGGTCGAGACGCTTCAGCAGGTTCTTTCGAAGACCGAAGGAATGAGAATTCCGGAGATTCAGGAGGCTGCGCAGAAGGCTGGGTATGTCAGCACGAGCGACAACTTTCGGTCAATCATCAATCAGACACTGATTCGGGAAAAGAAGTTGTTCACCAAGCTTGAACGCGGGCTGTATGCCTTGAAGAAGTAGGGTGTTTGCAGTTTTGCGTGAATAGAATTCACGCCGATGGTTTTTAACGCCGCCCGATTCTGGTAATGAGTCGGGCGGCGCCGTTTTTTCTCGATGATGTAATTGATCTAATTAAGTGACACTTCAGCCGTTTGCAGAAGCACTCGTAAGCCGCGATGTCTCGTGTTATTCTGCTAACGCACTAAGCAACTTGTAGACGCGGCGTCCGCGCCGCGTTTCTGGCCCGTCTGGCAGGACGTTCTCCCGCTGATTCTGCGTAAACAAACTCGAGACGTCAGGCATCTCAGCAATGTCCTGCCGGACGGGCCCGAAGCAAATTTACTTCCTAAACTCTTCACGGAAATGGTAACACTTCAACCGTTTGCAGCAAATCGCATTTGCTCGGACGTTTTGGGTGCTACGACTTCCACTCAAGTCGTGGCACCCAAATATCAGAGAATTCTGGCATTCGGCTGAAGTGTTACCTATTTAAATGGGTCCAGTCGACAATCCGGAACAAAATCTGATACGGATCGCATTAAATTTTCGCGCTTCTGCTAATGAAGGCGCGGTGCTCAAAGTTAATGCCGCTTCTGTTGCTGGCGCTCGTCGCGAATCACTTTGCCGTCATGAAGCTGGATGACACGCTGGCATCGGTCTGCGACCTTCGGATCGTGCGTGACGATAACGATCGTTGTGCCTCCGGCCACCAGTTCGTCAAACAGCGCCAAGATGGACTGCCCCGTCTTGCTGTCCAAGGCGCCGGTGGGCTCGTCGGCAAGGAGGATGAGCGGCTTGTTGCAGAGCGCGCGGGCAATGCACACGCGCTGCTGCTGTCCGCCCGAAAGCTGCGTCGGGCGGTGGTCGAGTCGGTCGCCAAGCCCGACTCGGCCGGCCATCTCCGTCGCACGCGCGAGCCGCTCGTGACGCGAAATGCCTTGATAGAACATCGGCACGTCCAGGTTTTGCAATACGGTCAATTGCTGGATCAGATTGAAATTCTGGAACACAAATCCGATCGACCGGCTGCGAATCTCAGACAGACGGTCGTCGTCTAAACTTCCGATGTCGTGATCACCCAATATGTATCGGCCCATGGTGGGCTTATCCAGACAACCGATCACATTCATCAATGTGCTCTTGCCCGAACCTGAAGCACCAATGATCGCGGTGTATTCCCCTTTCACCAGATCGATCGAAACATCATCCAAAGCGCGAACTTCGACATCACTGCCCGGCTTGCGGTAGATCTTAGAAAGGTTTTCTATTCGTGCGACGATCGGAGAATCGGGCGGGTTCACGCTGCTCGAATTCACGGGCGCGGTATCAATGACGGTCATGTCGGATGCAAGGGGCACGGAAACACTATAGCACAGGACGGCCCCGGAGCCCGAGTGTTGGACGTTCGGCGATGACTTGTTACTTGGATTGCTGTACGGGTTTCTCGTCTGAATCAGTTGAGGTGTCGTCGAGAAGTTCGAGCCGCTGGGTGTAGGAGACGTTCTTTAGCTGCGAGATTTTCTTGAGTTGATCGACGATGTTGACGAGGTCGCCGGTGATGTCGAGGAGGCCGTGCAGGGCGTCTTGAATCTGGTGGACGGGTTTGGCGGGCAGGTCGGCCATGAGGACTTCAAGTTGATCGACGATGCTGGAGAGCGGCCGGGCGATTTTTGATGCGGTTGCACCAAGGGCTTCCATCATGACGCGTTGTCGCTCGGCCTCGACCAGGAGCGAAACGCCTTTACGCAATCGCAGACACGACTTAACGCGGGCGAGCAACACGCGAAAATTCACGGGCTTGACGACGTAATCATTCGCGCCCGCGGTCAGGCTTTCGACGACGTCGTCGCTGTCGACGCGAGCGCTGACCATGATGATCGGTAAGGCGTCGTGCGAGTAGGATTTTCGAATGGTGCGTACGCACTCGATCCCGTTCATACCGGGCATGGCGATGTCCATCAAGATCAGGCTGCAACGTCGTCCAGAGTTCAGAAACTCAAGGCACTCCTGGGCGTTGCGAACGCCCTCCACGCCGAAGCCCCGGCCGGTAAGGCGTTTGGTGAGCATGTCCTGACTTAATGGTTCGTCTTCGACGACTAAAATCATGGGTGAGACCATATGGGTTCCTTTGAAGGCAGTTCTGAATTGGTAATTTCGACCACGATGGGTGGTGAAATTATGAGGGGAATGTGAACGGCGAACGTGGTGCCCTTGTTCGGCTCTGACCACAACTCCACGCTCCCGCCGATCAATTCGCAGTAGCTTCGCACGAGCGACAGGCCGAGCCCCGTGCCGCCGACGTGGCGGTGAGTGGAGTTGGGGCCTTGCACGTAGGGCTTGAACAATTTGTCGATGAGCGTCTGGTCCATGCCGACGCCGGTGTCGGCGATGGTGATGGTCAGTTCATCGATCAAACGCGACGCCAGCACGGAAATCGTCCCCTTGCTCGTAAACTTGATCGCGTTTGCCAGAAGATTTTCGATGATCTTTTCGAGCTTTACGGCATCGGTTTGGATCAAGCCGATGTCAGGGGAGATATCCAGATGCAGAGTGTTATCTGACCTGGCGATCAGCGGCCTGCAGCCGGCGACGACACGCTCGATCAAAAGCCTTGCGTCTGTTCTCTCCACTGCCAACGTCATCTTGCCCGCTTCGATTTTCGATAAGTCCAGCAAGTCCGTCACGAGCGTTTGGAGCCGTCTGGTCGCGATGGACAGGCCTTGCTGGTCTTCAATATCGTTTATTCGATGCTCGTCGCGAGCGCGTTCTTCCAGCATTTCGCTGTAGCCGATCATCGCGTTCAGCGGCGTGCGAAGCTCGTGGCTCATGCTGGCGAAAAATTCGCTCTTGGCGCGCGAGTGTGCTTCGATTGCTTCCTTCGACGCGATCAGCTCGACGCGCTGCTTCAAGCCCTCGGCCATCTCGTTAAGGGCCAGCGCGAGCTGCGTGTACTCGACCGACAGGCCGCCGTTTAAGGCGTCGACGCGCCGATCAAATTCTCCCCGACCTATCGCGATTGCGAAATCACGAAGACGTTTTACGGGCTGACCCGTCGCCCGCGCCATCCACACCGTCAACAGCACCACGATTGCGAGATAACTCAGCCCGACCGCAATCATATAGTTTCGAGATGAAATAGCCTTCGCCAGCACTTGTGACTCCGGCGTCACCACCATCAGCACGCCGCTGCTTCCGGGCATCAGTTCGACGGCTATCGCCTGCGCATAATATTTGCGCCCGCTCGTGTCACTGACCGAAATCAGCGAGGTCGATCCCGATTTTTGATCGGCCTTCAGGTTCGACAGCCCGGCCCGTACGAACTCTGAATCAGTGATCGAGAGCGAGGAATTCGAGCCGATCACTTCTTGATTCGTCCCCCGAAGCTCCGCATAGGATGAGCCTTCAGACGTCAGCCGCGCGAGAATCGCCTGAATCTGCTCGAGCGTGACATCAATCGAAAGCGTGCCGATTTCCCGGCCGTCACTGCCAAACACCCGCTTCACGTAGCTGGTTCCAAAGTCTTTCTTATCCGCATGTGCACCTTTTTCAAACCATTTGTAGACAGCAGTCCAGATCGGGGCGTGTGAACTTTGTGCCGACAAATACCACGGCCGTTGTGTTGCGTCATATCGGTATCCCCGCTGCGGAATATCGAGCGGCTGGCCCGCGGCATCGAAATAATCGATCACGCAGTTGTCCCCATCGACCGAGCCATTTGTCACGCCGAACTCAATGACCTCGCCCACTCGCATGAGATAGACCGCATCGCCGGCCGGACTTGCGAATGTGATGGAACCGATCGCCGGGCTTGACAGCAGATGTGCCCGAAGCGTGTCGAGCCATGTTCGAAGATCATCGGGAGTGCGTGTGGGCAACGCCTCGGACAAGATCATTCTTTCGTACGTATCACTGAGCGCGACGCACCGCTCGAAGTAATTGCGGATTCCGTCCCGCGTGCGTCCTGCCATCTGCTCTATAAGTTGTCCGCTAATGTCGCGTGAAACGTTCGTCGTCGTTCGCGCAGAGAGCCACAAAAGAAACACGCCCAAAAGCACCAAAGGCACGACCGAAAAAAGTATGAGCACGCCAACCACCGGAATCTTGTGCCGGAGGTGTTTGGTCAGGCTACTGCTCGGAAGAAAATGGTTCGCATTTGTCGCCGTATCGTCCCCCTGCGTTTTTGACTAAAGATAGAATATCAGATGTTCGGATTTTAGCTCAAAAAGTCTCCTCTGGCCCGACTGCGAAGACGGCTCAAAGTTTAGGTCGCTCGTGACCAGAGCTCGAGCATGAGCAACGACCAGAGCCGCTGGCTGTGGTCGCGGTAGGATGACACGTGCTCTTGCAGCAGCGTTGCGACTGTGTGGTGGTCGAAGCGAAGTCGGCAAAATCCGTTTGGTGTCAAGAGAAGTTCCTGTGACCACTTCAGAAGCGGGCCGCGCAGCCATTCGCCGATCGGCACGGCGAATCCGCGTTTTGCCCGGCTAAATACTTCGCCCGGCAAGTCGCCTGCGAATGCCTCACGCAGCATTCGTTTTGGCCCGCCGCGAAGAAGCTGATCATCGTCCAAGCGTGACACGTGCGAAATGAGCGTGTGGTCCATGAAAGGCGACCGCACTTCCAAAGCGTGCAGCATGCTGCATCGATCGACCTTGGTCAGCAGATCGCCGGGCAAATACGTTTGCCGGTCGAGTCGGCAGCAGCACGCCGCGGGATTGTTCGGGTTTTGCCCGAGCAGTGTTTCGAGCGACTCAGAAAGTCCGTCGCGTCCCGGCTTGTTTCCCGTGAGCTTCATGATCGCGTCGTCGTCGAAATAGCGCATCCAGGCCGAGTATCGATCGCCCGGAGTGAGCTTGAGCGCAGCCAGGAAGCGCCCGACGCGTGCCGATCGAGATTTGGGATGGCCCTGTGCAAGACGTTGACCCAGATCGCACAAGAACCTTGGCGCGTATCGCGATACGCTCGACGCCTGTCGCATCGCGCGGTATCGGTCATAGCCGCCAAAGAGTTCATCGCCGCCGTCGCCCGAGAGGGCGACTGTCACGTGCTCTTTGGTTCGCATCGCCAACAGTCGCGTCGGCAAGATGGAAGAATCCGCGAACGGCTCGCCGAAGATTTGTGCCAGTTGCGGGGCATCGGTAATCACGTCGGGCGTCGCACGGAACTCATGATGCGTCGTACCCAGATGCTGTGCCACTCGTCTGGCGTATGCCGACTCGTCATACCGAACATCGTCGAAGCCGATCGAAAACGTGTTGAGCTTTTCAACACTCGACATGTTCCTGCTCGCACACAGCGCGACGACCGACGAATCAATTCCGCCCGAAAGAAAAACGCCCAGCGGCACATCACTCACCAGCTGCTCGCCTACCGCGCGCTCGACGTGCGAGCGCACCGAATCGGGCGTTACAATAAGACTTCCCGCCATGACATTTGGCTCTTTGAAATACTGCACTTGCGACACCTCGAACGTACGCGCCAGATCGACCGTCAGAATGTGCCCGGGCATGACGTGGCGTACGTCGCGGTAAATCGACATCGGCGGAAGGATGTAACCGAAGCGGAGGTAATTGGTCAGCGCTTCATCGTCGATCGCGCCAACAAACCACGGCAACTGCCGAATCGCACCAAGCTCAGAGGCGAACGCGAACGAGGAATGATGTTGTGAAAAGTAAAGCGGTTTTTGTCCCATGCGGTCGCGTGCGAGCAGGAGCGTGTTGGTCCGTGAATCGACGATGGCGATGGCGAACATCCCGCGGAGTTCGTCGACGAAGGATGGGCCGAGGGTTTCGTAGGCGGCGAGCACGACTTCGCTGTCGCCCGTGGTGAGCCATTGACGCGTCGGCAAGCGGCTTTTCAGCTCGCGAAAGTTGTAGATCTCGCCGTTGAAGAGCAGGGTGATTTTTCCATCGCGCGACCGCATGGGCTGCATCGCGCGCGGGTCGGGGTCGAGCACCGCCAGGCGCTGAAAGGCCAGGGCAAGTGAGTAAGGCGAAGAGTCAACTGCGGCCGCGTGTTCGATGAGAATCCGTGCATCGTCAGGCCCGCGATGTGCGATCGCCCGCGTCATGCGGCCGATGACGTCCGCCGCCGCATCGGGCGTGTTCAGGGGTGAGGAGTTGAGTGGGTTCCAGAGAACGCCCGCGATGCCGCACATGGCCCGATGTTATAGGCGGCGCGGGGAATTGATATGTCGTTGATTTTCTTCGATCTGGAATCGATTAAAAGAGCCGCACACGAGGCCCCCTGTTTCAATTATAGGCGGCGGGTTCAATGACACGCCCATTCATTAACCCACTTACTCACACAATAGCGTGTTCGTGCGGATTCGATACCGGATACTCGCTCAGGCTCACCCATTTCGGTTCGGGCGTCAGGCGATGACGTGCGAGCCACTCGACGACGGCGTATTCAATCGCGGCGTCGAGATCGGCGAGCTGGTGCTCGTTGGCGGCCGTAAGATAGGTTTCCTCGCCGAACTTAATTCTCATGCGGTTTTGCATGTCTGCAACCACGGTCTCTGCGTGGTGGTCGGCCTGGGGATTGATCGGCTGACGCTTGGCGACGAAAATCGCCTCGACAGCGGACGGAGCTGCGGCAGCGGCGGCGTATCCGGCGTCTCGAGCATGCTCACGCGTTGCGAATTCGCCTTGAAAATTTTCGCGGTCGAGAGAAAAACAAAATGGCTTGTACACGAGCTTTCTCCAAAAAGTTGGCCCGTCAGCGATCGGGGTCACCGGTTTGCTGCGGGGTAATTTGACACCAGATCGGACCGGTCACTAGGCCGGTCACTGGTCTGGTCATGGACGCCGCGGGTACGGCAACATTCCCGAATTCTGGCTTACGACTATAGCACGACCGACACCTACCTGTTCCACCCTCCTCCTTATCGGTTGCCCCGGTCAGTAAGCATTGATGATTCTCAATCGCATTTGCGCTTGCTTTAAATTTTTGCGATTGAGGCCCACTTGTCCGTTCGTTTGTAAGCGATACATTTCACAGGCGTCTCTATTTAAGGGTAACGGCACGATCAAGAGAAAAAAATGAATATCATCAAGCAGAAAATCAAAGAAATCAGCCGAAGCAAAACGAATGGTCATAACCGATCTTCGACTATTGTCTCGGCAGTCGATCGTCTCGAAGATCGCAGGCTGTTTGCGGGCGGTATTCCACGCGTGACTCAGGTTATTGCCGACAATCGCGGCGAGGTATTGATCACTGTTGATGAGTCGATTCGCGGCGTCGCGCGATCGTCGGTACAGATTCTTTTCGCCGGTGCCGACGGCCGGTTTAACACGGGCGACGACGTCAACGCCAATGTCCCGGTCAGCTACAATGATTCGACCAGACGAATCAACATCAGGGGCAATATCCCAGCGAATCGCTCGTATCGCATCTTCCTCAATGCGTCGCGAATCACCTCCGTGGCGACGGGCGCTCGACTCGACGGCGAGAACACCGGTACACAGACCAGCGGCAACGGCTTTGCGGGCGGCAACTTCATCGCCGTCTCACGGGCCAATACTTCTTCCACGCCGACTGTCCGCATGTCCACCACGCTCGGCACGGCCATCCTGCGCCTGCGAAGAGACCTCGAGCCCATCACCACCGCCAACTTCCTTTCCTACGCCAACTCCCGCCGCTACGACAACATCTTCTTCACGCGTAGTGAAAACAGCCCCAGCCCGTTTGTCATTCAGGGCGGCTCGCTGCAGATCACCGGCTCGGGCACCAGCGCAAGCGACGTTGTGGCCACCACACGCGATGTGCCAATCGGCGACGAACGCGACGGCAACTCTCTTTCGAACGTGATCTCCACGCTCAGCTTCGCCAAGGGCGGCCCCAACAGTGTCACGAATCAGTTCTTCGTCAACCTCGCCGACAACAGCTTCCTCGACGGCCAGGGCTTCACACCCTTCGCAGAAGTCACCAGCGGCCTGTCGATCTTCCAGCAGATCAATCAGCAGCCCCTGGCCGACCTGAACTCGCAGATCGGCACCGTCGCGGGCACCACCGCCACGGGTGTCGGCAATGCTCCCGTTCAGAATACGGCCCAGGCACAGGCTTCGCTCAACCCCGTTCGAGACTTCACCGTCATCCGACGCGTCGCGGTGCAGAACCGCGTGACGGTGTCGTAAGCCCAAACACTCGAACTCGTGTTAAGGAAATATTAATTTAGATTTCAGCTTGACAGATGTGTGTGTGTGTGAACATCTGGCCACTCCAAACCGGAGCACGTCTTGAAGATGTTTGAAGTTCTCGAAAATCGACTCGTTTTTAGCGGCACCGATGCCAACACCGACTCCATCAACGCTTTTATTGTTGATAATGGAACGGGGTACAAAATTTCGATCACGGTCGATCGAACGGACACGATCGAGGTCGGACCAACCGCAGAACAATTTGTGCCGATCGAACTGACCGACGCGAATGGCGATGCAATTCCGGGCCTGCCGAGCAATTTCACGCTCCGCATCGCACCTGGCGCGCCCAGCGCTACGGGCTTTATCCCACTCCCCAACGGAATACCTCAATACGTCGATGCGATTGCGAGAATCGAGCGTGCGGATCAGCAGGAGTTCGAAGTGGTGGAGTTCAGCGGATCGAGCGATTCAAGTGACTCCTCTAAAAAGAAGGAACGTTTTGAGACTCCTGCAGGTCCTACGCTAGAAGATTTGCCTAATGGTACGAGCGTTGTCTATGAGGACGGCACAAACACTACAGGCGGACAAGGGCACATTACCATTATTATAAAGCAATATGGCGGTGCTTTAGTTTTCAGTTTTGAAAAAGGAGGTTGGAAAATCTACAATTACGGCGAGTATCGGTACTGGATTGATGAAGGAGATGTCATCATCCCGTTGAAACCGCGCACGGGTACCACCATTACAATCAATGATGCCATCACTTACGTAACAGATCCGACAAACAATGGAGAATACCTCGTGACGGCCAACAATTGCTCACTTAGTGGTGTTCGCTTATTGATCCATTTGGGGATCCAGTTACCATTTGACGGAGACCTGCCTGTTGATGTGCGTAATGGACTCATAGGAGATAATGCTAATCCAGCGGATCCGGTGCGGAATGGTCCACAGATCGACATCGTTCGGTAGACGTCGGGCGCGTTGACAAGTTTGCGTTCCACAAACGCGGAAGGTGTAGATGGCACTCTCGAAGTCAAATGATTTGTCAAGGGCAAAAATTATTCTCGTATTTGTTGTGGGAGTAATCGCGGGATGTTTGATTGGACTCTGGACTTATCATTACGCGATTGTCCGTGGCCGTCAGCTTTACATTTCAAAGGATTTGCAAGGTCGCTTGACCAGTGTGACGACACGACGCGCCGGTGGCGCTGCGTCACCTGTAATTGTGTCATCACGTGCCGGAATTTCGCGAGTTTTTTCTGGGGAAGCTGCAGAACTATCGCGGTCCTACTCAGAATTGGCAGGAATCTGGGAACGATTTAGTGGTGCGGAATTTATTTTAGAACTTCGAAAAAACAGTATCGCGTCCAGCCAATCCATCAGTGAGCTGCTGCGATTTGAGGCAGGAACCGGCATCGAGCACGGTACGTTCGAGTTGTTACCCGTATTTCTCGACAAGCTCAAATCCTTCCCCCGGCGCGAGCCGCGTGTGGATTATAAAGATCAAATCGATTTCAGTTTAACTTACAGCGTAGTCGGAGCATTGGCGGATGACAGGTCTGTAACCGGTCTCTCCGCTTGGCGCGACAAATCGCAGACAATCGTCGAGCAAATTGATGAATATATTGCGGATCGTCACCTCGAATATAGTCGTGTCGGGTACGCCAAGTACTTTCTGAGCGTTGTCGAGCAGAATCGCGGTAGCGAAAACGTGTTTCGACTTCGAAATACGGTCACTGCAGCAAACGCATTGTTGCTGAGCTTGGAAATAGAGCAGATTCAACAGCATTTTCGTCGATTGCCGCCCGGTGAGGGAGACGCACAGGAGTTAGTTGCACCGCTTCGGCTTTTGCAATCTTCGGTGGAAGTTCAGGATAAGGTCGACCAAGCCAGAAACAGCAAGTCCGCAATAGCGGTCGTTACCAACGGCTTGGCTGCGTCGCAAACGGGTCTGGAGTTCTTGCAATGGGCGAACGTAGCACTTTTACTCGAACTTCATGGTGCGAGAGACCTTCCCCGCGGGTGGGGGGGATTGGCGGGAGGTCGTACAGTCCTTAAACGAATTGACACACCGATTTCGCTGGATTTGATGCAGGATTTCTCCGCACGATTCGCGCGGGCCGAGGGCGTGCGAATCCTTGTGGAAGCAAATCCATAATTTAGGTGTAAGCATTTAGTTTCGATAAGTTTAGATAAGAATTGCAGCAACATTTAAAGAGCGAACCATCCTCGGCCTTGCTGGGCATGTGTTCTTTTACGGATATAACCATCAGTCCATGAAAGCACTACTAAAGGCCCACCGTGCCCCGGGCCTGTCACTGCAGGATGTTCCCGAGCCCACAGTCGGAATCAACGACGTGCTCGTCCGCGTGCTGCGTACGGGCATCTGCGGCACGGACGTGCATATCTACAAATGGGACGACTGGGCACAGCGAACCATCCCCGTGCCCATGATCGTCGGGCATGAGTTCGTCGGCAGGATCGTCAACGTCGGTGCGAACGTGAACGATTTTGATGTCGGCGATCTCGTCAGCGGCGAAGGGCATGTGGTGTGCGGGCGGTGTCGAAACTGCATGGCCGGGCGCAGGCACCTGTGCCGCGAGACGCAGGGCATCGGCGTCAATCGGCCCGGCGCGTTCGCGGAGCTGATCGCATTGCCCATGAGCAACGTCTGGCATCATCATGACAAGATCGATCTGGACGTCGCTTCGATTTTCGATCCCTTCGGAAACGCCGTCCACACCGCATTGCAGTTTGATTTGCTGGGGGAAGATGTGCTGATCACGGGTGCGGGGCCGATCGGCTGCATGGCCGCGGCCGTGTGTCGCCACGCCGCCGCAAGGCACGTCGTCGTCACCGATCTCAATCCTTACCGGCTCGCTTTGGCGAAGAAACTCGGCGCGACTCGCGTCGTCGATGTGAGAAGCGAGAGTCTCGTCGATGTGCAGAAGGAGCTCGACATGCACGAGGGCTTCGACGTCGGCCTTGAAATGAGCGGCAGCGACAAGGCCTTCGCGCAGATGATCGACAACATGTGCCACGGCGGGAAGATTTCCATGCTCGGAATCCCCTCCAAACCCATGGCCATCGACTGGAACAAAGTCGTGTTCAACATGCTGACGATCAAAGGCATCTACGGCCGTGAAATGTACGAAACGTGGTACAAAATGAGCGTCATGCTCCAATCGGGCCTCGCCATCGCCCCGGTCATCACGCATCAGTTTCACTTCGAAGAGTTCGAAAAAGGCTTCGCGACCATGATGAGCGGCGAGAGCGGAAAAGTCATTCTGAATTGGGGCGAGTGAACGCCAGTCTTTTTCTGGCCGTCCGTCAGGAGATTGTTGTTCCAGGTCACGCGGGAATGAATCTGAATGAGCCGCGCACCAAATAAGTTCATGGGTACGCGGGCGGGTAAGGGTTGAACGATACCTCACACTTCTCGTGCTCGCCTTTGGAAAAGAAGGCGCATGACAACAGAAACCCATCTGAAAAACCCGCTTGAAAAAAAAAACGCTTGAAAAAACTTGCATACTAACGCCCGCTTACATTGAAGTGCGGGGCTCTTTCGCCGCAAAAGAAAGTTCAGTTGCGTAGAGTTTTGGCGACGAGTCTAAATCATCTCCTTACGTTCGAATACGATCATCCCCGCGACGGCCACTGCGAGCAGTGAAAAAATCGGCAAAATGCCGAGCGAAAAGACGTATCCCGCAACCGCAACATTCGTCACCAAGGCCAATAGCCCGACGGCCAAAGATGTAAAAACGCCGACGCGACCGAGCTTGCCTTGTGACCAGAGCAACATCACCGCCGCCTCGATGAGGAGGGCGGCACCGAGTGTGAACGTGCCGACCTGCGTCCAGGCCGTGCCTCCCTGTAAGTCGAAAAATGAGACGGGTTGTCCGACCTTGGGCCCGGCCGTCCAGTTCACGTTCGTTGCGTAGGTTTGTCCTGTCACTCCCGCAACGAGCCACGCGATGAAGTTCTGCGACATCATCAGGCAGATGATCCCGATGATCAGGCTGACCCACACGCTGACAAAACCGGTCGATTTCTGGCGATCGAGTTGACGCATATCGCGCTCCTTTTATCTGATCTTGTTTTGCGAGTGCAATGGAATGCCGTGGATCTCGTCATTCTGGAATTTGCGGCCGATGGACGATGCGGCAATCGAAGTTTACTGTAAGCCCATCATTATGACATCCGACGCCACATCATCCCCCACATCATCAACCGCATCATCCCCCGCATCGTCTGTTGAAGGCACGATCCAAGCCGCACAAAACGCTGCTTTGGCAGAGCTGCAAACGGTTGCAGACCCAGCCGCCGCCGAAGCTTTTCGCATCAAATATCTGGGCACGAAGGGCCTCATAAAAGACATGATGAAGCTCATGGCCGGCGTCGCGCCCGCCGAGAAAAAATCCGTCGGGCAGGCTTTAAATCAGCTTCGCGACACCATTACATCGCAGTTCGAAGAGCGCCTGCAAACGGTTAGCGCGGCCGCCATCGACACCAAAGACGCCATCGACGTGACCGAGCCCGGCATCAGACCTGCTGTCGGCAACTTCCATATCGTAAATAAAGTCACCGACGAACTCGTGTCACTCTTCACACGCCTGGGGTTTACCACCGCACAAGGCCCCGAACTCGAAGACGACTGGCACAACTTCGTCGCCCTGAATATTCCCAGCACCCATCCCGCACGCGATCCCAACGATAATTTCTATCTGCAAGGCCAGGAATCTCGGCTACTCCGCACGCAGACCAGCACCGTGCAAGTCCGAGTGATGGAAACTCAGCAGCCGCCGATCCGAGTCGTCATACCAGGACGTGTCTACCGACCCGACGCCATCGATGCGACTCACCTGCCCATGTTCCATCAGCTCGAAGCATTGGTAATCGACAAGGACGTTTCAATGGTCGATCTCAAAAGCACAGTGCTGCAATTCTGCAAGGCCTACTTCGGCCAGGACACCAAAATCCGATTCCGAGCAAGCTTCTTTCCCTTCACCGAACCATCGGCCGAGGTGGATGTGTGGTTCGAAGACAAACAAAAATGGATCGAACTGGGCGGCTGCGGAATGGTCCACCCGAACGTGCTAAGGAACTGCAAGATTGACCCGCAAGTCTATACAGGATGGGCGTTTGGATTCGGAATCGAACGCATCGCGATGAGGAAGTACGCCATTCCTGACATTCGGCTGTTGGTGGAGAATGACCTGCGGTTCCTAAGACAGTTCTAGCCGCGAATGTAGGACCAAGATCGGCTTCATAAGAAGCAGAAGACGACAGGCGGACCACATGCGAGCGAGACGCAAGCGCAACGCACATAATTTTTTAGAAAACTATAAGGGCTTGTCCTAGAAGAGGTTTACGCGGTGTTGTTTCGAAATTTCAACACCCGAAATGAGCAGAGGCGTTGACAATAGGTCGAATGTCGATACAGTCCACAACCCGTCGCAAGGAACACCAGCCGGACGCCGAAAGGCCAAGGCGAGTGAAACAAGTGACGGAAAACGAACCGCATGATTTTATCGAATCGCAAGTATCGGTTGTAGTCTGGCAGCGACATCACGTCGAGGCTGGGTAACCAGCCGAACAAGCGAATCGGAAGATATCGTGAGGAGGCTTGTCGAAGAAATTCGGCAGGATGTTGGCGAAAGCCAATGGCGGCGCAAGCCGTAAATCGTAGCTCTTTGACAATTAGATATGAGGTCTCAAAGAAATGAAGCGTGAAAGAAAGGTAAGTTTATCTTCTGTCGCAAAACAGAGAGATATGAAAGTATCACGGTGACACGGTCATCATCATCCAGGAGAGCCATTTGCCTGATAAGCAAAGAGGGCTGGCGAGGTCGAATCGCGGGTGGCCCGACGCCTAGTCGGGGCTCAGGAAGTCGAAAGACGGAATGGGATGATTGGTGTTGCTATGAGCACCTTTTCGGCGAGCGGCTGGCAGAAAAGCAAAAACTGCCAGGCTGCTGACCTTATTCAATCTATCCAGGGTGTTGCACCCGATAGCCGGTTTGTCCCGCCCGATGGGCCGGTGGTTGAATAATGTGGTCAAGTTACAAAGGGTGTATGGTGGATGCCTTGGCATCGAGAGGCGAAGAAGGACGTGGTAGCCTGCGATATGCTCCGGGGAACTGGCAAACAAGTATTGATCCGGAGATTTCCGAATGGGGAAACCCAATGATTGTGTCATGAACGCATAGTGGCACAAAGCGCACGCAGGGAACTGAAACATCTAAGTACCTGCAGGAAAATAAAGAGACATCGATTCCGTAAGTAGCGGCGAGCGAAATCGGAATAGCCCAAACCGGGATTCGTCCCGGGGTTGCGGGCGCCTGAGCTGATATAGAGCAAGCAGAACGGTCTGGAAAGGCCGGCCAAAGCGGGTGATAGCCCCGTAAGCATAAGCTTGAAATAGGCGTTGAAAGGCGTACCAGAGTAGCACGGAGCTCGTGGAACTCAGTGTGAAGCAGCGCGGACCACCGCGCAAGGCTAAATACTCCTCGATGACCGATAGTGAACTAGTAGGGCGATTGAACGGTGAAAAGTACGGCTATAAGCCGAGTTAAAAGTACCTGAAACCATACACTTACAAGCGGTCGGAGCCCCTTCGGGGGTGACGGCGTACCTTTTGCATAATGGGCCGGCGAGTGCACGTTTACGGCAAGGCTAAGGGGTTAAGCCCCGGAGCCGTAGTGAAAGCGAGCCTTAAGATGGCGTTAAGTCGTAGGCGTGCGGCCCGAAACCTAGTGATCTACCCATGGCCAGGTTGAACGTTCCGTAAAAGGAACGGGAGGACCGAAACCGTGAACGTTGAAAAGTTCTGGTAAGAGCTGTGGGGAGGAGTGAAAGTCTAATCAAACTGGGAGATATCTGGTTCTCTTCGAAATGCCTTTAGGGGCAGCCTCGAGCAACTACTCTATGGGGGTAGAGCTACTGAATGGGAATGAGGGCCTACCCGGCTACTCATCCCAATCAAACTCCGAATACCATAGAGACTATCTCGGGAGTGAGTCGGCGAGCGATAATGTTCGTCGTCAAAAGGGAAACAACCTAGATCGTCAGCTAAGGTCCCAAAGTTAAGCTTAGTTCGTGAGGAAGTTATTCTGCTGTGACAACCAGGATGTTGGCTTAGAAGCAGCCACCATTTGAAAAGTGCGTAATAGCTTACTGGTCGAGCAGAGTAGCGCCGTAAATGATCGGGAATAAGCATAACACCGAAGCTACGAATGAAAATGGTAGAAGAGCGTCGTACTTGCAGCGAAGGCGTACCGTGAGGACGACTGGAGCGAGTACGAGTGAGAATGCCGGCATGAGTAACGATAATGCAGGTGAAAATCCTGCACGCCGAAAGCCTAAGGTTTCCTGGGGAAGGTAAATCCGCCCAGGGTTAGTCGGGAGCTAAGTCGAGGCTGAAAAGCGTAGACGATGCACAGCAGGTCAATATTCCTGCACCGTTGTAGAGATCAAATCAGAGTGCACCCACTGGATCCGGAGCCACCCGTTAGTCGTGGAGGTTCCGAAAGGTCGAGTCCGTCTGTTGACGAAGTCCGGTGAACGTGGGTCAAGAAAAGCTCTGAGGGCAAAACAATGTCCGTACTAAAACTGACACAGGTAGGCAAGGAGAGTATCCTAAGGCGCTCGAGAGAACTGCGGTTAAGGAACTAGGCAATCTAACCTCGTAACTTCGGGAGAAGAGGTCCCCAACTTTGTTGGGGTTCAAAAAGCAGCCTGGGCGACTGTTTATCAAAAACACAGTTCCGTGCTAACTCGCAAGAGGATGTATACGGAATGACGCCTGCTCGGTGCGGGAAGGTCAAGGAAGCCGGTTAGTGGATTTATCCGCAAAGCTGGTAACTTAAGCCCCCGTAAACGGCGGCCGTAACTATGACGGTCCTAAGGTAGCGAAGTTCCTTGTCGGGTAAGTTCCGACGTGCATGAACGGCGTAACGACTTGGGCGCTGTCTCGACCGCAGACTCGGTGAAATTGAAGTAGCGGTGAAGATACCGCTTTCCCGCAGCAAGACGGAAAGACCCCATGCACCTTTACTATATCCTGGTATTGATGTCGGTTATTAACTGCGTAGGATAGGTGGGAGGCGTTGATCTTTAGGTTCCGGCCTAAGGGGAGCCATTGGTGAAATACCACTCTGTTCGTAATCGCCATCTCACCCTGACCCATGAATCTGGGCAGGGAACCATGCTAGGTGGTTAGTTTGACTGGGGCGGTCTCCTCCAAAAGAGTAACGGAGGACTGCAAAGGCCCGCTCAGGCCGGTTGGCAACCGGTCGACGAGCGCATACGTATAAGCGGGCTTGACTGCGAGTGCTACGGCACAAGCAGATGTGAAAGCAGGCGTAAGTGATCCTGTGGTCCTGTGTGGAAGGGCCATAGCTCAAGGGATAAAAGGTACGCTGGGGATAACAGGCTGATCGCATCCGAGCGCCCACAGCGGCGATGCGGTTTGGCACCTCGATGTCGGCTCATCACATCCTGGGGCTGAAGGCGGTCCCAAGGGTTTGGCTGTTCGCCAATTAAAGTGGTACGCGAGCTGGGTTCAGACCGGCGTGAGCCAGGTCGGTCCCTATCTGCAGCGGGTGTATGAATCTTGACGGTGACTCTTCCCTAGTACGAGAGGACTCGGAAGAACGGACCCCTGGTGTTCCAGTTGTCGCGCTAGCGGCACCGCTGGGTAGCCATGTCCGGCATGGATAAACGCTGAAAGCATCTAAGCGTGAAGCCAGCACCAAAACTTGGATTCGCAGACCCCCGGTAGACTACCGGGTTGATAGGCCGGAGCTGTAAGTGTAGCAATACATTCAGGTCACCGGTCCTAACGGTCATCCATTTGACCACATTATTCGTCCACCGTCCTTAGTGGTTTACCACTATCGCGGTACACACGAACGTTCCGAAAAGGACTTGTGGCAAGACGATGTTTCACGGTTTCTTTGTCAGACCTGCTGGGTGCAAATCCAGTGGTTCGGCCACTGAAGCTCGTGACTCATTCACCGTGTCACCGTGCTTCTGCTCTTCGAACCTCATATCTATAAATCAAAACGCCCAGGCGGGCCCTAAACCGCCCGTCTGGGTTTTGTTGGTGGCTATATCCAAAGGGTCACACCCGTTCCCATTCCGAACACGGCCGTTAAGCCTTTGGAGCCAATGATACTGCTTCCGCGGGAAAGTAGGTTACTGCCAGCATTTTACAACGCACCCTGTCGACTCACCTCGACAGGGTGTTTGTATTTAAATCCCCGCCCATTTCCCTCGTCCTTCCCTACTATTGGGCATGTCAGATTTCGCCGACCTCCGCTCTCTTATTCCCTCGCTTGATCCCGCCGACACAGCTCTCACTTCCATCCCGGGAGGCAGGCGTGCCGCTCTCCTTCAACTTTCCAAGATCGAACCTGCTCTTTACGGCAAGACGCGAAATCACCTCGACGGCGACGTCACTCGACTCTCACCTTACCTTCGCCACGGCGTTCTATCCTTGGTCGAAGTAAGAGATTTCGCCCTGACTCACCATAAACCCTCTTCCATCTCGAAATTCTTGAACGAACTGGCCTGGCGTGATTACTACCAGCGCGTGTGGCACGTCGCGGGCGATCTGATCTGGGAAGACCTCGAACCTTACAAGACCGGCCGACCCTCATCCGACTACGCGGACGATCTTCCCAGCGCTTTGCTCGACGCTCGAACCGGAATCGATTACATCGATTTCTTCGTCAACGAGCTCCAATCCAACGGCTACCTTCACAATCACGCTCGCATGTGGCTCGCCGCCTATGTCGTCCATGGACTCAAATGCAAATGGCAGGCCGGTGCACGCTGGTTCCTCCGTCATCTCATGGATGGCGACGAAGCCAGCAACAACCTTTCCTGGCAGTGGTGTGCGAGCACCTTCAGCCATAAGCCCTACATCTACAACCGCGAAAACGTCCACAAATATTCGGGCGATCGCTTCCGTTTTGGTTCCGACCCGCGCGACCCGTTCGACGGCAGTTACGAAGACGTCGCCGCCCGGTTGTTCGACGATCACGGCTCATCAGGCGATACCTTCGACCCGCCTGCCATCAACTGGCGCGCCGAAGCGCGTTCGCCAGTCGATTCGCCCCCTTCAGACATTCATCACACCGTCACCTGGGTTCACGACGGAATGCTCTCCGCCACTCACCCGGCAATCGCGTCGGGTTGCCCGTGCTTCTTCGCGTGGGACCTCGCCCACATCAAATCAGGAGCCCACACCTTCAAACGGGTTGATTTCCAAAATCAATGCCTCGAGGAACTGCCCAACCTGACCATTCTGCCGTCGGAAGACGTCGCAAAATCCGTCGCGGAGTTCGCGAAGGAACACGCCGCCTCCCGGATCCTCACCGGCCACACGCCCGACCCGCGACTTAAGCGTGTCATTCGAACCCTCAGAAAGCATTTCGAAGTGTTATGCATGGATCATCCGCCGCTGGTCGAACTGGAAGGCCAGGTCGATCTTAAGCGTTTCTCGCGATACTGGGGCAAGGCCGAAAAGGTTTTGATAGGATAGGACGATGTCAACGACGGTTCCCAAACTCACGCATCTCGATCAGCAAGGCCGAGCCCGCATGGTGGACGTTTCCGCCAAGCCCGCGACCCGCCGCACTGCTACAGCAAGCGGGAGAATCCGAGTTCTGCCCTCGACGATTCGTGCGATCGCTCGCGACGAGACGCCCAAAGGCGACGTGCTGGCCGTCGCGCGCATTGCCGGCGTGATGGCGGCGAAAAAGACGCACGAGCTTATTCCTCTTTGCCACCCGCTCATGCTCGATTCGATCGAAGTCGATTTCGATTTTCCCGACATCGATAAAGTGTCGGATGACGCAAACCCCATCGCTGTCGATTTGTCGATCAAGGCGATCGTCTCGCTATCTGGAAAGACCGGCGTGGAAATGGAAGCCCTGACGGCGGTCACGGTCGCGGCGCTCACGCTCTACGACATGTGCAAGGCCATCGACCATCAAATGGTCATCCACGGAATTCACCTCGTCGAAAAGACGAAGTGAGTGACGATTCGCTGAAACGGGAAAAAGGGTTGCCAACCGGCACTGTTGCAGCACCACCGCTTGAGCCATCTCATCGTATGTGATTCAGCAACGCCGCCCGATAGTTTTCACGATAGCCTGTTTCGATTGCCCGTGTTGTGGCCGTCACGTTCATCACCGCACTCTGGGCCAAGCGGTCTCGAAGTGAATGTCGCAGCGCTTGTCGTCGATCCGCATCGCCGGCCAGGCGAGACGCGATCTCGATGTAATGGTCTTCGGATGTCGCGACGAGGTCGTGCAGGTCGACATGCCCCAAAAGCGAAGCGCTGGTCCGTGCGACGCCCGCCACGCCTCCCAATGTCACAACGGGCACGCCCATCCACAGCGCGTGGCACGTTGTCGTGCCGCCGCTGAAAGGGAACGGGTCAAGGATGACATCGAAATCTTTATGAGACTCGAGGTAGTTTCGAAACACCGTCGTGGGCACGCATTTACAGCGGCCCGGATCAACGCCGACGCTGCGGAAGATTCGCTCGAAGCGTTGCCCGACGGACGGGCTTTGGAGCGCGTTGACAAAAATCATCAGCGTCGCACCTGGTGTCGCTTGGAGCAGCCTTGCCCATACCTTCAGAACCTGATCGTTGAGTTTTGCCAGCGTGCTGGTCGACGCGAACGTGACGGCCTTGTCAACGCCGTTGCGATCTGTTACCTCGGGCCAATTCGGCTGAGGGTCGTAGACGAAGTAGCTTGGCAAGCGAAACAGCCGTTCGACGTTGAGTGAAGCGGCATCGTCCCCGAACGTCGCACCGACGGGATCGATGCTGGCATCCGTGTATTTGACGTCCATCGCCAACGAGCCGGTCGTCGCAGGATAGCCAAGATAACTGACCTGCACCGGAGCAGGCCGGGCCAGGAAAAGTTGTTGTCGGTTGTTCGCACCGTGACACGACAGATCGACGAGCACATCGATGCGGTCTTCGCGAATGACGGCCGCAAGCCGTTCGTCGGAAAGCGGCGCGACATCACGCCAGCGATCACTCGGGCCCTGTAACGCGGCGGCGCGAAGGACGTCGCTGAACACATCGGACATCGCTGCCGTACTGTAACAGATGATTTCGACGTCTTTACGATCATGCGCGGCGAAGATCGGCTTCATGAACGCCCCGACCGGATGAGCACGCAAGTCGGGCGACACATATCCGACTCGTAACGGACGATCAGCAGTTGAAACTTCTCGCAAAGGTGCAATGGGCGCTTGCGCAACTGTGCCTGCCTGTCGGCCCCAATCCGCGTGCGCGTTGAACACTTGTTGTGGCGAGAGCGTCGGGTCATGCCACAATGCGAAGAGTCGGTTGCTCTGCGCGATCTGGTGTTTGGGGTTCAGATTAATCGCGTTTTGGTATGAGCGGGCGGCAGCCGCAGGATCGCCGGTACGCAAAAGCGCGTTGCCTCCCGCGATCAGGGCGGGCGTGTAGCTGAGATCAATCGCGACGGCCTGATTCGCTTCTCGCAAAGCTTCGTCCAGGAAATCGGATGTCAGTGCGATGGTCGATAGATTCACGCGATATTCCGGGCTCAGCGGACTTGCCTTCACGCTGGCGCGGGCGGCGACATAAGAATCCGTGAGCTTGCCGAGCAGTTGTCGCACGACAGTGAGCTCGGCCCAGTAGTGCCCCGCCGCGGCGGTGCTTATCAACGCCTTCGATGTCATCAACAACGCCTCTGCCTTGGCCGGTTCTTCAAGTAGACGAAGCACGCGCGCCAGATTCAGGGCGATGGTGCCGTTGCGTGGTTCGAGCTTGCTCGCCAATTCATATTCCGTTCGGGCGATTTGCAGTTGCCCGGTCTTCTCGTAAAGCTGCCCGAGATTGTTTCGCGCGACAGATGACGCGGGCTCTTTGGCAATAAGTTTTTGAAAACAATCCACCGCCAAATCGAGTTGATCGTCAGCGGTGTAAACCAACGCGAGGTTATTCAGGAAACCGGTTTCGTTCGGGCGAATCTGGGCGGCGATTCGCAGGTGAGTGATGGCAGTGGCGTGGTCTTCCAAGTGATGGTGTGCCAATCCGTAGAAGGCATGCGCCCACGCATCCTGTTTATCGACTTCGATCGCAGAGGCACAACGCCGACTCGCCGCTTCAAACCGGCCGGCCTGGAGATCGGCGACGACGAGCTGAAAGAGTGGGCTGCCGGGTTCCATGTCGATTCATCCAGACGGTGCAGAGTGCAGTGTCGAAGGCAGCTACGTTTGACCTGAGAGGCGAAGCGTACCCGCGACGATGAGCCTCAGCGAGTCGCGTTCATCCGCCGATTTTCGGTCTCGCGGCCGATTTGGTTGAGCATTAGATGTGTCAGCTCGAGAGGTGTCACACTACAGCCAAATGCAATGAGTTCGTCTTTGCAGCACGACGTTTCACTGACGCCTTAGTGGTCGAGCGGCGCAGGTACGAAGAGGGAATTGAACGAGCCGCTCTGGAAGTAAGCGGTTGCCGCCTATTGCCGAAAAGAGCTTGGACTCGGATATGTTTTTGTCTCGTCCTGCAGGACACCGTATTTCCTGTTCGAGCGCGGAAAGAAAATGTTTTGCTTGACAAAAGTTGCTCTAAGAGCAAGCAAGACGCGTCGCAGAAAGTGGGAGATGCGATTGAAAAAAAATTACCACGATCTGATGATCGTCAAGCATCATAAATTTGCCCATCGCATCAGTGCGGCAGAAACTTTTCTTCTGCCTCCGCTACTTCATATTCTCGAGCAGATACGTTCGCGTGACCGGCTGATCTTTTTCAACTTCCCACGGCTTCACCACGACCCGGCTGCCCTGCATGTAATCCTTGTAGACGTCGACCGGCATTTCGATCGCGTGCGTGTCGTCAAACTTATAAAAAAGCTTCGGCTGAATGTAGTCGTAATCGACCTTGTTGAAACCCTGGCTCCCCTTGCTCCAATCCCACCGAGTCGTCCTGGACCAGCC
>JBBQKP010000016.1:0-28616 GCA_038326995.1 Tepidisphaerales bacterium
TCGAGCCGACACTTTCGGATGGTCACGAACTTGAACACGTGGCCTCGTTCGTTTCAATTGCTAAGACTCTTGCACGACCAACCACAGAACGCAAAACAAATTCTCGACCGGCAGATTCCCTGGCGGCTTCTCGTGCTCGCGCTATTGCCGCTGACGTTGTGCTACGGCCTGCTGTGGAATCCGTATTGGGTGCCCGGCGGCGACAGCGAGGTGTACACCGCCATCGCCCGCTCGTTCGCTCGTGATCAAGGGTTTCTCTTTAACGGCCAGCACGTCGCGATCGCCCCGCCGGGCTGGCCTTACTTACTGTCGCTCTTGATGCGTGTTTCGCCCGAGTTCGGCTTTTTAAAAGCGTGCAACGCCTTGATGATGCTCGGGTCATTGGGGGTGACGTTTTTCGTGCTCAGGCGTTTCGTACCCGACACCGCCGCCGCGATCATTGTTGTCATCGCCGGTCTGCTGCACCCGCTTTACCCGATGACGTTCTGGCTGCACACCGAAGCGGCGTTTTGCCTGATCGCGTCGGCCTCGCTTCTGTTTGCGGTGCGAATCAGTGAGGGCAAAAGCGAGGGCTTGGCTGGCGTGCTGTCCGTTGTCGCGTTGCTGATGCTGCTGGCGATGGGATGCTTCGTCCGCTGGACGGGCTTGATCCAGATCGTACTGGTGGCGGCGATTCTGCTTTCGCCCGCGAGGGGGAAGATTTCGCCGCGGCTCTACGTCATCACCGCTCTTGCGATTGCGGTAACGATCGCGGCATTTCTGCAAACCCGGTCGATCACCAGGCTCACATCCGAGCAGGCCGCCGAAACGCGAGAAGCTGGCGGCGGGGCAGAAATCGCCGACGCAGAAACTCAGGCGCCCTCGGTCCTTACTATCATCTCCTCTGTCGAGTCGCGCTCACTACCGCAGGAATACGCCATGCGATTCATGGCGGCGGGTCGATGGTTCGGATGGTTCTTGTGGTACCCCACACGCTTTGGGCGATCTGTTGCTCCCATCGATTCTGTCGGCGTGGTCATGGGCTGGGTCACAATCGGTCTGCTCGCAATCACCCTCATCGCGACCGTCCGCAAACGGCAGTTCCTGTTTCTCGGGCTCGGCATCTACACCAGTGCGCTGGTGATGAATTGGCCCAACCCCAACGCGCGATACTTCGTACCCGTTGCGCCTTTTATTCTCGCGGGAGTGTGGCACGCCCTGTCGCTCCTGACCCGCACACGGGCCGCCGCGCACGTTCTGGTGGTGCTCCTGCCATTGAGCGTCGCGCTGGTGTGTGTTGACCTATTCTGGCTTCCCGCCAGGCAAGCTTTTACCGCACTTGGAATTGCCTGGCCCACGTCGGAAATGAGGCCGATGCGGATACTCACATTCGCCGTCATCGTGTTCTGGAGCGGCTACGCGATCGTCCACTTCGTACGAAGTCGGTTCAGTCTGGATACCGACCCTCCCCGCATTCTGGGCGTGCTCTTTTTCGGCTCAATCCTTGCGGTGAATTTGCCCCTTCTTGCAATCGACATCCGCATCATGCGGAGCGGCGAGGCGTTTTACTCGCGCTGGGAGGCGTCGAGTGTGCGCGAGCTGATTCGCGCTTCGCATTGGCTTTACCTCACCAAAGACGACCGCCAGGGTCGCGTGGGTATCTCAGAGACGTACTTCAACCTGGGCAGATCCTCCACCAGCAAGTTCGGCCTGCGGGCCGCACACCTGCTCTCCGACTGCGTCGTCTTTCCCGCGCCTCGTCGATTTTCGCGCACCACTGAAGTCACAATCAATCCGGGCCTGAACCGATGGGCCCGCGAGAAACGCGTCGACTACTATCTCTTTCAGGAAGCATGGCAGCCCTGGCGACTATGGCATTTTCGATTGCCGCTTCGGCTGCAGCAGAGGCTCGATCCGCTGTTCGATCCTGAAAAAACCTCGGGCGGTTGGAAATTGTTCGTCCGGCGCGGCGAACGACTTCAACCCGCATTGATCCCAACTGATTCGTCGCCGGCCTTAATATCAAAACCCTGGCCCAGAAGAGTTCCGGGATTGTAGAAAAGTTTTCCAGGAAAAGGTCGCATGGTCGTCTCAACAGGCATTCTTCCATCCCCAAATCGCGTGGTCGTATTGATGGTCGCGGGCATTGGCAATGCGCTCATGACGCAGCCGATGGTGAGACAGCTTCGCATCGCGCTTCCACACGCGCGTGTCGTGGTTGTCGCCAAGAGCAAGGCGATGGCGGAGCCGTTTCTACGACTCGCCGCGCCGCGTCCGCTCGACGACGTCCGCATCGCATCCAAAAGCTCGGCCGCGCTGATCCGAACACTCCGCGACGAACGCGCCGACTGGCTCGTCATCCCATTTCCCAGCAATCGCTGGCAGTACAACGCGCTGGCGGTGGCGAGCGGCGCGAAGCACGTTCTCGTGCACGGCTATCCGCCCGCACACGCCGCCTCGATGGGATGGTCGAGCGTTTTCAAACGAGTGCATGCACAGAACGGCATTCACGACGTGCTGCAGAATCTGCAACTGATTCGGGCGGCGGGGCTCGATGTCGATCTTGCCGACGCGCCGAATTTCAACGTGACAGACGATGAACTCGCGCAGGCGGATGCGCTATTAGAAAACGGGTCTCAGGACCATCCGCACGACAATCCGATCGTGGTCATTCACGCCGGCAGTGCGAAGACGATCCTCGCCGCCGCCAAACGCTGGCCGCCGGAGAATTACGCGAGGCTGATCGACGAAATATCAAAGCGAAACACGCACCGCATCGTTCTTGTCGAAGGCCCGGACGAGGTCGGCATCGCGCAGCACATCACGTCGCTTCTTCAACACGCGCGCGTCGGCAAAGCACTGCAGGTCATCCCGCTCAATTGCCCGCTTGGCGTCTCGGCGGGTGTGCTCAAAAGGGCGCAGTTGTATATCGGCACAGACAGTGGCCTGGCACATCTCGCCGCCGCCGTCGGAACGCGGGCCGTCACGCTCTTCGCCCCGGCCGACCCGGACCGCGTCTGTCCGTTCGGCCAGCGTGATCGGGTCATTCAACCGCCCGTTTCGTGCGCGCCTTGCTTCCTTTACCCCTATCAATCCGCACGCCCGGCCATGCGATGCTCGGCCCCGATGTGCGTGCAAAAGATCACCGTCGAATCCGTGATCGAACAGGCTAATCGAGAACTGAACGCAAGTTTCAGGTGAAGTAGCCCGACTAATTAGTCTACTACTTCGAGCTTCCCGGCTGACGCCGTCCCTGCCATCTGGCACGCGGTTCTCACCGCACGAATGAGCTGAGTGACCGTCGAGTGAATCGTAGAGAGATCCGCACGCAGGCGGAGTGAGGCGTCTGCGCCTTGTGCGAGTCTGGAAATCGATTCCGGGCCGTCATCGGGCAAAGACCGAAACTCGGCGAGTTCTTTTCGCAGCTCGTCGTATCGGCGTTCGACCGAAAGTTGCTGCATCAATGCCGCTCGGCGGGTCCAGTCTTTGTGGTCAAGACTCAAGACTTTTGCGGGCGGCGCAGCGGGAGGTGTGTCGCTTGTTCCCAGTGTCTCGTCGAGCACGCGCAGCAATTCCCTGCGGTCGATCGGCTTTGCAAGGTAGTCGCTGCACCCGTTATCGAGGCACCGCTCACGATCACCCGCCATCGCGTGTGCGGTCAGCGCGACGATCGGCCCCTTCCAGCCGCGGGCGCGCAGGTGTCGGGCCGCTGCGTAACCGTCGAGCTCGGGCATCTGCATGTCCATCAGCACCAACTGGTACGGGCGACCTTCACGCTCTGCGACATCAAACTTCTGCACGGCGATTAAGCCGTTGTCGGCGACATCGACTTCGATGCCGAGCTTTGAAAGCTGAAAGCGAATCAGCCTCTGATTGTCAGGCCCGTCCTCTGCCAACAGCACTCTTCCATCATACTTGGCCGCGCTTCGTGTCTTGTGTGCGAGTCCACTGCGTTCTGCCTCCACCTGATTCGTGACGGTGCGATTATGGACGGGGTTGGGCGTGTACAACTCGGGCGTATACACCTCGGGCTTCATATTGCTGGCGGCGATTCGAAGAGTGAACGTACTTCCACGCCCCGCCTCTGACTCAATCGATATATCGCCACCCATAAGCTGCGCCAGTCGTCGACTGATTGCCAGGCCAAGCCCCGTGCCACCGAACCGGCGTTCGGTCGATTCTTCTGCCTGGCAGAAGGGCTCGAACAGCTTCGCCGATTGTTCAACAGAAAGGCCGATGCCGGTATCAATCACATCGAATCGAATGAGATGGTCGGCAGATGAGGTCGCGGTCTCGAACGAGGTGACAAGTTGCACAGAACCCTGACTGGTAAACTTGATCGCATTGCCGACGAGATTGATGAGAACCTGACGAAGGCGAGTCGGATCAGATTTGCACACCCTGGGGATGGGCCCTTGGAAAGAGGTCGTCAGGCCGATTTTCTTTGATGCCGCAAGGTCGCGCATCAGGGATTCGACATGGAAAACGATGTCCTCAATGGAGCAGTCGATGTTTTCGACCATCATCTTTCCGGCTTCGATCTTGGCGATATCCAGAATGTCGTTGATGAGCTTCAGCAGGTGCTCTCCATTTCGGCGGATGACCTGCACGCTGTTGACCTTCTGATTTTCGTTGATCGACGGATCAAGCAGAATGTCCGCATAACCGAGGATGGCGGTCATGGGCGTTCGGATTTCATGACTGAAGCTCGCGAGAAAATCTGTTTTAGCGCGGTTGGCGTTCTCGGCTTCAAGCCGTGCAACATTCGCCTCGGTTCGCGATTGCTCTATTTGCCGAAATCGAATTTCGAGCTCGGCCTTCTGCTCTTCGAGAACGCCTCGCGCGTGGGTCAGAATTTGCTGCTGCTCGACCAGCGCAGATTCGGTTCGTTTGCGATCGGAGATATCGCTCGCCAGTGCAAGCAGCCGATCCGAGCTCTCGCCCGATTCGCCGGGGATTCGCTCGAAGCGGATTCCAATGATTTGAGTCGAGGGCTCGCCGACGATGTTCGCTTCGGATGCCGTTGCATTGGACTGAAGCGTGCTGAGGATTGTCTCGACCTCAGATGCTTCAGAAGTTTTTCCCGCCAGGACGAGTCGCATCGATTTACGCGCAAGCGCCCAGTCTTCTGCACCGACCAATGAGCTGAGTGATTCACACTTCGAGTCGATCAACTGTGCGGCAGTCGTCTGGGAAGGCTGTGAGGAATTTTGAAACAGGCGAGACCAGGCGACATTGGTCAGCAGGATCGTTCCCTTCGCATCAAGAATTGCCAGGGCCAGCGGATTTCGCACAAACGCAAAATCCGCCAGCGGATTCAACGTCGCGCTGGTTGTCTCATTGACGCGAGCAATTGGGCAATCGCTTTCTCCCGTCACTTTGCTGTGTATGTCATTCGTAGTCATTTGCACCAATCGGAACCGAACCCGCCCGATTCGACACCACTCGCTCACCAGCGGACCCGACATGCGGCGATCTGCATGACAAACCACGGTATTGGGAAAAGGTCATCTACCAAAAGAGATCGGCATGGTTGATCGGTTGCGTAACTTCAAGAGTCATTACTGTTACGAATCACGATCAATGGAAACCGATTCACGGCCTGCTCCGATAATTTAGGCCCTGATGACGCACGGTCGCTTTACCTGTTCCCCTCGGGCGATTATCACTAGGTCAGCTCAGGAACGGATTCGCCGAGACGGAGCCGCGAAACAGCCGCGAGTAAATCTCGTGACCTGTACAGGTCACCGGTGGCCACGACGGGTCACTGACACAGGCGATCTCTCTCTTGCTCAAATTCAGTTCACGGAGGATTACGCCCATGACATCCAATCGACCCATCGTTTCTTTTGCCGCGGCCGTCACGAGTTTTGTGACAACTTCTGTCCCGGCGGTTACGGGCTTTGCTCTCTTGCTTCCCGCATCGATCGCGACCGCACAGGTGCCGGCAAGTCAAGCTCCGGCGTCACCGTCGCAATCACCGGCCTCGAGCGATCAGGGCCAGCTCACCTTCCTGGGCACCATCAACGCCGACAATACTTTTCTTCGTTCAGGTCCGTCGGCCGACAACAATCAATATCAGGTCTTCAGGCTCGACAAGGGGGCTCAGGTTGTGGTCGTCGGTATTCGCAACGAATGGCTTCAGGTCGTTCCACCGGCCGGGTCTTTTTGCGTGATCGACAAAACCGATGTCGAACGCCTGGGCAATGGGTCGGTCGCGCGAATCACCAATCGCGAAGGTGCCACAGTTCGACTGGGTTCAACCATCGTTCCCAGCCGGTATAAGCTCAGCCCCAACCGACTCGAACGCGGCACGGATGTGAAAGTGATCGGCGAGGAGGATGATCGCGTAAAAGTCGCGCCGCCTCAGGGCATCTATTTCTGGGTCGAGCGCGCCGCAGTGACGCCCGTCAGGCGACTGGATCCAGCCCAGGTCGCCGGCCAGTCCGACCAGATCGCCAACAACACTCAGCCCCAGAATCCCAACTCCATTCCCGTTACGCCCCCCATCACTCCCCCCATCACTCCCCCCATCACTCCCACCGACCCGGCCAATAGCTTCACAGTCACTTCGGATGATGGGACGACGCCCGTATCGCCCGGCACGACCGCAGGAGGCGTCACCGACCCCGGCCAGACGCCCGGCGTCGCGGGTAATGAAACGCAGACCCCCGGCACACAACTGCCCGATAACGCCGCCATCAAAGCGTTGCAAGATCAAGTCGCCCTCCTCGAGCAAGACTACGCCAAGGCCGGCCAGCAGCCCATCACCGAGCAGCCCGTCGATGAACTTCTTGCTCGATACCAAACGCTTTCGGACAACCCACAGCTTCCGCCCAACGCGCGGCAAGTCGTGGAATTTCGCCTCCAAGCCCTCGCCGTTCGAAAGGATGCGCTCGAGCAGTTCAAGGCCGTTCAGCAACTTCGCGACGACATGACCGCCAAGCAGGCCGTGCTACATGGCGAGGAAAAAGAACTTCGCGAACGCGCGGAGGCGTCAAAGGTCACCCGATACACGGCCCTGGGCCGACTCGTGACTTCCAGCCTGCAAGTCGGATCGGAAACGCTCTACCGCCTGGTCGATCCGACCACAGGCCGCACGGTCGTGTATATCCGCACGAACGACGCCAACGTGACTGCCGCGCTCGATAAGTTCGTGGGCGTGTCGGGCGAGGTCGTATCCGACGATCAGATCAATCTCACTTACGTCACCCCGACCAAAATCGAACAGGTCGATCCGCAACTGGTCAACGTCCGCGTCTTCGCTGAATTCCTCCCGCCCAGCATGCTCAGTACGAATGTCGAGCCCGTCGGCGTAGCGCCCGTCGGCTCTGGGCGTGCTCCGGCAACAAGCCCGGCACCGCAATAGACCCGTGTGATTTTCAAGTCTTTAGACCCGCCCGTTTTCAGTAGTCGGTAATACCGCCGTCCGACAATCGGCGTTTGTGATACCGCCACTCACAGGTCATCGACAAGATAATTTGTCAATTCGGCCCATCTTCCTCTACACTTTCGGTAGATAGGTTTGCGACACAGGTACGGGAACACCTTGGCGTCATAAAGCCTGATAAAACAGAACGACCTACCAACCGCAGTCCGACCCGACGACACTTTTTCGGAGACACTCATGAAGATGATCGAAGCAGTTATCAAGCCTCAGAAACTCGATGAAGTTAAGGATGCGCTGGGGGCATTGGGCATTCTTGGTGCGACCGCGATCGAGGTCAAAGGTTTTGGCCGTCAGATGGGCCATACCGAGCGTTACCGCGGAGCCAAGATGGACATCGGATTCGTGCCCAAAGTCCTGCTCAAGGTCGCTGTCAAAGAAGTTGACCTCGAAAAGGCGATCAATGCCATCCTGACCAACGCACGCACCGGTCAGGTCGGCGACGGTAAGATTTTCGTCTACGACATCGGCAAGGTCTACCGCATCCGCACGGGCGAAGTCGACGATAACGCGCTCTAATCAAGGGCGCGTCTCATCTGAATAACATCAATCAATCGGCGGCCGCGGTGTGATCATCGCGGCCGCCTTTTTTGACTCATGAACACACTCGCCTCAACTCGGTCGTCTGGTGACCAGGCTTACAACCAGGCTTTCAATTGGGCCGGCTGGTCGCCGCGCGAGAAGGCGACACTGCTGTTTGTCATTGAGCCCGTCATAAATCCGTCCCGCATTCTGCTCATCGAAAAAAAACGCGGCCTGGGCGCGGGGCTCATCAACGGGCCGGGCGGAAGGCTCGAGCCCGGCGAGACGCCTCTCGCGTGTGCCATCCGCGAGACGCGCGAAGAACTCTGCATCGACGTGCTCGACCCGCAGCTCATCGGAACTTTGCGATTTCAATTCGTCGGCAGCGGAAAACTCTCCGGCCATTCCATTTTGGGTTACGTCTTTCACGCCTCGCATTTCACCGGAACCCCAACCGAAACCAACGAGGCCGTTCCGCTGTGGACGCCGCTCGATGCGATTCCCTACCACAAAATGTGGAAGGATGATGCACTTTGGTTGCCGCTGCTCATCGCGCGCCGGCCCTTCGCAGGACGATTCGTTTTCGACGAGCAGAACATGCTCGAGCACGACGTTCAAACGTGTTCGATCGACGATTTGTAAGACGAGTTATAAAAAAGAGAACGGGCCGCAGGCGGCCCGTTCTTAACGCTTCAATATTTTACGTTTCAACGTCGATTAGCGCCAAGACTTAGCGCCAAGACTTAGCGTGAAGACTCGTCGTAGTAGCCGATCAGATAAAGGAATCGGGTCTGATTCAGAATCGGCACGGACAACGATTGGGCCTTGGATCGGACGTCGTTATAAGCTTCGAGGTCGCGGCTGGCTTCTTCGAACTGGCGGGCCTTGATGGGGTCTTGAAGGTCATCCTGGCTGAAAGCGGGAACGAGAGGCTCGTCGCCGAGCAGGAGGAAATCGGTATCGATATTGACTTGATCCACGACCTTAGCGCCCCACTGGGAGACGAGTCGCTTGAGGGCGTCGCCGTCGCGAACGCTGGAGTCGCCGCGTCGGTCGAGGTTGAACTTTCCGTAAACGACGAAGTTGTATTTGATGTTGCGGTCGTAAACGAGATTGACGGCGAGGTCGCCTTCACGGATTGATGCGCCCGGGCTGGTTCGGATGATTCGAGCTTCGCTGCTACCGGGCTGGACTCGGATGATTTCGATGCTGGCCTTGCCCTTTAGGACGGTATCGTCCTCGCCGGGTGCGCCGGTGGTCTGGGGTACGCCAAGCGGATCGAAAATTTCGAACGTCAGGCCCGGCGCGATGCCCGCGCCAGAGCCGATGTCGATCAGCACGCGGTCGCCGCCTGGAGTGCGGATGATCTTACCGTCGGCCTGGCGGAGGATTTGATCGACGGGCACGCGAAGCGACGCGAGCTGGTTGCGAGCCTGATCTCGCTCACGCTCGGCATTTTGAATCTGCCGACGAAGCTGGGCGACCTGCGTCTGCAGGTTGCGGACTGATTCCTCGCCGACCTGAGTCGCATCAACCGTCGCCTGCTGCGCCGCGGTGACAAGACCGTCCTTTTCTTGACGGAAAGATTCCGAACCGGCGACGGCTTCCTGCGCCTGCTTCTGGGCGTCAGCGACGGCCGACTGATTGGTCTCCATCTGTTTGGTCGTCGTCGCAAGCGTGTCTTCCACTTTCTTTCGGGCCGCGGCGAGATCGGAAGTGAGCTGCGTGTTGGACACCTTGATTGCGGTGAGTTGCTGGGTCAGCCCGTTGATCGCGTCGACCACCGTCGCATCAGATAGCGTCGTATTGCCGGCGGAGACCTTCGCCGCTTCGATCGCCGTTGTGACGGCGGCCTTGGCCTGGATGTCAGACGTGCCCGCGCCGGCGAGGAACGTCTGAAGTTCGTCACGCTGCTTGATCGCGACATCAATGAGGCTCATGCCCTTTAGCCCACGCTCTGGAACGGCCTGAACTTCCTTGAGCTGCGCGATGCTGGTCGACTGCGGATTGGGAGCAATCGCGGCATACTTCGCACGCTCGGAGTCGAGGTCCTTCGTCGCGCGGTCCATGTTGACGTAGCTGATGATCGACCAGATCGCCAAAGCGACCGCTGTGATGATGGAAAGGACAGTCGCTGTGACCAGCGCGCCCTTGCTGCCTGTGTTGCCTGTGCTCATTGAATCCTCGGTGAATGTCTGGGATGACGTCTAGGAAACGTTCTCTAGCCTAACTCCGCCCGGCCTGTCTGGGCGCGTAACACGACTGATTTCGCCAAGGCTATCGGCCAGACGCCTTTGCGGTCAAGCAGGGGCGGGTTGTGGAGACAGGCAAGATCGCGGATTCTCACCGCCGCCGCGCGGGTCGATACGCACAATTCGATCACAAAATCAGTCTTCGTATGATGACAAACGACCCATCTCAGCCCCAGACCTTGACCTCGGTCTCCAGTTCAATTCCGCGGGCGGCGTGCACCTTTTCCTTCACCAGCTTCACGAGCGACAAGACGTCCTCGCTCGTGCAACCCGCGTGCGCCACCAGAAAGTTCGCGTGCTTTTCCGAAACCTGTGCGAGCCCGACTCGCGTGCCTTTGAGCCCCAATTGGTCGATGAGTGCACCCGCGGAAAGAACGCCGCCTGATGCCGCATTTTCACCGGTTCCAGTTCCCGGGTTCTTAAAGATGCAGCCGCAGTTCCGCGAATTGAGCGGCTGCGTGTTTTGCTTGTACATCCAGACTTCCTTGTACCGCTTCATGATTTCATCGGGCGAATCTTCTTCGAGGCGAAGCGTCGCGCCGAGAATGAACGGGGCCGAGATGTTGGTCGAGCGGTAGTCGAAGATGAGGTCGTCGCGCGGGATGTCTCTGACGGTGCCGTTTTTTTCCATGACGCGCACGCCCTGAACGACGCTGCCCAGGTCGCCGAATTTTCCGCCGGCGTTCATCCTGATCGTCCCGCCGATCGTGCCGGGAATGCCCGCGAGATTTTCAATCCCCGTTCGACCGGCCCGGATCATTTTTACGATCAGCTTCTGCAAATCCACGCCCGCACCGACTCGAATCAAGTCTCCATCCTGTTCCACCTTGTGCCAATTCTCATGGGCAAATCGAATCACCAGCGCATCCACGCCCTGATCTTTCACCAATAGATTCGCGCCCAGGCCCAGCACCAGGACTTTTACATTCTGCTCTGCCGCTCGGGTCACCACGAGTCGAAGCTCAGACTCATTCGCCGGCTCCGCGTAGAACCGCGCGGGCCCGCCGATGCGGTACCAGGTGTGCCGGGCGAGTGGGATGTTTTCCTGCACGAAATCCAGCCCGGAGAAAGGTGTTTCGAGCGAGGGCGTTTTGAGCAGGGGTGTTTCGTGCAAGGGTGTTTTAAGTTGGGTGCTCATGTGCAGCGTGTCCCACTAGAGTTGGGGCCGGATCGGGTCAGGCCGGTGTTTTGGACGGCGTCGGGTGGAGCGGTAATGGTCCCGGCGTTCAGTCGCCTTGCAGATTGCATCGGCGAAGGTGCGGATCTGACCAGACTCGCCGCCAGCTCGTGAATGTTTCCCGCGCCCATGGTGACGATAAGCGTTTTAGATAGATCGCCGCCCGGGGATTGTTGTTTCAGAAATTCGTCGATTTCGTCGAACGTCGCGATGTGTCTTGCCCTGCTAGAACTGTCAAACCCATTGATCCGCCGAACCAGCTCCTGCGCGCTGCACATCGCCCGCTCCTGGGGTGAATCGCGCACCGCATAAATGTCCGACGCGATCACCTCGTCCGCATCGACAAACGCACCGGCGAACTCATCAAGCAGTAGCCTCGTGCGGCTATATTGATGAGGCTGAAACACGCACACGAGTTTTGCCGGTTTGTACTTTTCTCGCAGCGCACGAAGCGTGACACGCACTTCAGTCGGATGATGGCCGTAGTCGTCAACGACCAGCGGCGCATCGTCCACATTGGCCAGATGCCCCATCTCCGTCATTCGCCGATCGACGCCGTTGAACATCGCCAGCGCATCGGCCGCGTGGTGTGCGTCCGCCCCGGCATGCACCGCCGCCGCGAGTGCCGCAGTCGCGTTGTAAACATTATGAAGCCCCGCCACGCCTGGCGAGAGCGTGAGCAGCGCCGCGCCGTTGTGAACGATGGTCGCGCCCATGCGATTGCCGGGCAGCTCGCGTACGTCGGTGATGCGCCACGTCGCGCCTTCGCCCTGGCCGAACGTCTCGATGGGACACGCGGCGCCTTGGACTGCTTTGGCGATGTTGGCATCGTCGTCGCGAACAATCAGCAGGCCGTGCGCGGGAATGAGCCCGGCGAAATGCGCGAAGCTTTCGATGATCGCCTCGAGCGTGCCGTAACAATCCAGATGGTCGGCCTCAATGTTGTTGAGGATCGCGACGGTCGGCCTGAGGCTATGAAAGCTGCGGTCGTACTCGCACGCCTCGACCACAAAACCCGGCCCCCGGCCCGACTGACTTCCGCCGCCCAGTTGCGGCACCTCGCCGCCCACCACGAAGCTGGGCTCGAGCCCGCATTTCACCATCGCCAGGGCGAGCATCGCAGTCGTCGTGCTCTTGCCATGCGTCCCCGCGACGGCGATGCCCAGACGGTCTGCCATCACCCGGCCCAGCAGCTGCGCGTATTTCACCACGACAAGCCCACGCGAAACTGCGGCGCGATATTCGGCGTTGTCGTCCTTGACCGCGGCCGTGCGAACGACGAGGCGCGTGCGCTGCGGAATTCCGCTGCCGTCCTGCAAAGTGGTGATCATCGCCCCGCGCATTGCCAATCGACGCGTGACACCCGAGTCCTTCGAATCGGATCCAGAGACGATCGCGCCGGCATCAATGAGGACATTCGCCAGTCCCGACATCCCGCTGCCGCCGATGCCGATGAAATGAACACGCTGCTTCGCGAAAGAGACGGGAAAACTCCCATCATCCGCCGCGGCCCGCGCATCCGTTCGCGATAAGCCAATCAACTGATTCACTATGTGTGTGAGTGTACAGGGGTGAAAGGAATTTGGTATAGGCGCATTGCGCATTGCGCACTTCATGTTCGGAAAAAGAGCCGCGTACGTCGTCAGCGGTTTTGTAAGCGGTTTTATGTTCGGATTTGATTTGTCAGTCGGTTTTTGTCTTTCAGGAAAGCGAAGGAACCCTCTTACCCAAGACTGCTTACCCAAGACCGCTTACCCATACGCGCTTCCTTCGTACGCGGCTCTTTTAAGATCGGTACCAAGACGGTTGCGACCGCAAATTTGCACATGAGCCTCAAGAGTAGGCCGTTTATCTTTCGCCAGACACGTGCCAACGTGTATAGCATAGGGGCTATGAAGTTCGGGAAGATCAAACGCATGCACTCCCGCGTCGGCGGGCTCGATGCTCTGTTGGAGCGCATCCTTGCCGAGTGTCCGGGCGTGACGCGAATTGTTCCGGGCCGCATCAAGGTTCGCCGCGGTAAGAACAGCATTGATTTCAAGGTTCAATACCCCACGCCGACTGGCCTGAAGTGTCAATACAACGGCACGGGCACGGTGCAGGAAGTGTTTATCGTGACGAATCAGCCCGAGCAGGCGGCGTTGTGGATCGAGAAGGAGTTGCGATGAGAGATCGTGATTCCGCGTCTTCGCTTCGGCTGGAGCACGTCGTCTTCACCGAGGCCGAGGTCGGCGACATTGATGCGCTTGCGGGCGTGTTCTGGCGTGCGCGAGAAGTCGCGATGCCGTGGCTCGCAAAGACGCAGACGCCCATCCAGACGCGTGCGTGGATGCGGACGACGCTGTTTCGCCAGAGCGAGATCGCAGTGGTCCGCTGGGGCCTGACCGGGCCGCAAAAACCCGTCGCATTCGCGGCGTGGAAGCGCGACAAGCTCCAGCACTTTTACGTGCACCCCGAGCACCAGCGACAAGGCATCGGCCAGTCATTGTTCGCGCGTGTCAGTCGGCGCATGCCAGGCGGTTTCGAGTTCTGGGTCTTTCAGCGCAACACCGCCGCGCGGACGTTTTATGAAAAGCTCGGCTGCGTTCTGGTTCGCGAGACGGATGGCGCATCGAACCTGGAGCGCGAACCCGACGCACTTTACAGGTGGGCGGGAACCGTTGCTTGAACGCGCGGTTGAGTCGCGACAGACCACTGGTACTCTGTCGTACTTAAAATTGTTGATGATTCTGGAATGATTGATGCACAGGTCAGAGACCTGTGCCACCATTAACATGTCGGTGGCACCGGTCTCCGACCGGTGTTTTGTCGGCGTAACGAAATGACACAACCACTCCCAAAGTTAAGTTGTGACAAATTACTGGTCTGCCGGCTTGCGATCAAAAACCGGTGACGCTCTTGAGCGATTCGTAGCGCTGTTCGATGGCGTCTCGCGTGGTGGATTTCAGGCCGTCGAGGGAGAAGTCGCTGATCGTGAAGCTTGCGACGACGGTGCCGTAGGCCATCGCGCGGCGAAGCACGCTGTTTGAAAGCGTGCTCTGCGTCGAGAGATATCCCATCATGCCCGCGGCGAAGCTGTCGCCCGCGCCCGTCGGATCGACGACTTTCTCTGCGGGAAACGCCGGGAGAACGAAGAACTCTTCCTGGCCCGTGAGTTTGCTGGCCAAGAGCGAGCCGTGCTCGCCCTTCTTGATGATGACGAATTTCGGCCCGAGCGCGAGCACTTTTTTCGCCGCGAGGATCATGTTCTTCTCGCCCGTCAGAAGTTTCGCCTCGCCGTCATTCAGCACCAGCCCGTCGATGACCTTGAGCGTCTCGAGCAAATCCTTGCGGGTCGTCTCGATCCACAGGTTCATCGTGTCAGCCACAACAAGCTTCGCGTGCTTGAGCTGACTGCGCATGTCCTGCTGAAGCTTGGGGTGCGTGTTGGCGAGGAAGACGTGCGTCGAATCGAGATAGGCTGTGGGAATTTTCGGCGCCTGCTCGGCAAGGACGTTGAGATCGACCGCCAGGGTCTGCGCGTTGTTCATGTCCTGCACGTAGCTGCCGTGCCAGCGAAAGCTCTTGCTTCCGGCACGGGTTTCCAGGCCGTCGGTATCGACAGGATGGTCGGCCAGGAGTTTTTTCAGGTCGATCGGATAGTCCGGGCCGATGACGCCCACGAGTCGCACGGGGTAGAAGAACGATGCGGCATAGGCGAAGTAAACCGCGCTGCCGCCCACGACGTTGTCGCGCTTGCCGAAGGGGGTTTCGATGGTGTCTACGCCGATGGAGCCTGTGACGAGGAGTGACATGGGGCAGTGAGTGTACGAAAAAAAGGGATCAAGGGGAACGCGCGGGCAGAACTGAAATCGGCACACCAGGCCAGTTTTAAAGGTGTTTGAAAAATGGGTGACCCTTCAGCCGTTTTAAGAAGCGCTCGAAATCTTCGATGTCCCCCGAGAGTGATCAAGTGAGAGTGATCAAGTGAGAGTGATCAAGTGAGAGTCATCGAACACTTATCACGGCTCAAAGACGTGGCGTTCTGAACGCGTTTCTGGTCCGTCTGGCAGGACATTCTCCATCTGAATCTCGTGAAGAGCGTTCTACTCGTGAAGCAACGCAATGTCCTGCCGGACGGGCCAGACGCGCGTCTGAATTCTAAACTTTTTACGGCAATCGTAGAAACCGCTTACTGACGCGCGCGGCTCTTCATCGGCATGCGAGCCGCGTCTTCGCGAAACTGATGTCCGCACAATCATTTTTAAGCGCATTTCACGCCGCCTCGAGTTACTATCTCAACCGACACATTTCTCTAACGATCAGGGTAAATTATGAATCGATGGAGTCGTACACTCGATATTCGTTCTTTTGCGGCAATGCTGCTTCTGGTTTTGCCCGCGCTTGTCATGACAACTCGGCCTGCGCGTGGTGCTGAGCCTACAACTGCGCCAATCGCGCGGCACGCGATGACGATTCTCGTCGTCGACCGCACGACAGGCGATCCGCTCGCCAACGCGGCCGTCACGTTTCGCGTCGCGGGACATTGGCGCACGCCGATCACCGCCACCACCGGCCCGGACGGCGTGGTGGTCGTCGAATCGCCGGTCAAAAGCACGACCATGGCGAGCCTCTCTGCCGGGAAGGACGGGTACGTCAAACTGAGCCGCCATTGGCGGACGACGGGGCTGGCAAACACCGACGTGGTGGAACTGCCCGACGCGTACACGCTGCGGATCGAGCCCGCCACGCGGATCGGCGGAAAGGTGGTCGATGACCAGGGCAAGCCCGTCGCCGGCGCGAACATTTTGATGTCGATCCATCGCGCATACGACGTCAAGGGAGAAGAGACCTGGATCACCGACGAGATCGTCAAGACCGGACCCGATGGCAAATGGACCTTCGACGGCGCACCGTCTGAGCTCACGTCGGCGAACATCGGCACATACCATCTCGACTACGCCATCGGTGCGTTCATCCCCTTGAAATCTGCGACCGACGCCTCGCTTCGCGACGGCTCGTTCTCGCTCTCGCTCAAGCCGGGGATCGAAGTCCGCGGCACGATCCTGGGCCCGGACGGATCGCCAGTGCACGGTGCCAAGGTCGGCACAGGCACGAGTCGAGCTGCCAGCAACACTATCCCTGAATTCTCTTCCGACGAGATGGGCAACTTTCGTTTCTTTGCTGACCCTGAAGAACGCGCGGTCGTCACCATCACGGCCGACGGATTCGCGCCTGACCAGCAGCAATTCAGGCTGTCGGGTGAGCCGCGTGATCTCAGCTTTCGCCTTACGCTTCCGAACGTGCTGCGCGGAAGAGTCGTCGATCTTGAAGGCAAGCCCGTCGGTAACGCGAGTGTTTACCCAGACATATGGCGTGGCACGCAAACTTTGCAGGCGAACATTAAGACCGACGCCGACGGGCGTTTCGTCTGGGAAAATGCCCCGGCCGACGCGGTGAGCTTCAGCATCTCGGCAAAAGGGTTTCGTGGTATTCAGGATCGCCTGCTCACAGCCGGTGAAACGGAAGCTCAGATCGTCGTCAGCCCGTCCACTGTCGTCACCGGGACCGTCGTCGATGCCCAGACCGGCAAGCCGATCGAAGCATTCACAGTGCTGCAAGGCATCAAGTTCGACAGCCGCGATGTCTATTGGCAAAACAACGAACAGGACAATCAGGAGGGCGTCGACGGTGCATTCGGTCTTGAACTTACGACCCCCCGTCTCGGGTATGCGATCCGAATTCGAGCCGACGGTTACGCGCCGGCCGATTCGCACGTCTTTACGCAAGACCAGGCGAAAGTCGAACTGAGTTTTCGCATGGAGCGTGCTACGAACATCGCCGGAAAACTCGTCACGCTCGATGGCAAGCCGGTCGTCAACGCGAAAGTTTATCCCTACACGGCTGTTGATCCTCTGAACATCACGGACGGGCAGACCGTTCCTATGCGGGGTGACATCAAGTCTGCCAGCAGCGATGAGAATGGATCGTTTTCCTTGCCTCCTGACCCGCAGAATTTCTCGATTGTTGTGGTGGCCGACGAAGGCTTTGCGATGCTGACCAAGACGCAATTGCTCGCGTCGCCGCTGGTGGTCGTTCAGCCTTGGGCGAAGGTCGAAGGCGAAGCGAGAATCGGCAGTAAACTCGCTGCGGGGGCGACCATTTCCGGATCGATCGTCGGTTCTTTCGGTGGCGAGGGGGAAGACATAAACCAACCACGTCTGTGGTACTCATTCAATTCGACCGTCGACGAAGACGGACGGTTCAAGATGAACCGAGTCCCGCCGGTGCAGGTGGTGATCGGCCGGCACTTAAAGCTAAGCAACAGATCGACAGTGAGCACGCACTCGCAGGCTTTGAATCCCGAGCCCGGCAAGACATCGACGATCACCCTCGGCGGTACGGGCAGACGAGTGATAGGCCGGGTCGAATTGCCCGAAGCAGTGCAGCGAGTTCAAGGTTATCAGTTCGATTTCTCGTATTTGACTACGCATGCCGATTTCCCTGATTACCCTAGACCTGACGGATGGGAAGACATGACCACCGAGCAAAAGAAAGAATGGATGGACGCGTACAACAAGACCGACGAAGGCAAGGCACGCTCTGCCCGGTTAGAGGAAATTAATAGTTTACGAAGGCATTATTGGTTCGGCGTCGAGGCCGACAACACCTTCGCCATCGACGACGTCGAAGCGGGCGAATACGACCTCTCGATCTCCGTCGCAGGCTTACCCTCCTTACACATCCACGGCAGCGGCGAGCGGATCGGAACCGTCTGGCACCGCTTCACTGTTCCCGAAATGCCCACCGGCCGAAGTGATGAGCCGCTCGAACTGGGCACAATCGTCGTCACGGCGGAGCACAATTTGAAGGTGGGCGACGCCGCGCCGACGATGCGTTTCAAATCGGTCGATGGCACGGAGCATTCACTCGAAGAGTTTCGCGGCAAGTACGTCCTGCTCGATTTCTGGGCCACCTGGTGCGGGCCTTGCGTGGAAGAGATGCCAGAGTTGAAGTCGCTTTACGAAACGTTCGGCGCGAACGACAAATTCGTCATGATCGGGATGAGCCTGGACGAGAAGCCCGAAACCGTAGCGAATTTCGCGAAGAAGCACGACATCGCATGGATGCAGGCGCACCTGGGTGCCTTCGATTCCCCTTTCGTGCAGGCGTTTGGCGTAAAGGGAATTCCGTCCGTCTGGCTGATCGATCCAGAGGGCAAGGTGATCGCGAAAAACCTTCGCGGCGAATCGGCGAAATCCGCCGTCGGCGAGGCATTGCGACGCTGAAGACAAATCTCGATTCCGACCTTCAGTTCATTCGCACTCGAAGTCGTTTAAAAGCACGTCAGCACTTCTCACACGTCGTTGACCGCGAGCCACGCGGCTCCGCGGGCGGCGTGGAAGTCGTCCGTGCCGCAGCGAAGAGTCCGGTCGGATCTTGCGACCCGTGTCAGATCGGCGTCGATCAAGGTCTGCAAGATCTCAAGCCTGGATACGAGCCTCGTGCCGATTCCGCCGGCCAGCACGACGTGGTTGGGCCTGTAGATCGCGTGGCCGATGCGTATTGCACGGGCGAGTGCGAGAAGGGCCGGGGCGTTTGGGGTGAGGCGTTCGAGGGCGGCATTGATGTCGTCGCCGTAGTCGCGGCGCAGCGCGGGCACGCCGATGTAGGCTTCGAGCGATCCGCGTCCGCCGTCGGGGCCGATGGGCGCGTCGGCATCGAGTGAGACGTCGAGCTGCCCGAAGTGTCCGGGCGAGTCGCCGTTAATTCGCAGGGGGATGAGGGTGTCGTCATGGACATCGATCACGCCGCAGCCGACGCCCGTGCCGATGGAAAGCGTCATGACGCGGCCCTTGAGCGCGAAGCAGTGAACGATGTCGGTGCCCGAGGCCATCGCGTCGGTTTTCACGCTGACGCTTTCCACGCCTTGCCCCAGAGCCTCGCGCACGAGTTCGATCAAGGGCAGTTCCATCAATCCCGGAACGTTAATGCTGTTGGTCACGCGGACACGATCGGCATCAAGAATGCCGGGGACGCAAAGCCCGACCGTCCTGATCGCTGCCGAGCTTGACGCGGCCTGCCTGATCGCCTGTACCAGCGCCGCCGCATCGGGTCTGGCGTAGAAGTTCGATTGCCCGGTCCACTGGACACGGTCGTCGAGCATCGCGGCGGCCTTGACGCTGGTTCCGCCGATGTCGAGCCCGAGCGTGGTTTCACTTTTTAATTGGGGTCTTCGCAATTGGGGTTTTCGCAGAATCACGCATTGAGATGATAGCAGACTCACTCGGAACGTCGCCTTTTCAGGCATCCGTCGGGTTATCGGGCCTTCGAAGCGGATTTCGCTCAGTGCTGGAGTTGGCATTCCGGGTAAGAGAATTGGATATCAACGATATGAAGTTCAAAAAACAATTGGCGAGCGGGTTACCTGAGCGTTCTGGCCAGAAATATTCTCGCCAGAGTTCTGCTCGAGGTTACCGCCGCGGATCGGTCATGATCTACGGCCTGTTTTCGAGCATCGTGCTGATGGGCGTGGGTGCGCTGGCGGTGGACTGGGGCAGAGTGACGGTGGCGAAGAGTGAACTCAAATCCGCGACGGACGCCGCGGTTCGTGCGGGCGGGATGGCGCTGCTCGAAGGTGAATCTACACAGCAAATTCTTCTCGCGGCACGAGACACCGCCCAGAGCAACCAGGTCGATGGAGCGAAAATCAAGACCGTCGGCCAATCGATCCAATTGGGCGTGTACGTGCCCGAGACAAAAAATTTCTACGCCACCAATGATGCCGATGTCGCGAATGCGGTTCGTGTCACCCTGACACACTCGTTCAATCAGTCGAACACGCCGCTGTTCTTCGCCCGCTTCATCACGGGTAAGGACAGCACCGTTTCGACCAGCTCAATGGTCATGGTGACGGATGTTCCCGACACGTTCGTCGCAACCAAATTCACCATTACGGTGCCGGGTAATAGCGGCAGCAAGCCGGGCTCATCGACGCCAGCTACGTCGACACCAAGCTCTTCAACACCAGCGCCTTCGACACCAGCGCCTTCCACACCTCCGGCGCCCAAACCGCCGGCCCCGACAGCGCCGGCCCCGACACCTCCGGCGCCCAAACCGCCGGCCCCGACAGCGCCGGCGCCCAAAGCGATTCCGAAACCTGCCGCGCCGCAGCCCCCGACTCCCGCTAAGGCCGTCGCAGTCGATGAAGTTGACGATGCGGATGTGGAAGCCTTCGGGGCCGACAAAAATAACGATGATCCTGTCAAGTCGCGTGAAGTTCAACCGCCGCCGCAGCCCGCTCCACAGCAATCCAAGCCACCCGCCCCTCGGCCGCCACCTGTTCCGAAACCTGCACCACCGCAGAGTCCGCAGTCAATAAATCCTCCGGCGAGCAATGCTCCGGCAAGCAATGCTCCGGCGAGCAATGCTCCGGCGAGCAATGCTCCGGCTAATAAACCTCCGGCCAATTCCACTCCGCCCAGTAGTACCCCGGCGTCTAGTACCCCGGCGTCTAGTACCCCGGGCTCCTCTTTCAACAACCCTGGCTCGACCACGGAAGTTATTCAAGTGACTCAGCCGTCGAAGAAGAAAAAGGTCATGATTACAGTGAACTAGCCGAGTCGCGGGTCGTCGATCGGGACGCGGGCTTACCCGTCAAACGCTGTGCTATCAAAGTTATCAAGTACTAGAAACTCAAGCCGTGACAGTGTTCTGGTCCGTACCCGTCAGGCGTGGAGGATATCATCACGGTGTCGGCCGATCCAAACGACGGCCGCGCCGATCATGACGGCGATGACAAGGCACGTGAACGCGGCCGCGGGTTCGCCGCCGATCAGTGACGCGACGCCCGTGGTGGCCAGGAGCATCGCGAGCAGGGCGCCCCAGGTCATCATGACGACGAGTGTCCAGTGCCAGCCGTGGTGGATGATGTGCGACATAAGCAGAAGAAGGAAATGAGGGGGTTTGAACTGCGAAAAAGGGTTATGATGGCTCAGCAGGTGATGCGCAGGGTTGATCAATGAATTTCATCGCCCGGAAGGACTGGATTTCTGCAATTTCTGGAACACACTTGCTTCCCGCGGCGTTCCTTCTTTGAATCTGCCGATATGTCACATATGCGTTGCACCAATCTGCACAAACTTCCCGGCTTTTCTGCTTCTTTGAAGCACCCCACCATCTGCGGAAAGCGTCGGGTGCAGGGGGTGGGTTTTTCGACATCAAAACTCGAAAACCTGGAGAAGCGTCAGTTATTATCGGCTCCAGAAATTGGGAACATATCTGAAGTTTCCGTTCCACTTGGCCAGGCCCTTCAGCTTCCGGTGGCGTCGAATGATTCGAGCCAGGTCACCTGGACGAGTTCGCGGTCTGATTCTGATATCTCGCTGCGGTATCGATCGGCCTCTAATCCGTTCATTGAGCTGGACGTGACTGGTTACGGAAAGCTCGTGTTTCAGTTGTTCGCCGACGTCGCGCCCGAATCCACTCGCCGGATCAGAGGGCTTGTCGATTCGGGATTCTACAACGGCATACGATTTCATCGCGTAATCAACAGCCCCACACCGTTTATTATTCAGACCGGGGACCCAAAAACACGTCAGCCCCATAACTCTTTGACCAACATCTGGGGCACGGGCGGCCCGGGATTTACGTTTGCGGATGAGTTCAATCGCGACGCCTCTTTTACCGGCAACGGCCAGCTCGCTCTGGCCAACACGTCGACGCGCGATACGAACGGCTCGCAGTTCTTTGTCACCTCGGGCCAGCAGCGGTCACTGGATTTCAACCATACAATCTTCGGCCAGCTCGTACGCGGCTTCGATGTTCAAAGGCGAATACAGGCCGCTCAGACCAACTCCGAGTCCAGGCCCGTCTCCGACATCACCATCCGCTCCGCTCGAACGATCAGCAATCGCACTGATGCGGTCCTGCAGATCAAGGGCGAAAGACTCGGAACCAGCGATGTGACCGTCACCGCACGCGACACCTCGGGCAACACCTCGACCCGCACATTCAGAGTCAGGGTCGTCCCGAATCTGGTCAATTCCCCGCCCATATTGGACCGCGTGAATGTACTTCGCACCAACGTGAATCAGCCCATCACCGTTGAACTCAGTGGCTTTGATCGCGAGGGCGATCTGTTGGACACCGCGGTGCAGTGGGTAGGCAACAGCGGCGACAACGCCACTGGTGTTCGTGTCGGGCAAACCAACAGCTTCCTGATCACGCCGCGAGCCGATTACCGGGGTGCAATCAGGCTCATGATCGGCATCAAGGAACTCGGATCCGTCCGCCGGGGTAATGTCACAATTAATCCAAACAACATTAACGAAGACCCGTTCAGAATCTTCGACACGCAGGTCGTGACGATCGTCGTGGGCGACCAAAACCTCACCGCAAGCGGACGCACTTTCGCGGTCATCAACGGTCAGCCCACCGATGGAACGCCGCTCGCTACTTTCACCGCCTTTCCCAGTACGAATCCGGGAAGCTTCTCCGCACGGGTCGACTGGGGCGACGGCGTCGTTACCGACGGACTGATCAGCCGCGCAGACGACGGCACCTTCCAGGTTCGAGGCCAGCACGTCTACTCACGCGAGGCCGACCTGCCCGTCACCATCACCGTTACCGGCGATCGCGGCGCGACTGCCACCGTCGTTTCCACCGCCGACGTCAATCCTCTCCACAAATTGACTGGAACAACGCTGGAAGTCTTCGGGTCCGACTCGACCGACCGGATCGAAATCGTCGACGCCAGATCTTCGACCCAGCTCGTACTTCGGCATAACTCACGGACGTTCACGTTCAACAGGTCGGCGGTCTCCCAAATCCACATCCGCGCCTTTGCAGGCAACGACGTCGTGACGGCCGTCCAGGGAATGCCCGCTCTGCTGATTGAAGGCGGCGAAGGTAACGACACCATCACCGGATCCAGCAACGCCGACTCCATCTACGGCAACGCCGGTGCAGACCTGCTCAGTGGCTCGGGCGGGAGAAATCTCATCGACGGCGGAAGCAGTAACGACCGGATCTTCGGCGGGAACGCTCGCGATACACTCCTGGGAAAAGACGGTAACGACAGAGTGTACGGCCGCGGTGGAGACGACCGCCTCGAGGGCGGTAAGGGCGACGACCAGCTGTTCGGCGAGGACGGAAACGACACTCTTTTCGGTAACGAAGGAAACGACTTGTTACGAGGCGGAAACGGGAATGACCTTCTTCAGGGCGACAACTCAACGAGTCCCGGACGTGATACGCTCGACGGCGGCGCGGGAACCGACTCGGCACTGCGGGATAGCCTTGATTCTGTTCTCGATAGCGAAACTTTCCGAGTGTTATGAGGTCGTGTTCGCAGTTCAACGTCACGCCGCCGTCATCGTGGTGATCGGGCAACGCGCGAAACCCGATGATCTTAAAATGATCCGTGAACGAGATAGACGGGTTTTAAATAAATCTGTTTTAAGTGAACGAATTCTGCGAATTGCTGTTGAGGGTGAAAATGCGGATTCGCCAGGGGCAGTCCGCACGCGAGACGTCTTTTCTGAATTTTAAAGAGAAATGCGATGTCCTGCCGGAGGGGCATTAAGCCCGTCAGAGGCGTATGCCAAAACGAAAAACGGGCTGTCGTGTCGCCCGACCTCCCGTCGGACGGGCGACACTGCCCTCGGGAACCAACCGCGCTCCATGTTTTCCGATCCTGATCGCTTCAGGACCATCATCACCAACAAGGCGATGATGTTTTTAGTTCCGCAACTTTTGTGCCACTTTTCGAGATTCAGACTAACGGGCTCATTCTAAGCGTATATCTTTGTTTTCAATGCATTATCTTGAGCTACGCGCCGTCTGAATTCTCCTGATCGACACGCCTGATATCTGTGCAAACCCATCTTTACCGCTTCTTAACGCGGCCTTCATCATCGACAGGCTCTCTCACTCGCGCAGACTTGCCTCTGGACAGGCTGCGCGGCACGTCGCTTTTGATTCTCAAAAAAATGTCTGAGCGACCGTCCACACCATGAGCTGGCGAATTCCAAAGTCGAACTCGACCCTCCTGAAAATTTCGGTCCGGCACAAATATTCGTGAGAAATTTTCGGCCGCACTGTCAGGTCGAGTCGTACGATCAGCGCTAGTGACAACCAGTCACCAGGTAAAACGCTCACGGACGCACAAACATGGATCGTCGGGACATGAGATTATTCAGCACCTCAGACCAGGGCTACCCAGACGAAGCAGGCGTGTTTCACCACGACGGCGGGCCTGATCAGCCTGCCGAAACAAAAGAAGATCTCATCGAAATCGGCGAAACGGAACCCGCACTTCTAAAATGCGACGGCGTTGTAAGCGCGGCCGTGGTCGTCCGCTTGAAAGAGCAGGAAGAAAACGGCGAGTCCGCTCATCTTATAGCGTTCATCCAACCGAAGAATTCAATGATGCCCGACGTCCGACAACTGCCAGACCAGCTGAAGGATCGGCCTCCAACTTTCACGGTGCCGGGCCAATTCGATTGTGTTGATCAACTGCCTCGGACCCTTGCCGACCAAAAACATCATCTTGCATTGCCCGAGCTGTCCCCCGGGCCGACCCCCGGGCTGTCGATTGCAAGATTGGTGGGCGACGAACCCAATAACTATTTCGAAGCTCGCATCCTTGAGATCATGCGCGAACTGCTTCAATGTGAAACTTTGGGCGCGAGCGACAGCTTCTTCGACCACGGCGGAGACTCAATGTCCGCCGTCGAGCTCGTGCTCTTGATCGAAAAGGCCATGGGTAAGCGTCTTCCACTGGTCAGCTTTTATCAGCACCCCTCGGCCCGCAGACTCGCTGCCGTTATCGAACAAGACACCTCCGCCGATGACCTTCAGCAGCAGGAAGTCATCACGCTGAGCCGTGCGGCCGATCACCATGCCGCTCAGCATGCCGCCGACATTCAATCCGATCGTCCGCCGCTCTTTTGCCTTCCAGGTCGCGGCGGGACGGCTTTCAACTTTCAGTCCTTAGCGCGCGCACTGAACGACGAACAAACCGCATCACACAACCAACGCACAGTCATCGGCCTTCAGTACCCGGGCCTGAGCGGCGTCGACCATCCCTTCGATGATGTTCCATCTTTGGCTCGCGAACTCATCAGGCGAATTCAGCTTGTCAGGCCCGTCGGCCCGTATCTTCTGCTGGGCTATTCCTTCGGAGGACTGGTCGCCTACGAAATCGCACACCAATTGCGACAGGCAGGCCAGGCCGTCGATTTCGTGGGCCTGATCGACACCACCGCCCCCGCGTCGATGGCAAAAAAACCACTCTTTCAGCGACTGGCTCTGCACGTCAATCGAATCGTCAACCCGGGTGAACTCGGCCGAATGGGCTACATCCGCACACGTGCAGCACGCATTCCTGCCAAACTGCTCGGGCGATCCCGAAACGCACCCACACCCACTCTGGGCGATGAAATCGAGCCGACGGCAGGTCCCACATCTCAGATCGCGGTCAGTGCCTGGTCCCCTTCAGTTCCTCTTGACATCTCACTCGAATCGATTTCGGGCCAAACGATTACGCAGGCGCTCCAGCGACTCGTCGAAGCCACCACAAAAGCACGACAAAAATACACCAATCCGCCCGCACTCGACGGGCCGATTCACCTGTACAAAAGTGAGTCAAAGCCCGAATGGCTCGAATTCTGCACGCTGGGCGACGATTACGGCTGGGAACGGCTCGTGAGAGGTCAGGTCATTCAGAATCCCATCAAGGGAAGTCATCTCAAGGTCCTCAATGCCGGCAATGTGCCGACCCTGGCGAAATTGCTGAAGGAAACGCTGACGGTCACGCCTCACGTGCCAGCAACTTAACTAGTGTTCCCGAGAGGGCTCGAACCTCTAACCTTCGGCTTCGGAGGCCAACGCTCTATCCAATTGAGCTACGAGAACAGTTGCCTTCATCATCGCCCCTTCCCTAGAATGTTCAAGAGTGACGGCCCCGGTGACCAATCCCCTTGTTCTTTTCTACGACGGTCATTGCGGCCTGTGTGCTCATAGCGTCAAGTTCGTCATCGCACGCGACAAAGCCCAGAAATTCAAATTTGCCATGCTCCAGGGTGATGTCTTCAGCAAAATGGTGCGAGGTTCATCGACCGGTGAGATTCCTGACAGCATGGTTGTCATGACGCCCGAAGGCAAAGTGTTGACCAAAAGCGACGCCGCCATCGAGATCAATCGTCAGCTTGGCGGGTTATGGAACGTCTTCGCGTTTGTCGGCTCATGGACGCCTCGGTTCCTGCGCGACGGCATTTATGATTTGGTCGCGCGCAACCGCAAGCGTTTTTTCGCGCCGCCGCCCGACGCGTGCCCGCTCATGCCGCCCGAATTTCGCGGCCGGTTTTTGGATTAGTCGCCACAAGGATTCGCTGACATCTCTCGCGCACTTCACGGGTGCGACCACTCTCCGGAATATGTACGCGTCACGTCACGCTTCCAGATCGTCACATTCGCTTTGATCTGCTCGATCAAAAAACGCGTGGCCTCGAATGATGCGTGTCGATGGGGTGTGGAAACGCCGACCAATACGCTCATCTCACCAACGGCAACCCGCCCGACTCGGTGCAGCATGACGAGCTTTCGCACGCCGAATGTTTCGCGCGACATCACGGCGATAGACCGCATCTGCCCGATCGCCATCGGCTCGTAGGCCTTGTAATCCAGCGCCAGCAGGTCGGCCGAGTCAGCGCGCGTCGTGCCGATGAACAGATCGATCGCACCGGCTTCAGGGTCAGCTAGAAACGTCGTCGCGATGTGAACGCTCAGCGGCGTGTGGAGGATGTCGATCCAGTCGGTCATGGTTTGAAGCGCAAATTACATCAGCTAATTTACACCACCCAATTTACATGAGAACGGCTTTTGAAGCGCACGCCCTCGACGCCGGGCATCGCACCGGCATAATCGCTTGGCTATGGCACTCGAAGTCGGAATCGTCGGTCTGCCCAACGTCGGGAAATCCACACTGTTTAACGCCCTCACCTCCGCCGGTGCGCTGGCGGCGAATTATCCATTCGCCACGATCGAGCCCAACATCGGCGTGGTTGCCGTGCCTGATTCACGGCTCGCGCAGATCAACGAATATCTCGCCACCCAGAAAATCATTCCCGCGCAGCTTCGCGTCGTCGATATCGCCGGGCTGGTGAAAGGCGCGGCTCAAGGCCTGGGTCGGGGCAATAAATTTCTCTCCACGATCCGCGAAGTCGATGCGATTCTGCACGTCGTTCGCTGTTTCGAAGACCCCGACGTGCAGCACGTCGACGGCTCGCCCGACCCGATTCGCGATGCCGAGACGATCGACACCGAGCTCGCCCTCGCCGACGTCGAGGTCGTGAACAATTCGCTCTACAACGCAGAGCGAAAGGCGAAGAGCGGCGACAAGGAGGCCGTCGCACGTGTCGAAGTGCTGAAGAAAATTCAGGCACCGCTCAATGATGCGCAGCCGGTGCGTTCGATGGATCTCACCCTAGACGAGATCGAAATTCTCAAGCCGCTGGGCCTCATCACGCTCAAGAAAGTGCTCTACGTGATGAACGTGAGTGAGACGGATCTGCTGGGCACGGGTGCGCTGGCGAGCAGCGTGCGCGAGCGTGCGAAGAAGGAGGGCGGCAGCGTCGTGCCGGTATGTGCGAAGATTGAGAGCGAACTGTCGGAGCTTCCCGAGGCCGACCGCGCCGAAATGTTGTCGGCCGTCGGTCTGGGTGAACCCGCACTTGCGACGCTCACGCGCGAAGCCTATCAACTGCTGGGCCTGCAGAGTTATTTCACGGCCGGGCCTAAGGAAATTCGCGCCTGGACTGTACACGTTGGCGCGACTGCGCCGCAGGCGGCGGGTGTGATTCACACGGACTTTGAAAAGGCGTTTATCCGCGCGGAAATCTACACGATCGAAGACCTCAAACACTTCAAGACCGAGGCCGCGATCAAGGCTGCGGGAAAGATGCGGGCCGAGGGAAAAGGGTACGTCATGCGTGACGGCGACATCGCCCACTTCCTGACCAGCGCGTGATCGAGTGGGTTCTCGCGTCAGAAAATTCGAAGGCGGCAATCGCTATCGCCGGGATGTCAATCGTTCGGCAGAAGCGTCACGGAGTGACGCCGTCAAAAGTCGTGCGCGAAAACTGCTGGCGTTCATATGACAACCCGAAGGCGATCATGAATCTGGCTCAGTCCTGAACGCAATGATTCTGAAACTTAAGTCACGCCGGGTTCAGTCCGATGCTGATGTTGTGACTAC
>JBBQKP010000017.1:0-28233 GCA_038326995.1 Tepidisphaerales bacterium
GGTCAGCGTCGAATCGATTCGGGCCTGACCGAATCCGACCGCGTCATTGTCAACGGATTGCAACGCGCCCGCCCTGCCTCGCCGGTCGATCCGGAAATGTCCAAAGACGTGGCTCCCTCCACCCGTCCTGCCACCCGTCCCGCCACCCGTCCCGCCACCAACGCGACTGCACTTTCGACGACGCGAAATTAATACCGCGAATATTTTTCACTGCTCCGCACGCGTCCCCTTTCAATAAAGCAGCTCAAGGCCATTCATGTTCTCAAAGTTCTTCATTTATCGCCCGGTGTTCGCAGGCGTGATCAGTATTCTGATCGTGCTGCTGGGCGCGGTCTCGTATTTTCGATTGCCCATCGCGCAGTATCCAGAGCTCGCCCCGCCCGTCATTCGCGTCGAGGCCGTCTATCCCGGTGCAAACGCACAGACCGTCGCTCAGACCGTCGCCAGCGTCGTCGAGCAGGAAGTCAACGGCGTGGACCGCATGCTTTACATGCAGAGCACCAGCAGCGACGGCCGATACTCGCTCGACATCAGTTTCGAAACCGGCACGAATGTGGATATCGCGCAGGTGCTGGTGAACAACCGCGTCACCATCGCCTCGCCGAGGTTGCCCGAAGAAGTCCGCAGGCAAGGCGTCACCGTCAAGAAACAATCGACCAATCTCGTGGGCGTGCTCGCGCTCTACTCGCCCGACAAAACCTTCGACGACATCTTCCTTACGAACTATCTCGCGCTGAACGTTCGCGATGAAGTCGCACGAATCCCCGGCGTCGGTGCCGTCAACATCGTGCCCGCAAAAGACTACGGCATGCGCGTCTGGCTCGATCCCGACGCACTGCAGAGCCGCAACCTCACCGTCGCCGATGTTAACGCCGCCATTCGCGAGCAAAATGTACAGGTCGCCGCCGGTTCGTTAGGCCAATCTCCTGCACCCGTCGATGCCGCCTTTCAAGTCACGCTCAACACCACCGGCAGACTCACCACTCCCGAGCAGTTCAAGGCGATCATCGTCAAGCAGGACGCAAACGGCGGAGGAAACGTCGTGCTGGGCGACGTCGCCCGGGTCGAACTCGGCTCGCGCGATTACTCCACCCGTGCCACCTTCAACGGCCAGCCCAACGCCATCCTCATCGCCTATCAGCTTCCCGGCGCCAACCTCGTCGAAGTCGCGGCCAGTCTGAAAGTCGTCGCCGACAAAGTCAAAGCCCAGATCGATGCGCAGTTCAACGCCTCACTCGCACCCGGTGCGACGCCGGCCATCGACACGCAGTTTTTCTACGACAGTTCGATGTTCATCAAGGCGTCGCTCAAAGAAGTTTTCAAGACGCTGTTCGAGGCCTTCATCCTTGTCGCGATCGTGGTCCTCGTCTTCCTGCAGAACTGGCGCGCGACGCTCATTCCCCTCATCACAATTCCGGTGTCGCTCATCGGCACGTTCATGGTCATGGCCGGCCTGGGTTACAGCGTCAACATGTTGACAATGTTCGGGCTCATACTCGCGATCGGCATCGTGGTCGACGACGCGATCATTGTGGTTGAAAACGTCGAGCGCACACTCGCACACTCCGACCTCGCGCCGCGTGAGGCCACCATCCGTGCAATGGGTGAGATCTTCGGCCCCATCATCGCAATCACATTGGTCCTCATGAGCGTCTTCCTGCCCACGGCCGCCCTTCCCGGCATCACGGGCGAGATGTATCGGCAGTTCGCGCTCACCATCGCCGCCGCGACGTTTTTCAGCGCGGTCAACGCACTCACACTCACGCCCGCACTGTGTGCCGTCTTGCTCAAGCCGCATCGCGACGCCTCCGATCACAAGCCGGGTCGATTCGCACAAATCCTCGCCTTGCCCGCGCGCGGCTTCAACCGCGTTCTCGACACCGTCACCTCGGGCTACGCTTCCTTCGCGCGACTGACATGCGTCATAGCGCCGCTCTCGCTCGCGGCCTTCGCGGGCGTCCTCGCCCTCACGTACTTCACACTGATAAGCGTGCCGACAGGTTTTGTTCCCGAGGAAGATCTGGGCTTCATCGTCGTCGCCAGCAACCTGCCCGACGGCTCTTCGCTCGAACGCACCAGCGCCCTGGTCAATCGCATTTCGACTCTTGTGAAAGAAGTGCCCGGCGTAAAAAACGTCGTCGCCCTCAGCGGATTCAGCGTGCTCGACGGTCAGGGAAGCTCCGTCGGCAACTGTTGGGTCGTGCTCGACCCGTGGGATCAGCGCGTCGCCAAAGGCCAGTCCATCGCGTCGATCATTGCCAACATCAACGCGAAAGTCGCCCCGATTCAGGACGCGAACTTTCTCGTCTTCTCTCTGCCCGCCATCCCCGGACTCGGCAACGCGAGCGGCGTCGACGTGCGACTCCAGGACAAGCGCGGCATGAGCGACGTCCTTGCCGCACGAACCAGCCAGGCGACGGTTCTTGGCGAAGCACTCGCCGACGCAAACACCAATTATCGCGGACGAATCGCGGTCGCATTCAGCAGTTTTCGAGTCGGCGTGCCGCAGATGTTTCTCGACATCGATCGCGAGAAGGTCAAGCGTCTGAATGTCTCACTCTCTTCGGTCTTCGAAACGCTTCAGACCTTTTTAGGCAGTTCGTACATCAACGACTTCACGGCGTTTGGTCGCGCGTTTCAGGTCAGCGTGCAGGCCGACGCTCCGTTTCGCCAATCCGCCGAGCAGATCGGCCAGCTTCAGGTCCGCAACAGCACGGGCACGATGGTCCCGCTGCGTAGCATCGTCGCCACCCGCGATTTCTTCGGCCCAGAACGCATCAACCGATACAACATGTACCCCGCCGCCGCCGTCAACGTCATTCCCGTGCCCGGAACCAGCAGCGGAGAGGCCATGGAAATTTTTCGCGGCGTCTTCAAACAATTCGACGTCGTACCCGACGGCCAGCCCGACATCAGCGGATTCGGCTTCTCCTTCAGCGGCCTGAGTCTTCAGGAAGAACTCGCCTCCAAGCGCGCCAATCCCACGCTCATCTTCGCACTCGCACTGCTGATTGTTTACCTCATCCTCGCCGCTCAATATGAAAGTTTTCTCACGCCGCTCGCGGTCGTTCTCAGCGTGCCTCTGGTCGTCATCGGCGCGGCCGTCGCGCTGAAATTTCGCGGCCTGGATAACAACATCTTTACGCAGATCGGGCTTGTGCTGCTCGTCGGGCTGGGCGCGAAGAATGCGATCCTCATCGTCGAGTTCGCACGCGAAAACGTGGCCGCGGGCAAGGGAATTGTCGACTCCGCAGTCGAGGCCGCCCGGCAAAGATTTCGCCCGATTCTCATGACCAGCTTCGCGTTCATCCTGGGCGTCGTGCCTCTTCTCATCGCCACCGGCGCGGGTGCCGGAAGCCGCAGGTCACTCGGCACCGCAGTCTTCGGCGGGATGCTCGGTGCGACGATTCTCGGCCTGCTTTTCACGCCCGTACTGTTCGTCGTCGTCGAATGGACGCGTCAACGCGTGTTCGGAATCAAGCCCGTCGTTCGCGAAGTTTCCATCAACTGAGTCTTCAACTAATCCGCAATGATTCGCTCCGCCGCGGCAGTACCGCTCAGCACGGCGTCCTTCACGCCCTCGCCCATACACCAGTCGCCGCACACCACCAATTGCCTTGCCATGTCCGCAATACAAGCCCGGCCCAGCGGCGTGGTCGTGCGCGCGTATCGCCACCTGTGCGCGGCCGCGAATGTCGGCTCGCGCTCGAACATCGCCGCACTCTGAATCAGCGGCATCACGTCCTCGGCCCTCTGCTCAAGATGCTCGCGCGTCCATGCTTCGTTCATATGAACAACAACGCCGCGCATGTCGCCTTGGGCGTCGGGCATGATGTTGAATTGCTCGATAACACCCGACGGCATGCTCCGGCCTTCGCCGATCGCGCTGTCGAACCCGAACAGCCCCGCCCACACCGGCCTGACTCGCACGCTTTCGAGCTCGCTCTGCATCGCTCCCGCGCCAAGCATGATCCGCGCCTGATCCACCGGAATCGCCAACACCACCGCGTCGAATTCGCCCTCGTGCGTGGCGTCAACATCTTCCACTCGCCAAACTCGGCCGTCGTGATTCATCGAACTTATCTGTTTCAATAGTCGAACATTCAGCCCCGCCGCAAGGTGCTTGCACAGCGCACTCGACCCGCCCCGAACGCGCCAGGAATCAGCGACATCCGAATCCGACTCGATCAATCTGATTGACAACAATTCGTCGTGCAGCGGCTGTGGAAGTTTTTCAAACCTCGCGACGCCGTGACTCATCAAGATAGGCGGCTTGCCGAGAATTTCGACCCGCCGCGTGCTGCAACGCCCGCCCACGCCCCGGCCCTTGTCGAACACCACCACATTAAGCCCTCGCCCGACGAGCAGACGCGCACACACCAGCCCGCTCACGCCCGCACCGATGACCGCCACCTTCTTCGCAGTTCCATTCATGATGGCAAAACAATAGCACCTCACGCCGCAATCGCGTCGCCGCTTCCTGTTATTTCAAACTATTCCAAAGCGTCTCTTCCACCTTCTTCAAATCGACAAACGCCTGATCGAGCGAGGTCACAAGTTTTTCCATCTGCTTCGGATCGACGTCCGGGTCCGACGCGGCATCTCGCAGTGCGAGCGTCGCATCCGTCAGATTCTGACTTACCTCCGCGAAATGTCGGGCGCTGTCATACAGATTCAGATTCGCAACTTCCGCGCCCGATGGCTTGTAGAGAAGCCGCCACGGACTGCGGCGAATATCGACACTGGCGGCCTCGAGGTTGGTCGCCGTGTCGCGAAGGCTCTTGGCCATCTCGTCGATTCGGCCGCGGTTGGTCGTGAGAATCGTCCGCGCCGATGCCGTCGCTTCCCTGGCATTGACCGCAACCGCCTTCACATCTTCCAAAGCGGCCGACGCCTTGCCGAGCGATCCACGAAGGTCGTCGATCGCAAGCTGCGTCTTGTCCAGAAGTGCAGGCAAGCGGTCTTTAAGATCGCCGGTGGCCTGACGTGCATTCGCCAGGGTCTGACGAAAATCTGCCTTGCCGCCCCCCGCGAGTTCGCCGACTTCGGTCATCGCCACCGTCGCAGCATCGGCGGCCTTGTTGTAACGCTCGACGATCGGTTCAACCTTGGTCCGCGCCTGCGTGATGAGCTCGTTCGCATTGTTCGAGGTCGCGCGGATGGCGTCGATCGTCGGGCCTGTCTGTTCGAGTGCGGTGTTGACCTTCGGCAGCGTCACGCCGCGAACGTCGCGAACCGTGTGATTAATTTCCGTGCTCGCAAGCGCGAGTTCGGAAACGAGCCGATTCAATGCCGACCCGCGGCCGCGAAAGGGCGTTTCGTCCGGCATGGTCGCGGTCGAATGCGGTGCGATACCGAGCGACGAGATATTCAGATTCACCGCGCCCGTCAGCGTCGCCTGCACTTCGATTTGTGCATCGGGCTTTAGCGAAAATCGCTGCGGGATCGAAAACTCCGCAACGATTTCGGGCGTTTCGCCCGTCGCGATAACACGCACGGATGTGACCTGCCCGACCTTCAACCCGCCCATTCGCACTTCACTCCCCGCGCGAAGCCCGCCGACGTCGTCGCTCAGAGCAAAAGCGACCGTGTGCTGTGACTTGCTTTCGAGTGACATGCCCGTGCCTCGAACGCCGAGATATACGCCCCCGGCGAGCAGACCTGAAACGAGAATAAACAGACCGGCCTGAAGTTCGTTGCGGGGCTTGGACATGCGATGATTCTCGCAACCCTGGCGCAAATGCAAAGGGGAGAGCGCAACATCACAGAAAGAATTGCGAAAAAAAATGTGGGCCGAGGATTTACCTCGGCCCACACGATCTGGATTTTAGAATTTTCGATCCTTCGAAGCGACATAAGACATTGACACATCACGGGAAAGTGACCGAAGGACGCTTGTTAGAGGGCCATTTGATGCGGTAATTTGCACGGGTGAATTCCAGAACATATGACGGCCGGCCGTCAACGTCGGTGCCAATTCGACCTTTATTGAGTTCGAACGTCCGGGCGCTGGCATCAGCGAACGAGACTGCGACCTGGTTCGATCGGCCGTGACGAAAACGCAAGTTTCCGATCATGGCGCGAACGATGTTGCTACCAGCCAGATCCGCGTTGAAAGACGGCACAGGATTGGGGAGCGTCGCCATGAACGCATCGGTCCAATAGCTTACGCCCTCGTTGTCGGGGAGCGACACACTGCCCGGACGCTTCGCAGAGCGATATCGCGTCTCAGGCGCTTCAGGCCAGTACCCTGCGTAGCCGGCATCGATATAGCTCGGAATAATCTTATTGCCACCTGCCTCGCCGAATTGACTGCCAAAGAAAGGAAGAGACTCATCTCCACGCATGCCAGCGAGCAACTGTGTATCCCACGTCAGGGCTGTGTCGGGGTAGAGATCACTAAGACGAGCCGGACCATTAACTTGATAAGGCCGCTGAGATGCGTCACCTGCGGACCACACCTCGCCGGCAGCTTCAATCGCGTAATCCGGCGAGACCACGGGATTCACATAATATTGAATCTGTTGTTCGAAGTCGGGGGCAGACGAGGGGCACTTGAAGTTGGCCGCGAGCTTATCGGTATGACGGCTGAAAAAGCCGGGATCAGGCCGATAGTCCGTTGAGGTTCCATTTCGTTTTGATCCGCTATACTTGCCGACCGAAGTAAACCAAGATTCCCAGTTCGACGACTGACCACCGACGGACGAGGGTGTCTGATAGCGGGCAGCGCCCAGAGGAGCGCGATTGACATAGCGGAAACCCCAGGGCATGCGGCCGCCGCCCTTGCCCAGGCCCTCGCCGCCTCGATCAGAGCTCACTGCGCCACCCGAGCCGGCGCCGCCGCCGCTGTTCTCAGCAGAAAAAATGTGAAAGCCCTGAGCCGTCGTTCGATTGTTAGAGAGACATTGAGAGGTTCTTGCACTCTCACGAGCTCGATTGAGTGCGGGCAAAAGAATGCCGATCAGCAATGCGATTATACCGATGACAACTAAAAGCTCGACAAGCGTAAACGCGGAGTGCCCGCTGATTCGTGACAAACTTTTTGACTGGCCCGACTGCTTTTTGGACCAATTAAGGCCCGAATCATTAACGTAATCCATGACAACATCTCCTGCGAGCGTACAGCCCGCTAAAGAACTTTATGATTGGCTTTGACCAGAGCCGAAATAAGGTCATTAAACATTCATTGGGATGCGACTAAATTGGTTCCTGACCGTGTCATGTTACAGAGGAGCAATCGTTTAGTCAAGCCTTTTCATCTAAGCGTTTCACTAAAATTGATCACCGAACTTCTGGTCGGCTGTTTTGCCGATTGTTCATCCCAGCGGCGGGGAGAAAATGATGTTGCCTTTACGCCGGATATCAACTAACATCTTTAGACGCGAGGGACAATCTCTCGAGCATCTGATTAGTCGTGCAGTTCACTTGTTGTTAGTTAGACGAGCCTATAAATCATGAGCATTAAATCCTCCGCTAAACACACTTTTTCCTCTCCCCGCTTCCATTCTGTACGTCGCGCATCGGTTTTCGCAGTGGCAACGATGACGACCGTCGCCATGGTCTCTTTTGCCGGTCCGCTCGCTCTTGCGGCAGTTGCTACCACTGCCCCGCAGTCTCTAAACACCTTGCAGGCGGCTGGAGGAACCATTCGAGGTACGCTTAAGAACGCCAAAGGTGAGGTCGTCCCTTCGATGGCCGTCCGGCTGGTCATCCCTTTCGCAGATGCTGATGCTCCTACAGCTCCTGCCGAAAAGGGCGCATTGAATTTGATCCAAGGCGGAAAGCCGGGCGTGATCGTCAAATCGGTCACTTCCGATGCTTCGGGCAACTTCACGTTTGCCGGCATTAAGCCCGGCAGCTACCTCATCTGGGCTGGTATGGGTCGCAACGGCGCGAAGCAGAAAATCACCGTCAAAGATGGTGACAATGTAATCAATGTCGTTGTTGGACCAGTGCCCACACCATAAGTTTCCGCGAATTGATCGTCAGACGTCGCACACCACGTCACACCAAATCACACCAAGGTTTATAAGAAACCGTCGTCCAGCAATCCGGACGACGGTTTCTTTTTTGTGATTCACGGCTGTTTTGGCGTCCGCTTCACCCTTTGCCATCACCCAGGCCATTCTTAAGCCGCCACATTCTCGACATCGTCGGTCATGATTGTCACCGCACGCGTCGGACAGACCCGCACGCACTCGCCGTCGAGGTCGCACTGATCGATCGTCTGCAAATTGATCATGGCCTTGCCATCTACACTTTGCAGCACCTTCTGCTCGCACCGCGCGATACACGCACCGCAGCCGATGCATTCGCTCTGGTCGATCTTCACCGTCGCCAGCACAAGGTTGCCGCTTGATTGTCGCTTGGTCATAAACTTCCCGATCGGCGATGCGGTCTCTCGCGACACGGCACTCTCGAACATCGCCTCATTTGGTCCGAAGCTCGCGTGGCTCGAAACCTCCACCGTCCCGGGCCGCCGAACTTGAAAGAGCTGCCTTCCCGTATCGTCGGTGTACAGGGTCTGCAGTTTCTCCAGATATTTCATGGCAGTGCTGACGACGGTCGCGTGGCTCCAAGTGAGCGGGCTCACCGAAAGCGGCGCGTTGGTGAACGGGTGCACCTGCTCCGCCAATACGCCACTCTCCAGGGCATGATCCGCCGTCCATTGAAAGATCGGCAACGCGAGTTTGAGCTCTTCGGGCGTCTTGGCGCACGTCACCAGATAGTCAGCCAGCCAGAGCGTGCAGATGAACCACGGGTTGCCCTGCACGCGTGTGAAATCGTCTGTGACGCGGTGGTAGTAGTCGCGTTCGTACCGCGCTACGCCGCCGACGTCGGTCTTGCACCACAGTTTTTCCTTGACGGCGTCCATCGTCGCGACGACGCGCGGATCATCCGCGTCGAACAGGTGAAATTTGAAGATCGCGTAAAGGCTGGCATCCACAGTTTCGTCTGCCTCGTAAACGGTTCGCCCCGCGCCTGCGTTGAAGTTGCCCGCGCCGGTGAGGCGTTCGCTTGCGATTTCCTCGCCGCCCTCACTGGCGGGCATGACGGTGTGTGCGATGAGTCTTCGAAGGAAGCGATTGTGTTTGGTAGACCAAAGATGCTCGGCCGCACCGGATCGAACTTCGTCTGCGGCGCGTTTATATTTCTGAGCGCGCTCGCGGTCACCGAATGCGACGGCAAAATGCTGCGCCGCGCGAAGTCCGCCGTATACCGTCGCGACGGTGAACGCATGCACGCCGAAACGCTCTTCCCAGAGGTCGTAGCTGGGCAGCGGCAATCCGGTTTGCGTGTCGCGAAAATCGCACATGAAATCGGCGGCGGGCTGAACGATATCGACCCAGAGCGGGCGAATGAATTCGATGTCACGATACCTGAAGTAGTGCCGCCAGAGCGCCCACACGACCAGCGCGGTTTCGTCTTCCTGAATCGGCAGGCTTGGCTTGCCGTCGCGCATCCACGGGTGCCATGAACTCGCTGGCGAGCCGTCAGGATTGTACTTGTGCAGGAAGTAGCCTTCGGGGCGAATGACTTTCTGACAAAACGTGAAGAACGAACGAGCGAGGTCCGGAAAGCCGGCCATGTCGAGTGAGTCGGCGACGAGCGCGCCGTCGCGAGGCCACATGTACGAATAGGTGTCACGCGCGAACTGCATGATGTCGGTGTCATTGGCGGCGATGATCGCGCCGCGATTGTCGACCTGCGTTCGAACGACCAGAAGCGACCTTCGGAACAGATCGACGACCTTCGTCGGCAAATTGCCGAAATTGATGTTCGTGCCGCTGACCCACAGACGCCAGTACGCATTGGTCCGCTCGATGACGGTGGCGGGCGGGTGCTGTTTGAGCCAGCCATGAAGTTCGACGAGTTCTTCGCGGCTTGTGGCGGCGATGATGACCATGTAACACTCGCGCTCGCCGTTGGCGGGAACGTCGATGGAGATCAGCCCCGTGCTGTCGACTGCGCCCTGCGCAATCGCATTGCCCTGAAGATGGCCGTCCTCGGCGTCACGCCAGGTTCCCTCAGCGCCGGCGAAGCCGCTTGTTCCAGTCGCGAATTCGTCCACACGCTGCCGACCCATGTCGTCGTAGAACGTGATCATGATGTACCGCTCGTTGCGGTAATGAACCAGCGCAGTCAGGCCCGGATCGAAGTAGGCGGTGTCGCCGATCTTCGTGCCGTACATGTTGAAATCCTGGTGGTGAACGATTCGGACTTTTCGCGCCTCGTTGGCAAGATTCTTCACCTTAATGCGGCGGACGTGGATGCTTCGGTGGAAATCCACAACATCGTTGCAGTAAAGCGAAATGCCGAGCGACGGATTATCGAGTGCGACGGAAGTCGTGAGCGTGTCTTTGAGATAGCGCTGGCGAATCTTGAAGCTTTGATCGGTCGTCCACGCAAGCCTGCCGCCGCGGCCGTCGCTGTTTTCGACAAACACACCAAAGTGACAAGGCTGATGCCCGGCATGATTTTCCTGCCCGACGTGCGGGAAATAAAAATCGCGAATCTGATATCGATCGTCGAAGTTGATCAGCAGATTTCCATTGCCAATAGGGATGTCACGGGGCATATTATTTGTCTCGTTTGCGAATCAGTTATCGAACCACATCCGCTGGGCAACGCACCCGTTCACGGGGTCGCCGCCGCGGCCGTCTCTCCTGCTTCATCGGCCAAATCTTACATCACATACACATAATATGCGGTGATTTCAGGGCAAAACTGATTCTCAACCGATCTGTCGAGCTTGGGTGCGATGCCTTTGGCTTTGTAATTGTCGGCGACCTACGCGAGGGTGTTCACCCATCGGCCGCCATTGATGTCTTCGAGCGAGAGATACAAATAGCTTGAGAACGAGAGCGACTGACGATTATCGATCTTGTATATCGTTTCGACGCACTGGCACCACGACAATTCGCAGTAGTGCCCGAGCCATAGCTATCGACCAGCAGCGCGCGGACATCTTTAGCAATTCCATGACAAATCAGAAGACAATTCGACGTCCCATAGTCCGAGCTTTTCCAAAAAAGAATCGCCCCCCCAAGGCGAGTCATTAAGACCGCGCGGCACGAACGAGCTGATCGACCAACTCACTGAAACCGATGCCTTCCTTCTGTGCCATTTCGGGCAGCAGGCTGACGGGCGTGAAGCCGGGCATCGTATTGATTTCAAGCAGATAAAAATTATTGGCCGGATCGATCATGACATCAACGCGCGAAAGATGCCGACATCCCAGACAGCGGTGAGCGCGAAGGACCGTCTGCTGAATTTGCTGAATTAATTCCGGAGGCAGCCCGGTATCAAAGTTATGCTTCGCACCGCCGGCGGTGTATTTGCTTTCAAAGTCGAAGAACTCGTTCTTGGGCTCGATCTTGATCGGGCTCAGCACGCGATCAAACAACACGCCCACCGTGATTTCAGTTCCGACGATGAGCTGCTCGACCAGCGCCTTGCCGTGGCCTGTCACGACTTTCTCCACGCAGGCCCGGACGTCTTTCGCGTCCTTGCAGACGAACACGTCGATGCTGCTGCCCGAGCCGAGGGCCTTGACGACCGCGGGCTGGTCAAACCCAGCGTTGAACGACGCGTTAGGCGACTTATTAGACGTAGCGTCTTGTAAATCCGTTTTGCGAACGGTGCGCCACGCGGGCGTAGGAATGCCGTGAGAGACCCAGACTTCCTTGGTCGAGAGTTTGTCGATGGCGATGCTGCTGGCGTGTGATCCTGACCCGACAAAATCCATGCCGCGTTTTTCGAGTATCGCCTGCAGCTCGCCCGACTCGCCGAACTCGCCGTGCAATGCCGGAAACACCACATCACAAGGCTTATCCAGTGCGGACAACTCGCCCGGCGTGATGTCGGCGAGAAAGACCTCGTGCCCCGCGTGCTTCAGGCCTTCCGCGACCGCGCGGCCCGAAACCAACGAGACTTCCCGCTCCTGACTCGGCCCGCCGTGCAACACAGTGATTCGCATACCGCTTCAATACACCAGCCGCCGATTACTTGCCACTCTCGCGCCTACGTCGATGAATGATCGTGCGCACCGAAACTTCTTCTTCGCCTATACTTATTCATAGAATGCCCAAACGAACATTTAACCGAGCGTTTATCTGTCTCTTAATCTCCGTCTGTCTTCTATCCAGCTCGGGCGTTTTCGCTCGACCGACAGAGCCGATGCCCGTTCGCGGCATGACGCTCGCTCACCTTCATCGCGCCGATCTTGGTTATGGATCAGACGCTTGCAGAGTGCAGTTGGATAACTTGAAAAATCTGAATGTGAACTGGATCGCGATCAACCCATTCGCGTACATGCCCCAAATCAATCAGCCCGGCCTCAGCTTCGGGGGCGACCGATCGATGTCGCGCAACAACATGATTCGCGTGGTGAAAGATGCCCACGAGCGGGGCATGTCCGTCCTGATCAAGCCGCATATATGGTCCGGCGAATTCGCGCGAGGAAAGTCGCCGATGGAAATCGCGATGACCACCGACGCGGACTGGGACGTCTGGTTCGCCTCTTTCACCGACTACATCATGGACAATGCCAAACTCGCACAGGAAAGCGGCGCGGAAGCGCTTAGCGTCGGGTGTGAACTTGAAGGAACCAGCAAACACACTGAACGATGGAAGAAGTTGATCGCACAGGTTCGCACGGTTTACACAGGCAAACTGGTCTACGCGGCAGCATTCGAGGAATGGAAGCAAATTGAGTTCTGGGAAGACCTCGATTGCGTGGGCATCAACGCCTACTGGCCAGTCGCGGATGTGAGGAACGCGAGTGATGAAGAGGTGCGGGCCGGCTGGCGTAATCGACTTGCATCGCTCGTGACTTTTGCCAAGAAGATCAATAGACCGATCTGCTTCACGGAGTTGGGCTATACGCTCAGCGACAAGGCGGCGATGGAGCCGTGGGAATATGCCGTGGAAACTGAGAATGCGAAGCTTCAGGAAAGGCTCTACACCATAGCGCTGGAAGAAACGCGGGCTTCGGGCGTTGTGGTCGGCGTATTCGTCTGGAAGTGGTTTACCGCCGACGCCTGGAAACGCCACGAGCGCGGCGACCCATTCGCCATTCAAGACAATGCGGCGCTGGTTGAACGAATTAAACACGCCTGGATGCACTGAAGTCGCGTTAAGTGCGAAAACAACTTAGCGCGAAACAGCACCCGGCGCGGGATATGTGACACGGGGCTTCACGCGCTTACGCCGATAGATTGCCAGCGCTCGCTCACAGATAGAGTTCCACTCTCTGGGCATGATCAATCGTACGGCAATGAGATAGACAAGCAGATTGATCGAAACGATCCATAGAAGCTGGAAGAGATTTGATCCGTTGAGTCGGGCGGGAACGAAGTCCAGCGAATAATGCGCGACAACAGCGCCCACAAAAGACGCCAGCATCGGTATGCCCGCGGCACGAAAAATCGTCTTCCAGAATCCGGGCAAAGGCCCGACAGCCATGCGCATGCCAAGCACACCGAACACGGTGTAGTGAAGCAGAACCGCCCCGGCGACGGCCTCGGCGGCGAGGCCGTATTTTCGTCCGATGTAGGCGGCGAGAAATGCCTCGCCCAAAAACAGCGTCGAGTGCACCGCATTCCAGCCGAAGAAAAATGCGAAACGGCCCTGTGCCCGCATCAACGCGGCCGAGGGCGCGCCGATCATGCCCATCGCCATCGCGATCGACAAAATCGCGAACGGAACCACCGAATCAAGCTGCTTGTTGAAAATCAGATTGAACAGCGGCACGGCGGCGGACGCCTGCAAAAAATTCAGCGGCACGGCCACCATCGAGAGCAGCGAAAGCGAACTCACCGCCACACGCTTTTGCTCTTCGGGCTGGGTAACAAGCTTCGAAAGCGTCGCAAACAGCACGCTCGTCACACTGCCGACCAGAAACACATTCGCCTGCACCGCCTGTGTGAAGGCAAACGTATAAACGCCCACGGTGGCGACCGTGGTCATCTGCGTGAGCGAGAGATAATCGCCGTTGGCGACGAAGTTCGCCACCATTGCCGTGCCGAAGAGGTATACACCCGATCGAGCCAATGGAAGCCAGGCCGAAAAATCGGGCGACCACCGCAGTTGCGGGCCGAGCTGTTCTTTGGTCAAGCTCCAACTTATGCAGAGTGCGAGCGTGCTGCTGGCGAGAATCGCGACGAGCATGCTGCCCGCTCCGGCGCCGCTTAGCGCAAGCACCACAACCACACTCGACTGAAACAGCGACACGACCGCATTCATCAACGCGAGTTCTCTAAAACGAAGCTTGATCTGCAAATACGCCTGCGGCACGTTTTGCAGACTCTCGATCAGACATTTGGTCGCGAAGATATAGATCAAATACTTGAAGTAATCGGCACTGACATTGTTGTCGGCAAGCTGCCTCGATACCGGCCCGGCCGTCAGCACCATGGCCAGAGTCGTCACCACACCCAGCCCGATGCTCAGCCAGAATGCCGCGTTCAGATTCGCCTTGAAACGAGACTGCTGCTGAACCAGGACGTCACGCAGGCCGAACATCTGGATGATGCCGAAGAACGACTGCACCATCAGCACGCTGGCGATCGCACCCCAGTCGTCTTTGAAAAGCACCCTTCCCAGAATGATGTTCGCCAGCAGCGCCACGACTTTGGTCGACATGCCGCTGAGCGTCAGCAGCGCTGCGCCGCCTACCGCGCGGTCCTGAAGACTCTGCCTCTTGAGAACCTGCTCGCGCGATGCCTGCCTCGTGTCGTAATCCAGCGCGCTCGAAACCGTATCGCTGGGCTCTGCCACCAATGCGGATTCCGCCTCGGGTGATTGCACCCGAGGCGAAAGCTCCGGCCTATCATTGATGTTGCCCGGTCCATTCATGGTTCATTCATGGTTCATTCATGGTTCATTCATACGCGCTCATACGAATCCGAGTAAGTTCCCGCGAACGACTTTGGAGGGCTCTTCAGGGCGTCTCTCTATGACGCTTCTGCCGAACCTTTGGTCTCCGGCGGCAGGGACTGCCGCCCTCCAAACTTTCAGCGCGAGAATTTATTGCGGACTTTATGAACTACAAAGGGTATCGGCACATAAAGCTCAGGAGTCGCAATGACACATGCATAACGTAGGACGTCGCCGACCTTGGCCGTGCTACGTGGCATGTAAATTCTCAACTCTTCACCCTTCCAATAAATCCGCCTCATATCCCCCTGCCAGGCGGCGTTCGGTGAGCGGGCCGGTCGTCAGGCCGTACACGAACTGCTTCACCAGCGGGTCGGCGCTGTTCTTCATTTCGTCGGGCGTCCCGCTGACGATCATCTTGCCGCGATCCAGCAGCACCATTCTGTCTGCGATGCGGAAGGCCGAATCCATCTCGTGTGTCACCACAACACTCGTCACGCCCAGTCGCTTGTTCAGACCGATAATAAGATCGTCGATCTCGGCACTAGTGACAGGATCGAGCCCGGCACTCGGCTCGTCATAAAACAGAATTTTCGGATCAAGCGCCAGCGCCCTCGCAAGCCCGGCCCGTTTCTTCATGCCTCCCGACAATTGTGCGGGCATCTTTTCCGAGTGCGTACGCAGACCGACGAGTTCGAGCTTGATCTTCACCATCACTTCGATGGTCGATTCGGGAAGATTCGTGTGCTCGCGAAGCGGCAAAGCGACATTTTCAAAAACGCTCATCGAGTTGAAAAGCGCGCCGGACTGAAACAGCACGCCGATCGACTTGCGGTAGGCGTCGAGGTGTTTGGTGTTCATCTTCGCGATGGACTCACCGTGGACAACGATGTCTCCGCCGTCGGGCCGCACGCCCGCGGTCATGAGCCGCAGCAGCGTGCTTTTGCCCGAGCCGCTTCCACCGAGAATCACAAGCGTCTCGCCCTGCCTGACCTGCAAATCGATCTGATCGAGAATCACGCGTCCGTCGTAGGTCTTCACGACCTTGTTCACGACGATCACGTTCTGTGGTGTTATCAAAGTCATGAGAGTTTGGCGCGTGAAAATTGTCGGCGTTTGCGGGCGCCCGCGAACATCAGGCGTCACGGTCGACGGCCTGCGCGACACGCTTGATCGACGCCATAATTTCATTGAGCACCTTCGGCGTCACGCTCTGCGCGCCGTCGGTCATCGCATGCTCAGGATCCGCATGGGCTTCGATGATCAGCCCGTCCGCACCCGCGGCCACCGAGGCCCGGCACATATCAGGCACGAGCGCGCTCTTGCCCGTGCCGTGACTCGGATCCACCACGACCGGCAAGTGCGACAGGCGATGCAGCTCGGGTACGATCGCCAGGGGCAGGGTGTTGCGAACGTAGTCCTCGAACGTGCGGATTCCGCGCTCGCAAAGAATCACCTGCTGATTGCCCGCCGCCATCACGTACTCCGCCGCCAGCAGAAACTCTTCCAAGGTCGCCGCCATTCCGCGCTTGAGCAACACGGGCTTGTTGGTTTCGCCCAGTTTCGAAAGCAGATTAAAGTTCTGCATATTGCGGGCGCCGACCTGAAGTACATCGGCATATTCGACGCACGCCGCGATCTGATCAATCGACATGACTTCGGTCACGATCGCAAGGCCGGTCTGTTCACGAGCCTCAGCCAGCAGCTTCAGCCCCTCGATGGCCATGCCCTGAAAGCTGTAAGGGTTGGTCCTGGGCTTAAACGCCCCGCCGCGAAGCGCGATCGCGCCCGATTCCTTCACCGCGTGCGCGATCTCCAGAATCTGCGAGCGCCCTTCGACCGAGCAAGGTCCCGCGATCACGCCCACCTTCGTCCCGCCGATGATCGTGTGCGGCTTGCCCCTGAGCAGCTCGATCTGGCTGCGCTCCTTCTTCAATTCAATGCTCGCCATCTTATACGGCGCGAGAATCGGCACGACCTTCTCCACACCTCTGGCGGCCTCGATCGCGCTCTTGTCCACGAGGCGATCATTCCCGACGCACGCAACGATCGTGCGCTCTGAACCGACAATTGTTTGGCCTTTAAGTCCCATGTCTTTTACCAGTTGACAGACGTGCTGAATGTCTGTGTCGAGCGTATTGGGTTTCATAACGATGATCATTGGAAATCTCCGCTTGCAAATGTGTGATGTTGAATTCGCCAGTAGGACATGGGTGATGGTGGCAGGAATTGGGGTCTAAGAGCGTGAGAATAAAGAAAAAGCCTCGGGACTTTGTCCGAGGCTCGTCGTGGTCTATTTGACTTACGGAACGATGACTCAGGCAAAGCGTTGAATGCGGGTGGTAAAATAACCACCAAAAAAGAAGCTTTGCCAGGAGATGACGGAACGCTTTTGCATTGCTCAGCGAACAGTAACTCGCCCCACTTGATTGTCAACCAGGCCATTTTTCATCTTTGGCAGGCTCCTCGAAAACAGACCATTGTCGTCTCCCAACTTTTCTCACACCAATTTCGTCGGTATCGCCGCCACGATTTGCTCGGCGATCTCGACTGCGCGAAGTCCATCCTCGAACGGAACCGGGCTCGCCCTTTTCTCCCTCGCTGCCGCCACGAACGCGTCCAGCTCCGCACGCAGCGGCTCGGTGTCATCGATGTTCAGCTCCTGAATTTCGATCAGGTCCGCGTAATTGACCTGCGAAATATCATCGATCTCGCCCGTGCGGATTTTGTCCACCACGTCTCGAATCGCCTGTAGATTTTTCCCTTTCCGAATGCAGATGCCGTACTTTTTCTGATAGTCGAGCGAGACATACGCGCTATCTGAAAAGACGCGCAGCTTGCGTTCGGTTTTCATCGCAAGACGGGAGGCCGTCAGGTTCGCGACGCACCCGTTCGCGAAAGTGATGCGTGCGTTTGCGACATCCTCCGCCGCCTCGGATAACACGCGCACGCCCGTCGCTTCGACCCGCATCACCTCACTCTTCGCCAGTTGCAGAACGATGTCGATATCGTGGATCATCATGTCCAGTACGACGCCGACATCGATCGAGCGGAACGTCAGCGGACTGATGCGAGTGACTTCGATAAAACCGGGCGAAATGCCCGAACTGTCACCCAATCCCTCGCCCAGTCCTTCGCCCGTTTCGTTTCCCAATTGTGTCAGCGCGCGAACAGCAGGGTTGAACCTCTCGATGTGGCCGACCATCGTCGTCAGGCCCGTCTCTTTTGCGATCGCGACCAGCTCGGCACAGTCCGCGCTATTGGCCGCGAGCGGCTTCTCGACCAGCACGCACACGCCCGCGCGCATCAACGCACCCGCCGCGGCGAGGTGCGCGGTGGTCGGCACCGCGACCGTCGCCACCACGACGTCCGTCATCGGCATCTCTGCCTTCAGCATTTCTTCGACGCTCACATACGCCTTGGCGCCGTAATCCCCCGCCACCGACTCTGCCGTCTCTTGGTCCGCATCAACCACCGCCACAAGCGTCACGCCCGGAATCTGCGAGTAGACCCGCGCGTGGAGCCTGCCCATCCGTCCGCAACCGACGACAATCGCAGAGATATTCATCACTGGCGCGTCCGCTGTCGCATCCGTTGTCGCATCCGTTCGCACCGCTTCATTTGACATGGCCGCATCATAGCGCGGCGAGTGCCGATTCCTAGCTGATCCACCGCCAGATCGTCTCACGCGATCACTCCTACGTTTCGCGAGCAAGTCGCCTACGCGTGCATGAATATCCGCGACAGACCGAAAATTCGTCATGCCGACCGATAATTCAGTCATTATCTACCACCAGATTTCGCATCAACTGTCAAATTCTATCATAAAGACTTGACTTTCTATCACAACCTGTCAGACTCCTGACGTGACCTCGACCAGCACCCTTTCATCGCACAAGCCTTCCCGGGCAGAGGTTGAAGGCCTTGTTCGGCAAGTCCTCAACGAAAAGCTCAGCCGCGCCAGGAGTTCCTCTCCCGCATCAGGCCTCTCCAATTCCCTCTCTAGTCCCCTGCCGAATCCGCTCGTCGTCAACGTCTCCGCCCGTCACATCCACGTGACCCAGGCCGACCTCGAACGACTCTTCGGCCCGGGCTCGAAACTCACCAAGCTCAAAGACCTCTACCAGGCCGGCGAATTCGCCAGCGAGCAGGTCGTCACCGTCGTCGGCCCGCGACAGCGCATCATCCCTAACGTCCGCATCTTGGGCCCTTGCCGCAATTACACACAGGTCGAACTCTCCTACACCGACGGCGTGTATCTCGGCCTTGATCTTCCCCTGCGAATCAGCGGCAACCACCAAGGCACGCCCGGCATCACGCTCCTGGGCCCGGCCGGTTCGATCACGCTCGAAAAAGGCGTCATCCGCGCACAGCGACACGTGCACATGTCGCAGGCCGACATGACGCACTTCAACGTTCGCGACGGCGAGCGAATGAAGCTCAAAATCGAAGGCCCGTGCGGAATCACCTTCGACAATCTCGTCGTGCGGCACCACCCCAAAGTCATCCTCGAAATTCACATCGATACCGACGAAGCCAACGCCGCCGACCTCGAATCCGCAACCCGACTCGAACTGACCAAATTCTAACTTACTCAATTAATTTTTCGACACCCTTTCGTCTTCACTCGCATCCTTACAAGGACAAACTCACATGGCCAGCCAAGCACTCGGAATTCTCGAAACACGCGGTCTCGTCGCCCTCATCGAAGGAACCGACGCCATGCTCAAATCCGCGAACGTCCAGATGATCGGCTACGACAAGGCCGGCAGCGGCCTGGTCAGTGCGTTCATCTCGGGCGATGTCGCCGCGGTGAAGGCCGCCATGGACTCCGGCGCAGAAGCCGCGGGCCGCGTCGGCGAGGTCGTCGCCGTCCACGTCATCCCGCGCCCGCACGACGAACTCTCCGACATGCTTCCCAAGAAGCCCGTCGCTTCTAAAAAGTAATACTTCTTCAACGCACTTTTTTCTTTCTCCCGCACCTCAAATCTCAACAGAAAAAAAACCATGAGCCAGGCAATCGGACTAATCGAAGTAAAAGGCTGGGTCGGCGTCGTCGAAGCGACTGACGCCATGCTCAAATCCGCCGACGTTCAGATCGTCAAGACGATCGAGATCGGCGGCGCATATGTCACCACCATCGTCACCGGCGATGTCGGCAGTGTGAAGGCCGCCGTCGATGCGGGCTCCGCCGCCGCACAAAAAGTCGGCACGCTGATCGCATCACACGTCATTGCGCGCCCGCACTCCGACCTCCTGGCCGGGTTCTCCGCGTAAGGTTCCCCCGCAAGGTGTTTGCCTCTGCACTTTCAGCGCTCCTCCACTTCGCGTGAACGTACTCGTCGCCAACCTCGGCAGCACCTCCTTCAAGTTCAAGGTCCTCGACTCGGACAAGAATTTTACGGAGATCGCCAAGGGCAGCTTCGAGCGAATCGGCCAGACTGAAACCCAGACCGGCATAAATTTTTCTGATCACGCCCACGTCATCAGTCACATTCTGCCCAACCTGCCGCGAATCGACGCGATCGGTTTCAAGGCCGTCCACGGCGGGCCGATCAGCGGCGCAGTCCGCGTCACACAGCACGTCCTGGACACCATGCAGGAATTCGCAGACGTCGCCCCGGCCCACAACCCGCCCTACATCAGCGCGATGAAGGCGTTCGCCGAAAAACTTCCCGACGTGCCGCAAGTCGCCGCGTTCGAAACCGCTTTTCACCAGACCATTCCACTCGCCCGACAAATCTTCGCAGTGCCTTACGAGTGGTTCGAGAAGTTTGGAATTCGCCGATACGGCTTCCACGGCGCCTCGCACCGCTACATCGCGGGCCGCGCTCATGAACTCGCCCCGGCCACCCGTCGAGTCATCAGTTGTCACCTGGGCGGTTCGTCATCCGTCACCGGCATCGTCGATCAGAAAAGCGTCTACAACAGCTTTGGCATGACCGCACAGACCGGCGTGATGCACAACAATCGCGTCGGCGATTTCGACACGTTCGCCCTGCTTAAACTCCTCGCATCGGGCATGCAGCTCGATCACATTTTCCAGACGCTGGGAAAAAAATCCGGCCTGCTCGGCATCTCGGGCGTATCGAACGACATGCGAGACATCGAGATCGCCGCCGCCAATGACAACGACCAGAATTACACGCGCGCAAGACTCGCGATCGACGCATTCATAGAAGACGTTCGCCGCCACATCGGCGCGGCAATGGTCGCGTGCGGCGGATGCGATCTCCTGGCCTTCACCGCGGGCATCGGCGAGAACGGCGCTGCGATTCGACAGCTCATCTGCCGCGATCTCGCCTTCGCTGGAATCGTCCTGGACGAAAGACTCAATGCCACACGCGGCAAAGAATTCCGCATCAACGCCGACTCATCCCGCGCCCAGATCTGGATCATGCCGACCAACGAAGAGCTCGTCGTCGCGCAACAAACCGTTCAAGTTCTCAGTGCTGAAATAACTGCCTAATCAACTTCTGTTTTCCTCTTCTTACCAACCACGAGACCACCATGAGCCAAGCCATCGGACTAATCGAAACCAAGGGAATCGCCGCCGCCGTCGAAGCACTCGATGCCGCACTTAAAAGTGCGAACGTCACGTTCGTCGATAAGCACAAGGTCGGCAACGGACTGGTCGCCATCACCGTTCGCGGCGACGTCGCTGCCGTTCGCGCCGCGGTCGATGCGGGTGCCGAAGCCGCCGGCAAGATCGGCGAAGTCGTCAGCGTGCACGTCATCGCACGCCCGCACGCCGACATCGCGAAGATGTAATGCGAATGACTGCTTCGATTCGCTTTGCCTGTTCAAACTGGATCTTCACTTTTCCACTCAATCATGTTCCTCGCACGCGTCACCGGAACCGTCGTCTGCACCGCAAAGGACAAAAGCCTTAGCGGGCAGCGGCTATTCATCGTCGAGCCGCTTTGCGTCACCTACGACGACAAGAAACGGCCCAAGGAACTCGGCAATACGGGCCGCGCGATCGTCGCACTCGACAGCGTCGGCTGCGGCGAGGGGCAGATCGTTCTCGTCGTTCAGGGCAGCAGCGCTCGCATGACCGAAAGCACCGCCAAGCTCCCGGCCGACGCGCTGGTCATCGGCATCGTCGACACCGCAACCTACGCCGGCAAAACACTGGTGAGCAATACACTGGTGGACAATACACTGGCCGGCAATACACCCGCTAAACCGGCTAAGTCATGAACGCACAACTCACACCACAACTCACACAGGATGTCGTCGGCGAAGTGCTGCGACGACTCGGCAACCGCGCCGCGCCCGCTTCGAGCCAGCCGACTTCAAAACCTAATACAACGTCCGGCCGGTTCGGCGTGCATGCCAGCGTCAACGACGCCGTCGCAGCCTCCGTCGAAGCACAGAATAAACTTCTGCGGCTCACCCTCTCAGATCGCGATGCGATCATCCGCATCTTCAAGGACACTTCATTCGCACGCTCGGCCGAATGGGGAAAGCTCGAACTCGAAGAAACCAGGATCGGCCGACTCGATCACAAGATCGAAAAGCTCACCATGCTTCGCGGCATTCCAGGAATCGAGTTTCTCCGAACCGACGCGTTCTCCGGCTCCAACGGAATCGGCCTGGATGAGTTCGCGCCCTTCGGCGTCATCGGCGCAATCACCCCCGTGACTCACTCCATCCCCACGCTCACCGCCAATGCGATCAGCATGATCGCCTCGGGAAACTCGGTGGTGTTCAACGCCCACCCGGGCGGAGTGAACTGCGCTGCAGTCGCCGTCACAGAATACAACCGCCAGATCGCCGAGAAGTTCGGCATCGAACATCTGCTGGGCCTGATCGTTCCTTCGACTTTGGAATCTGCAGAGCAACTTTTCGCGCATCGCGACGTGTCGCTGCTGGTCGTCACGGGCGGCCCGGCCGTTGCTCGCGCCGCGCTGGCCGCGCGAACCCGCGCGATCGTGGCTGGCCCCGGCAATCCGCCAGTCGTCGTCGACGAAACCGCGTGCCTTCAAAACGCCGCGCGATGCATCGTGCGCGGCGCCGCTTACGACAACAATCTCCTGTGCATCGGCGAGAAGCAGGTCTTCGTCGTCGAATCTGTTTTCGATGCGCTGGTCGAGCAGTTCAAGAAAAACAAAGCGCACATGCTTACGCCCGCGCAGGTCGACGCTCTGACCAAAGCCGCCATGCCGATCGACCCCAAGGACGGCAAACCGCACGCGGCCAAGGGCTTCATCGGCAAGGACCCGCGGACGCTCGCCGCCGCCGCAAACGCGATGATCGCCGCCGACGTCGAACTGCTGATCGGCGAGACGGATGCGAGTCATCCGTTCGTGCATGTCGAACAGATGATGCCGTTCGTGCCGCTGGTCAGGTGTAAAAATGTGAACGAGGCGATCGACCGCGCGATCGAAAGCGAGCACGGCTACCGGCACACCGCGATCATCCACAGCCGAAATCTCGACACCATCACGACGTTCGCACGGCGCGCGGGCACGACCATCTTCGTCGCCAACGGGCCGAGCGTCGCGGGCCTGGGCAATGGCGGCGAAGGGTACGGAAGTTTTTCGATCGCCACGCCGACCGGCGAAGGAATCACCACACCGCTCACGTTCACAAGGTCTCGCCGAATCACAATCACCAATTCACTGCGAACGATCTAAACAGTCCGGCGGAAACTTCACCATGCTTCTCGGCACTGTCATCGGCCACGCTACCGCAACCGTCAAGCACGCATCGCTCGAAGGGTGCAAGCTGCTGATCGTGCAGCCGCTCGACATCCATCGGCGAGCCCTGGGCGACCCGATTCTCGCGGTCGACTTGATCGGCGCTGGCGCGGGAACAAACGTCGTTCTCAACAGCGACGGCAAGCACGCTCGCCAGCTCGTAAACAATCCGAAGAGCCCGGTTCGCTACTTCGTTTGCGGACTCATCGATCAGTAATGGATGAGTAATCGACGAATAATAAATTGATCAACACGTGTTCATCACCGCCCGACAACTTCAAGACCAACATCGTGCAAGCGGCACGATCGCGCTGCCCGCGGGCGCTCGTTTGACTCCGCTGGCGATAGACTTTCTGCGCCTGCATCAGATCACGCCGATCGTCTCGCCCCCGAAGTCTGAGACGCAACACGAATCCAATTCTCGAAGCAGTACTGTGCCGTCAGATGTGCCAACACATGCGTCGTCAAATGCGGCATCGATCACCTATTGGTGCGGCACTCCCAGCGGCATTGCCAAGGCCGCGATCATGAACGCATCTCGCGAGTTCTCGTTGCAACCGATCGGAATTCCTGAGGAGCCGACACAGGTTTTGCACGCCATCAAGATGATCGCTCTTCGACTCGGTCTTTCGAACGGCTCTGGTTCGATCATCGTGGTCGAACATGCGGGCCTTGCGACCATTCTCGCCAACCGACATCAATCCGTGCGCGCCGTCGTCGCGACGTCGCTCGCGTCGCTGAAGGCCGCGCTGAATCAGGCCTCCGCCAACGTGCTCATCATCGAACCCGCTGCCTTGCCGCTCGCCGTGCTGTCCAACCTCATCAATCACTTCTGCCGCGGAATCAGGCCGATTTCTGCCGACGTTCAGTCACAACTCGAGGTGCGGCCATGAGGATCGGCAAAGTCGTAGGCAACGTCGTCCTCTCACGCGGTTACTCATCGCTCACGGGCGGGCGATTTTTGATGATCGAACCACAAGACCGTTTCGCGTTGCAAAACGGCGAGAGGCGAACCAGCGAATCGCTCGTCGCTTTTGATCAACTCGGCGCAGGCATCGGCGACACCGTTGCCTTCACCGAATCAGGCGAAGCGTCCGCCCCGTTCTTGCCAGAAAAACGCGTGCCCATCGACGCACTCACGACCGCCATCCTCGATGAGGTTTACATCAATCCCGTCGCGCTCAAACAGGTGAACCATGACTAAAGAATTCGTCAGCGAATACAAAATCAAGCAACAGCTTTGCGACATCGGTCGGCGAATCTGGACCAAGGGTTTCTGCGCGGGCAATGAAGGCAACCACAGTTTTCGTATGGGCCCGAATCGTTTTATCTGCACGCCGACGGGCATCAGCAAAGGAAATTTGCTGCCCGACGATTTGTGCGTTGTCGACGCGGACGGCAAGCAGATTTCAGGCAAGAGAAAACGAACCAGCGAGTTTCTTTTGCACGCGACGATCTACAAAGCCAGGCCCGACGTGAACGCGGTCATTCACTCTCATCCGCCGCACGCGACGGCGTTCGCGGTCGCGGGAGTGGAGATTCCCACGTGCATTCACCCCGAGGCCGAGGTGTTTCTCGGGCCCGTGAAAACAGCGCGATACGTCACGCCGGGCGACACGCGCCTTGGCGAATCCATCTTGCCGTACGTCAAGGACAGCAACACGATTGTCATGGGCAATCACGGCGTGGTTTGCTTCGATGTCGATCTCGAACAATGCTACTACAAACTCGAAATCATCGACGCCTACACGCGAATTCTGCTGCTGGCCAAACAGCTCGGCAGCGTCAATCTGCTGAGCGGCCCAGAGATGAGCGAACTCATCGGGCTCAAGAGCCGGTTCGGCCTGCCCGACCCGCGAACGACTGAAGCCAAGGCCGGCGCAATCGCATGCACCGCAAGCGATTTTCTCCAGCGCGTCGCGGGCAGCGGAAGGTCGCGGACCATGGTCGCGTCGCAAAGCGGTTCGACGGCTGACTCTGGCAATAGCCCGCTCGAACGTGCGATCGAGAGCCTTGCTCCGCAGCATTTTTCTCATGCCGACACCGAGCAGCTCGTGCAAACCATCACCGATCAAATCATGGCGAGTATCTAGCCCAACACGCGACTCGTACTCAATATGTTGCCTCAAGAGAATGCAAAGAACATGACCTAGGGTGGCACAGCTTCGTACTCGAAGCTGTGTCTTGGAGTAGGCATAGCGGTTCATGCGATCGTCACAGCTTTGGATACAAAGCTGTGCCACCCAAAACATACGAAGGCGTTGCACCCGGCCGAAATGTTACAACCCAACATGCTTCCACCACAACGTCAGGATCGCACCAAGCAACTCGTCGAGGCCCTGGGCACCGTTGCGCTCGAGAGGCTCGCCGCCGAGCTGAACGTTTCCGCTTCGACGGTTCGACGTGACCTGGACGCGCTCGAAAGAATCGGACTGGTCAAGCGCGTCCACGGCGGTGTGATCTGGGTCGGCAGCGACGGACGTGCGCTCGACACCAAAACCGCAGAGGCCAATCGCCCGTACGCCTTCACACAGCGACTGGGCGCACAATCGGCCGCGAAACAACGCATCGCGCGGGCGGCGTCCGGGCTCGTATCGAGCGGCCAGACGCTTCTCATCGACGGCGGAACAACCACGTTCTTCCTTGCAGAACAGCTCGCGGGGCAATCACTCCAGATCGTCACCAACTCTCTGCCCATCGCCGAAGTTTTCGCCAGCGACGACCGCGTCGAACTGATCGTGCTCGGCGGGCTCATGTATCCGCGCTACGGCGTCTTACTCGGACCGATGGCCGAGCGCGCACTGGACGACGTACACGCCGGCACGCTTTTTTTCAGCGTAGCGGGAATCAGCGGCACGACGCTTTACAATCAGAATCAGCTTCTGGTGCAGGCCGAGTTGAAGATGATGCGTCAGGCGCAGCGGCGCGTGCTGCTCGTCGATTCCAGCAAGTTCGGACAGCAGGCATTGGCCAAACTGTGCGATCTGGATCGCGTCTCGACCATCGTCACAGACGCCCCGCCGCCGGTGGAGTTGGAACGCGATATCAAGCAGGCCGGGTGCGAATTGATTATTGCCGACGACATTTCATGACATAAGCGACAACCGAACGCTCACCTTTGATACAATGGCGTCATGGTCTCACGCCAGCAAGCCGCGTTCCCGCCGGAACTCAACGCCGCCAAGAAGCAGATTCGTGAGCAGGCCCGCGCTTACGGGCTCGATTTCTTCCCCGTCATATTTGAGATGTGTGATTACGAGCAGATGAACCAGATCGCTGCCTACGGCGGCTTCCCGCAGCGCTTCCCGCACTGGCGCTTCGGCATGGAATACGAACGGCTTCGCAAGCAGCACCACTACGGGCTTGGCCGAATCTACGAGATGGTCATCAACAACGATCCGTGCTACGCGTACCTGCAGGAGAGCAACGCGCTGGTCGATCAGAAGCTCGTCATCGCACACGTCTACGGCCACGCCGACTTCTTCAAAAACAATCTCTACTTCGCCGCCACCAATCGTAAGATGATGGACGAGATGGCCAACCACAGCACGCACGTGCGAAAGCACATTGAGCGGCTGGGGCTGGAGGTCGTCGAAAAATGGCTCGACGTCTGCTTATCAATCGAAGACCTGATCGACCCGCACAGCATGTTCATGAATCGCGGGCCGATGGAGAATCCGCCAGAAAAGCCGGTGGAAAAAGGCGCGGGCGTTGATCGTCCGTCGGGAAAATTCAAAGCAAAAGACTACATGGACCGCTGGATCAACCCGCCCGAAGTCATCGCCGCGGAGGAAAAAAAACTGCGCGAACAGGCGAGCCGCACTCGCCGCATCACGCCCGCCAGGCCCACGCGCGACGTCCTTCAATATCTTCTCGATCACGCCAGGCTCGACGACTGGCAGGCCGACATTCTTTCGCTCATTCGCGAGGAGTCTTACTACTTCGCGCCGCAGGGAATGACCAAAGTTATGAACGAAGGCTGGGCCAGTTTCTGGCACAGCACGCTGATGACGCGGCACTTTCTCGACGCCAGCGAAGTCATCGACTACGCCGACCACCACAGCGGAACCGTGCACATGCCGCCCGGCGGATTCAACCCCTACAAGATCGGGCTCGATCTCTTTCGCGATATCGAAGACCGCTGGAACAAAGGCAAGTTCGGCAGAGACTACGAAACCGCGACCGACCTCGGCGCGAAGGACCGATGGGACACGGGCCTCGGTCAGGGCAGAGAGAAAATTTTCGAAGTCAGACGCATCTACAACGACGTGAGCTTCATCGAAGAATTCATGACCGATGAGTTCATCGAGAAACACAAGTACTACGAGTACGGCAGAGACCCGCACACCGGGCAGATCAAAATCGTCAGCCGCGATCCGAACCGAATCCGCCAGCGACTGTTGTATCGTCTGACCAATCTCGGCAGGCCGTTCATTTACGTTCTCGACGGCAATTATCGCAATCGCGGCGAGCTGTATCTTGCCCACAAACACAACGGCCTGGATATCGAAATCAAGTTCGCGCACGAAACGCTACGCAACGTCTTTCGCGTCTGGCAGCGACCTGTTCACCTGCACGCGACGATTGATGACGACGAGATTCTTTTTACTTTCGACGGCGAACAGGCGCGGTCGCAAAAAATTCACGC